>DATDGX010000247.1:0-32931 GCA_036521875.1 Binataceae bacterium (SeqCode)
CGCATCGGGGCCGAGAAATCCCGTGACGGAAGAAGGCAGCGGGCCACCCGACTGGAGCGCCTGCGCAGCCGCCGGCGCACTCTCAACCGTGGTCGAGCATCCTGAAGCCACCAGCATCAGCGCCAGAGCCGCCGCGGCCACGCCGGCCGCAATTGTTTTTCGCATACTATTGGTCGTCACGATCTCCTCCATTCGCTGATTCAGTTACTCCTGATCTAAGGCACTTTCCGATTCGCTTGGAAAAATACGCCCGACAGGGACAGTGCGAAATGGGACGAAGGTCCGATATGATCTGCGGCGGAGAATAATCACGATGATCGGACTCAAGGAACAGACCGTGCACGGCGCCAAGAGTTTCGCGGATGCGCGCGCGAAACATCGATGGCAAATTCCGGCGGACTATAACGTCGCGATCGACTGCCTCGATCGCCACGGCGCTCTTCGCGATCGCGTCGCGCTCTACTACGAGGACGACGAAGGCCACACCGCTCGCTACACGTTTGGCCAGATGATCGAGGCGTCGAACCGCTTCGCCAACGCGCTCCGCGGACTTGGCATCCGGCGCGGCGACGTAGTCGCGATTCATACTCCGCAGCGCCCCGAAACTGCGATCGCTCATATAGCGTGCTACCGGCTCGGCGCGGTGGCGCTTCCGATTTCGAAGCTCTTCGGCCCCGACGCGATCCGCTATCGGCTCGAGAACAGTGCGGCCAAGGCGATTCTGATGGAGCCTGAGACGGTCGAGAAGATGGATGCGGTGCCGCGCGCGGAGCTGCCGGAGTTCAAGCACGTCATCGTGGCCGGCGGAAGCCGCGGCGGGCTCAGCTTCGACGAGTTGCTCGCGAAAGGCGCGCCCGAATTCGCGATGGAAAAATCGAGCGCCGAAGATCCCACCCTCCTAATGTACACCTCGGGCACCACCGGAAATCCCAAGGGTGTGCTGCACGTGGCGCGCTACGTGCTGGGCCACAACGGGATCGACTACTCGTACAATTTTCTCCGCGACGGCGATCTCTACTACAGTCCCGCCGACTGGGCATGGGCGGGCGGCCTGCTCGACGGCTTGCTCGCAGTGTGGCCGTACGGAATTCCGGTTCTCGCCTATCGCAGCAAGGCGCGCTTCGATCCCAACGTCACCATGCGCATCCTCGAAAAATATGGCGCGACCGTCGGCCTCTACCCGCCGACTGCACTCAAGGTGCTGCGCGAAGTAAAGAGTCCGCGCCAGAAGTACCAGCTCAAGCTGCGCTGCATCGTGAGTGGCGCCGAACCGGTAAGTCCCGAGCTTGCGCGATGGGTCGACGAGGAGCTGAAGGTCGAATTCAATCAGGGCTTCGGGCAGACCGAGGCTAACTATTTCATCGGCACCTGCTCGGCGCTGGAAAAACCTGCGCTGGAACCACTCGGCAAGGCGTATCCAGGACACGATGTCGCGATCGTCTCGGCAGAGGGCATCCCGGTGAAAGCCGGCGAAAAAGGCGAGATCGCGATTCGCCGCGACTCGCCGGTCGTCATGCGCGAGTACTGGAAAAATCCGAAAGCGATGAGCGAAAAATTCAAGGGCGAATGGCTGGTCACCGGCGACCTGGGGCACATGGACGAGCAGGGCTACGTGTACTTCCAGGGCCGCGCCGACGACGTGATCAAGAGCTCCGGCTATCGAATCGGCCCCGCGGAGATCGAGGCGAAAGTCATGGAGCACAAGGCGGTCGCGTCGTGTGCCGTGATCGGCGTGCCCGACCCGCAGCGCGGGCAGGCGATCAAGGCGTTCGTGAAACTGCTGCCCGGCTTCCAGCCGTCGAATGAACTCATCAAGGAGCTGCAGGCGGACGTGAAGAAGCGCCTCGCGGCGCACGAGTATCCGCGCGAGATCGAGTTCGTCGACGACTTCCCGGTGACGGTCACCGGCAAGATCATGCGGCGCGAGCTACGCGAACGCGAGGAACGAAAAATTCGCGGCGGCGCATGAGCGCTCCGGCTGCCGGCGCCGGCGAATCAAGCAGAGGAACGGCGTGGCCCGCTTACCGCGCGCGGCAGGTCCGATCATATGGACCGTCGGAGTGACGCTGGGACATATCGTGCTCCCGTGGTCGATTTCCCTGCTCGCGACGCATCACGGATGGTCTCCGCGCGGACCCGGCGCCTTGAATCTGTTTGGCCTGGTGCCGCTGGCGGTCGGACTCGGAATTATCGTGTCGGCACTCCGCCTTCATTTCGATTCCGGAAAAGAAGGTTGGGAGTTCAAGTCGACGCCCGACTACCTTCTCGTTCGTGGACCTTATCGCTACACGCGAAATCCGATGTACGTGGGTGCGATCGCAATCTGGCTCGGATGGGCGCTGTTCTATGGAAGCGTCGCGGTGACGGTCGGGCTCGCGATACTTTGGAGCGCCGCGGCATTCTTGTTGGTTCCGTTCGAAGAGCGGCAGTTGCAGCGCCGGTGGGGCGCGAGCTACGCCAATTACAAGACCCGCGCGCCGCGCTGGATCGGCCAGCCGGCGCGCTAGCGCGGAGGCGCGATGCTCGAGCCATATACCGAAGCGTGGCAGCTCCGCGACCTGGTCGCGCGCGGCGAAGTCCGCCCGCGCGAGGTCGCCGAGTTCTTCATCGCGCGCATCGAGCGGCTCAACCCTGTACTCGGCGCCTACATGACAATCACCGCCGAGCGCGCGCTCGCCGACGCGGAGCGGCTCGAGCGCTCACGCGCCAGCGCCGCATCGATGCCGCTCTACGGCGTCGCCTACTCGCTCAAGGATTTGACGCCGACCCGCGGAATCAGGACCACGCTCGGCTCGCGCAACTACGCCGATTCCATTTCGCCCGCCGATGCAGTGATCGCTGAGCGGCTCGCGCGCGCGGGCGGAATCCTGCTCGGCAAAACTTCGACGCCGGAATTTGGAGCGCGTCCAACGACTGAGGGAGGGCTGTGTCCGACCGCCTGTAACCCGTGGGACCTCGAGTACAACGCCGGCGGCTCCAGCGGCGGCGCGGCGGCCGCGGTCGCCGCGGGCCTGGGGCCGCTCGCCGAGGGCAGCGACGGCGGCGGATCGATTCGCGGCCCCGCGTCGAACTGCGGCGTGGTCGGGCTCAAGCCCGCGCGCGGGCGAATTACCTACGCGCCCCATCGCGGCGAGGCGTGGGGCGGATTCGCGACGCGCGGGCCGCTCGCGCGCACAGTCCGCGACGTCGCGCTGATGCTCGACGTCGTCGCGGGACCGGCGCCCGGCGACCCCTACTGGGCGCCGCCGCCACCGCGCCCGTTCGCCGCCGCGGTCGCGGCGCGTCCGGCGCGGTTGCGCCTCGCCGCGATCGCCGAGACCGCGCTGGGCGCCGTCGATGCCGAGGTCGCCGCGGCATTCGCCGCGGCGACCGCGGCGATGCGCGAGCTTGGACATCGCGTCGAGCCGCTCGCACTCGACCCGGGCGCGATGCTGCTCGAATGCGCGCGCATCCTGATCTGCGTTGGCATCGCCGCGATTGCGGTGAGCGACTTCGAGTCCGTCGATCCTGTGGTGCGCGAGATGTTTGCGGTGGGGCAGCGCGTCAGTGCGGCCGAGTACGTCAACCTGCTGGTCACCATGCAAAACACCGCGCGCGTGATCGTCGAGCGCCTCGAGCCCTACGACGCTCTGCTGACGCCCACGATGACGCGGCCCGCGATGCGAAACGGGACCTTTCCCTCGCGCCCCGAGCGCTACCTCGATGAGCTGTGGACCTGGATCGCGTTCGAGTATCCGTTCAACGCGACCGGCCAGCCCGCGATCACGCTTCCCGCCGGGTTCACCAAAACGGGACTGCCGATCGGACTGCAGATCGTGGGCCGTCCCAACGGGGAGTTCGATCTTCTGTCGCTCGCCGCGGAATACGAAAGCGCGCGCCCATGGCGCGATCTTCATCCGCCGCTCCCGGGCGGCTGACCCGCGCGCTAGACGCGGGGGCGGGAATCGCTGGCGCGGCCGTTCGTGCGCGCCGGCTTTTTGCTGCGCGGCGTCATTTCGTCGAGCCCCGCCAGATAGAGCATCGCGCGTCTCAGCAGCTCGCGCGCGCGCCGGCTGGTCAGCCGGTCGAGGAAAAATGAATTCACCGTGAGCCCCATCCACAGCGAGCCGGCGATCACTCCGGCGTCCTGCGCGCTCAATCCCGGCAGTCGCGGAGAGAGCCGGAACAGATCTTCCAGGTAGCCGACCACCCGCGCGGCCTGCTGCTTGCCGCGGTTCCTCAGCGCTGGATCGTGGGTCGCGACCGCCATCTGCTGCAGCAGGAGCTTGCGATACGAAGACGGAACCGCGCGGCCGCCGAAGTAGTAGTCGACCAGGTTGTTGATCTGCTGGGCCGGCGGGTCGCCCCGATGGGCGACCAGGTCGTTGGCGATCTGGTCGGTGATCGCCGTGTTGAGATGCTCGAGCACCGCCTCCTTGCTCGGAAAGTAGTAGAGCAGGTGGCTCACCGACATTCCGGCCGCGCGCGCGAGATCGCTCAGCGAGGTGCTGGAGAAACCTTTCTCCAACATCGCCCGTTGCAGGGCACTCGCGATCGCGGTGCGGCGCGCGCGCGCCGAAGTTCGATCGGACGCCCGATCGACGCCGCGGACCGCACGCGCCCTGGTCGAGCCGTTACCCGGACTCTGGCTGAGCAAGTTTTCGACCTCCGAAGCTCGCATGCTAACCGCGTGGTGATCTCTGGGTCAATACAGTTACGCGCATGCGAGTTTGAGCGCTTGACAAATTTTCACGCGGCGCGGAATTTCTTTTTGAGAGGCATGAAGATGGATATCAGCAAGATCATCTCCGCCGATTCGCACGTTATCGAGCCGGCCGATACCTGGACCGCGCGAATCGACAAGCGGTTCCTGGAGCGCGCGCCGCGTGTGATCGCCAAAGAGATCAATGGCAAACCCTCCGACGTTTTCGTCGCCGAAGGCATCCGTCCCTTCGCGGTCTCCGGGTTCGCGGTGGCCGGCTACGACCCCAAGGAATTCGGCGAGCGGATGGCGCGCGGATATCCCGGCGTCCGCCCGAGCGCGTGGGATCCCGCCGAGCGCCTCACGGACCAGGACCGCGACGGCGTGGCCGGCGAGGTGCTCTATCCGAGCCTCGGGATGCCGCTGTTCCAGCTCGAGGACGGTGAGCTGCGCGCGGCGAGCTTCCGCGCCTACAACGAGTGGCTGGCCGAATATTGCGCGCCGAGTCCGCGGCGCCTCGCGGGCGTCGCCATGATCTCGCTCGACGATCCCGAATCCGGCGCGCGCGAGCTCGAGCGCACTACAAAGAAGGGACTTCGCGGCGCGATGGTCTGGGGCGACGCGCCCGAGGAACGCCCCTACGGCGATCCGTCATACGATCCGTTCTGGGCCGCGGCGCAGGACCTCGGCGCTCCGCTCGCCTTTCATATCCTGACCGAGCGGCGCAGCAAAAACTGGACGCGCACCGTGATGAAGTACTATCCGACGCTTCATCATATGGTGCAGCGCACGCTGCGCGATCTGATCCTGGGCGGCGTGCTCGAGCGCTTCCCGCGCCTGCAGATCGTTTCAGTCGAGAACGACGTCGGCTGGATTCCGCATTTCCTGCAGCGCCTCGATCATTCTTACGAGAAGTATCGCTACCTCGAGCCGCATGGCGCGATTCCCAATCCGCCCAGCTTTTATTTCCATCGCCAGGTGCGGGCCACGTTCCAGGACGATCTGGTCGGCGTGCGGATGCGCGACGTGATCGGCACGGACAATCTGATGTGGGCCTCGGACTTCCCGCATTCGGATTCGACCTGGCCGCATTCGCGCGAAGTGATCGCCAAAGATTTCGCGGGCGTGCCCGCAGCCGAATTGCGCAAGATGATTTGCGAGACTGCGGGTAACCTCTATAGCCTCGGCTGAGGCGCGGCTGGGCCCTGCCAGGATTTGGCCGCCGGAGGTTTTTGATGAAATTCGGAATTCATCTTCCCCAGGTCGGCGGCACGCCCGGAAATATCGCGCACGTCGCGAGGCGCGCCGAGGAGAGCCGCTACGATTCGATTTGGGTCAGCGATCATATCCTGATGCCCGGCGGCCGCGGCGGCGCGCTCCCCGCCATCGAGATTCTCGAGCCCATCGCGACGCTCGCATACGCCGCCGCGGTGACCAGGACCATCCGCATCGGCACCAGCGTAATCGTGGTGCCTTACCGCAACGCGATCCATCTCGCCAAGGAACTCGCGACGCTCGATCGGCTGTGCGGCGGCCGGCTGATTTTCGGCGCCGGCACCGGATGGCTGGAAGCCGAATTTCGCGCGCTCAACGCGCCGTATGAGCGCCGCGGCCGCTATACCGACGAGGCGATCCGCCTGATGCGCGAGCTGTGGGCTAACGACGCGCCCGAGTTCAAGGGGGATTTTTTCACCGTCTCCGGGATGCACTTCGGGCCGCGCCCGGCGGCCGGCCGAATCCCGATCTGGATCGGCGGCCTCAGCAGGCGTGCGATGCGCCGCGCGGTCGAGCTCGGTGACGGCTATCATGGCTCGCGGATGCGCCCGGAGCAGTTCGCCGAACGACTCCAGTGGCTGCGCGAGATCGCGGCCGAGAAGGGACGCAGTCTCGACGGCTTTGCGATCACACATCGCACCTATCTCGGCTTCGCCGAGAAATGGACCGAGATCGGCGGCTACACCGAAGGAATTCTCGCGCCGCCCGCGCAAATCGCCGAGTATCTGAATCGCTTCGCCGAGCTCGGCGTCGAGGAGATGCTGATCACGCCGCTCGGCGCGGACCACTCACTCGACAAATTCATGGACGTGTTCGATCGCGAAGTGCGCGGACTCTGAGTGAGCAAACCGCGGGGAGGCAGCGTAATGATCAAAGGAATTTTCCACGTCAATATCAACGTCACCAACTTCGAGCGCTCGCTCGCATTCTACCAGATGCTGGGTTTCAAGGTCGTGGTCGATCTCAAGGAAGGCGGCTCCGAGAAGATGGGCATCGGGCTCGGGATGCCGAACAGCCGCGGGCGCGCCGCGCTGCTGATGCTTGGCGAGGATCGCCACGCCACCCGAATCGATCTCATCGAATGGAAAAGTCCGAAGACCGAAGGCAAGCCGTATCTGCATCTCGCCCACGCCGGCATCGCGCGAATCGCACTCCACACCAAGGGCGTCCAGAAAGTCTACGAGGAGCTCAAGGCGAAGGGGGTGAAATTTCTCTCCGAGCCGCAGCGCTTCGACACCAAGGCCGGCAAGTCATCGTTCGTCTGCTTCCACGATCCCGACGGCACCGTGCTCGAGCTGATCGAGTTCGAATAAACGGGCGCGCCCGCTCCGCGGTCGAGTTTCGCGCAGGTCGTGGACATAACTGTTTCGCGACTTGACCAGCACGACCGGTCGTGCTTTTTTGTACGTATGGCGAATCCTGAAAGCTCGACGCGTGAACGGATACTGCATCAAGGGTTGGCTCTGATGAGCCAATCGGGCCTGGCCGGCGTTACCCTCGGAGTTTTGGCCGATCAGGTGGGAATGTCGAAAAGCGGGCTGTTCGCTCACTTCCGTTCGAAAGAGGATGTTCAAATCGAATTGCTGACGCATATGGCGGACTTCGCGATGGCGCATGTTGTCGAGCCATCGATGACGGCTCGCGAAGGCCTGCCCCGCTTGCAGGCGCTGGTTCGCAATTGGTTCGGATGGGCGCAGCGCGCCGGGCTGCCGGGAGGGTGTCCGGTGGCCGCCGGCCTGTTCGAGTTCGATGACATCGAGGGCCGCGTCAGGAACAAGATCCTGGAAATGGAAGGTCAATGGCGCAGCCTGCTAACCGAACTCGTTCTGCGCGCCGTCGACCTGGGCCACTTGCGGCAGGATCTCGATGTCGACCAATTCGTGTGGGAGCTCTGCGGTATCTATCTGGGTCATCACGCCGCACATCGTTTCCTGCGCGCTGCCGATGCTGACATACGAGCACGGACTGCCGTTCAGGCTCTCGTCGATCGCGCGATGCAACCAGGGATCGAACGCAAACTCGCGCGCGGTGCGACGTCCGGCAGATCTCGCGCGAGGACAGCGATCTCCGCGAGGAAACCAGGACCATGAGACAAACCCCACCACCGCTCGAGATTGGGATGCTGCTCTACCCCGGGCTTACCCTGCTGGATCTCATCGGTCCCGCGACGGTCTTTTCCTGGTACGCCAATATCCACCTGGTATGGAAGACAAAAGACCTGGTCCTCTCCGACACCGGGATAGGCATCCAGCCCACAGCTACGTTCGAAACCTGCCCGCATGAACTCGACATCCTGTTCGTACCGGGCGGGTTTGGTCAGCAAGTGATTATGAGTGATAGCGAGGTGCTTGCGTTCCTCGCCGATCGAGCTCCGCGATCGAAGTACGTGACGTCAGTCTGCAGCGGATCGCTTCTACTTGGGGCGGCTGGTCTGCTGAAAGGCTATCAAGCCACCTCTCACTGGGCAGCTCGCGAGGCGCTACGGATGTACGGAGCAGAGCCGGTTGACGCACGAGTCGTAGTCGATCGAAACCGGATCACGGGAGGTGGTGTCACGGCCGGGATCGATTTTGGACTGGTGCTCCTCGCGAAGTTGCGCGGAGACGACGCCGCCAGGTTGACGCAATTGGCGATGGAGTATGACCCCGAACCCCCGTTTCATGCGGGCAGCCCCAAGACCGCCGGTCCCGCGATTGTCGAGCAGGCCATGACCATGATGGCCGCGGCAATGGAGAGACAGGCAGGGTAGCTGCACGATCGGCTAGAGTTTCGCCACTCGCGGAATTCGATGCTGCTCTCTCGCGCATCAACCGCGGGACGCGTCAGCCCCTGGGAGTCGCATCAAGGCCGTGGCGATAAAGCTGACAAATTGAAGCATTGCCTCTAACCCGCTGACATCCTCATCGGCGCTGCGAGCGCGGCTCGAGGATAGTCACGTCGAAGTGATTGCGCGGCGGCGCCCGGGAGAAAGAATCCTTGCCTGCGTCCGCAAAGCCTCCCTCCCCTATCGAGATGCGTAATGATATGTCGATCCGATTGGAGAGGTGTCTCAAATCCATTGTACCAAAGCACAATAGACGCGCGCCGGCGGATGACTGAGACTCAATCGACCATTCGTCCGATAACGAGCCCATATGAACTCTCGCCGAAGGGTCCAGGGCGGTCGCGGCGCACACCAGCGAATAGAGCATATGGCCGGACACTGTCTGCGAGCGGCCGCCGCCAGGCGCCCGCGGACTTCTGCAACCAGCTATTTTGGGGTAACCCGTCTTTCGAGACTTACGTGATCACTCCAGGAGCTTAACGATGCCCAAGGGAAGCGCACCCTTCGCTGCGAAAACCCTCCTCCAGGTCGTGGAAGGCGGTACGTCCAGGGAATATCGAAAGAATCAGATTGTCTTTGCGCAGGGCGCGCCGGCTGACGAGGTTTTCTACATACAAAACGGCCGAGTCAAATTAAGCGTAGTCTCCGAACAGGGGAAGGAGGCGGTTATTGCGGTTTTGGGCGTGGGAGACTTTTTCGGTCAAGGATGCCTGGTGGGACAACCCCTCCGCATCGGGACCGCTAGCGCGGTGACGGATTGTTCCATTCTTCGCTTGCAGAAAGCGGCAACCATCCGCGCCCTTCATAACAATCCCGGGTTTGCCGAAGTGTTCATCACCTACCTGCTTTCCCGCAATATCCGCGTAGAGGAAGACCTGGCTGATCAGCTATTCAATTCGAGCGAAAAGCGCCTGGCGCGCCTTCTCTTGTTGCTGGTCAATTTCGGCAAGGACGGCAAACGAGAGCCGGTAATTCCGAAAATGAGCCAGGAAACGTTGGCTGAAATGATCGGAACGACGCGGTCAAGAGTGAGCTTCTTCATGAACAAGTTCCGGAAGCTGGGCTTCATTCACTACAACGGCGGGCTGCAGGTTCACAGCTCTCTTCTGAGCATCGTCCTGCGCGACTAGTTCGAGGCCCGAATGCGCGCAGAATTTATTTCTGAACCTGAGCAATTTTGACCAGATTCCGGCCGGTTTTTTTCCTACCCTATAATTTCTCGGCGCTGGCGCTCTTTACTCTCCACTCATAGGACGACTGCTGGCTCTCTTCAATTGCGGCCTTCTATGCGCCACCGCAAACACTGATCGGCAACGTATCGGGCAGCAACACCAAACTCTCGGCGAACAAGGAGACCACATGGCATCAAGTAAACCCATCGGGGAATTTTCACTGAAGATGGTCACGATCACCAACACTCCCGGACCTGCGGGCAGCGTTCTCATCCAGGTGAATTTTGAAGGAACGGGGACCGGATTTGGAGCGATTTTCGACACCTCTACCTTCATCGGCGGCGGCAAGGATGGGACTTTCAGCCAGGTCGGGGCGGCATACCTCGACAATGGCGAGATTCTCAACGGCATCGGTCAAGGGACTTACGAGAGCAAGGGGAAACACCGGTGGTCCACAGCATCCACTATCCAGATCTCCGATGGCCGCCGGCTTGCCAGCGCGGGTGAGATCGATCTGGCCGCGCGGTCGTGGAAGGGGACGCTTTCCGAACTTAGCTGAGTGCCGGTCGTCGATCGCGCACGAGAGGGAAATCAGAAGCTAACCTGCGAGGTCCGAAAGATCGCGCAGCGCAAGGAGGTCAGCGATGGCAGTAGCACAGGTGCGAGTTATTCGGCCCACGTCCGGCAGGCGGCAAGACCTGCTCAAGACTCTCGCCCGCGGTAAGCGGATTCACGAACGCTGCGGCGGAAGTCTCCGGATATTCGAACCCACAACCGGACCCAACGTGGGCGCATTCCTCCACGTCGTCGAGACCGCCAACTGGAAGGCCTACGGCGAGTACCGCGCGAAGCTCGGAGACGATCCGGAGTATCGGGCGCTGATGGCCGAGATCCAGAATAGCCGCGATCCGGCCGCCTCGGTTGTATCTGTCGAGGTGCTTGAGGAAGTCTCGGTCGGCTAACGAATTGATCCTACTGAATAGGCGCTGCGGCGGCTTCCCGCCGCAGCGCCGTAGCGCCGCAGTTGTGCCTTCTGCAATCCGCAAAGCGCCGCGGCTCCGCATCCCGCAATCCCAAGCCGCCCACTCCCAACCAGTGTCTTTCCTTCGGCCTCCAGAGTCTCGTGAGAGGCCCAAGGGGAAAGATCCTCAACTGCGAACCTTTACGAAACAAGAGATCCGGCTGTGATAGACGGTAGTTTCTGATCGAGTTCAAATAAAGTTTGCGCCCGCTCAGTCCACGGTTTCGCGAGCGAGTCGCCGAGGCCGGAGAAGCGCTCGGTGGGACGCGCGACCGCCACGCGCGCGAGAGGTCCCCCGGTCCCGAGTATCACCCGCCTCCCTGCGTGCCATTGGGTGCAGGGGCTGCCCTCTGCACCCAACAGGAAGCGGACGAAAAGACCCGTGGGGGGTTCGCAAATTCTCTGCGATCCCCGTTAGACTAAGATGCGCGCTTCGCGCTGTCAGAACTTTCTTGTTCGATGCGCGGCGGGGCGGTCCGACGCTGAGCATCGCACTAAGGTCCGGACCGAGGCGTATTTTTGCAAATCTACGGAGGATTGCCTCCTCCCTCGAGACTCTCGGTCTGCGGTGAAATCGGTCTTAGGAAATGCGGGCCTTCGGGAGTTATGACCCTCACACCAGAGTCCTTCAAGCGCGATACCTCATCATCTCTCAGTGACGTAAAGACAATTGTCTGATACTGAAGCTTCTGCGCCGCCGCACTTTGCAAAAAGCCGACAAAGAATTCTCGATGCTGTGCATCGGGATTTTGCTGGAGTGGTTCGTCAAGAACAACGAACCCTGGATGCAGGCCTGCTGACGCACGCGATGCTTCCGCCAATGCGAGCACATAGGCCGCCACGAGCCGCGAATGGTCACTCGCCGAACCCAACGAGCGCAGTCGCCTAGGACCGAGGTATGGCAGGTATTGATCGTCGAGCCTTAAGGCAGACTCTGAGTTCGTGGTTATTGCACTGTGCCCGAGCGCGCGCAGCAAAGTCCTAAGGCTAGCCACGAAAGAGGAACGACGAAGCGCAAGGTCAACTTCGGTTGATGGTGCTTTCTCTTCAGCAGACATCTCCGCGAGCCAGTTGTCTATTGCCAACTGTATCTTCGCCAGTTCATCTGCTAACGCGGCATTTCTGTCTATTTCTCGCTCGGCAGACGCAAGATCGCTTGCTACTCTTGCGAGTTGCTCCCGAATCGACCCGGCCGCTGCATTTACATTGGCTAGCGCGCGTTCTGCTGTTCGAAGTTGCTCGTCTACACGCGATAGCTCAGCGGCGAGGCGAGTCGTCTGTGCCTCCGCCGACTGGAGATTTGCGCTTACTAGTAGCCGATCCCGTTCCAACGCGTCGATGTGAGCCTCTACCTGCCCTGCGGACTGTGTGCTCACATCAAACGTCGAGGGATCTAGGAACCGATGACAGGTTGGGCACTCAACATTAATAAGCCGTCCAATGCCGTCGCGTTTCAAACGAAGTACGTCGCTAGCTGAATGGATTCGGTGCTGAAGGCTCTCGACTAGTTGACTCTGTTCGTGTGCCTGAGATCGCGCGGTACGAAGCTCCTCGCGAAGCGCATGACGTTGAGTCTTGAGCTCAATCACTTTCTGCGAAGTATCGCTTGACGCAGATGTGTCCTGACGATCTAAAGGACCATGGGCAAGAGCCTCGCGCAAGGAATTAGCGCGCTCGCGAAGACGCGTTTGCTCGTTTTGCAGATTAAAGCGGAATTCTTCTCGCGCAATGTCAAGCAGGGTTCGGCGCGACCAGCGGTTTGCAATTTCAGATACGCTTCCGTGAGCAGACCAATTGTAGACCCAGCCCTGCTTCGCAAATACCGCGACAACCTGATTAGCAAGTCCTGCCGCAGCTCCTTTGAGCCGGGCTTCTCGCGCAGCTACTGTCTGTACCGCAAACCGCGCGGCGATGGCGTCGACCGCGCCCAGAAGATACTCGACAGCTATCTCGAAGATTTGTTGAAGACCATAGCGATAGACCTGCAAGGATTGAAGATCGGTCCACCCTTCGTTTTGGTCGATAAAGAACAGCGGAGCGATATTTTCCAGATAGACTTCACCTGCGCTTCCGGTGTTCATCATCACAGGGGCCCGTGGCAGATGTATCCAATCGAAGAGGAAGTGTTGGAGGCCCGCATGCTCATCCTTCATCGTACGCCTGCGGGCGTTCAGACGGCTCGTTCGGGCGATCTCGCCTGCGCCTCCAAGCTCCTCCAGAATGACTTCGGCTGGATCTCCCTTGATCGCGCGGATAATCCGGATGCGCATCCCGTCCTCTCGTGCCAATGTGAGCGCCGCTTCAGACGATGTGACCGGTACGTTGCGGGCATCACCAAGGTCTAGGACATCTCTAACCGCAACAGGAAAACAGGAAACATCATTATCTTGTGAGCCGAACATTGGTTCGAGCCCAAGGCACCACGCAATTGCTTTTACCGCGAGCGACTTCCCGAAGTGGTTGGGGGCCGAAATCACCTGAAGCCCGCGAGCGAAGGAAAACGCTCCGACAAAGGGCCCCACGTCAGATGATCCGCGAACTATGATTTCCTCAAGCCGAATCACGCGCCTTCCAGCATCGTTCTGCTTGCATGCACGACGCGGAGTTCCTCCAGCACACGACGTTCGTTTGTAAATAGATTGGTGGCCTTTATTCTATCGTACAGAGCATCTAGCAGACCGACGAGCCGTCCCGCGACAAGTTGGTTCGGCTTGTCTCGGTCAAGTATCCCTGCTGCGACGAGAAACTCAACGATGCCGTCGTGCGTTCGATCACCGACGTAGCCGCGGGGCATTCGTCGCCAAGTGTCGAGATCAGCGTTTCGGCGCGTGCCTGCCCAAGCTCGTAAATCAGGTGCGAGTTGAGGTCTTGCGGCAACGAATTGGAGAAGCTTGAGCCACGGTGCCAGAATCCGTCTCCGTCCATCCTGCCCTGGCTTGGCGTCGTCGCCAAAAGCGCAGGCCACGACTGCGAGATGATAGTGCGTGTCATAAAGCGTGGATGGGGCAATTCGCTGCGGCTCAAGTCTTGGACGAGCCCCTACCTCGGCGAGAAGAACGGCGAGTTCGTGAACTGGGTCGACTAGTTCAGACATGGTCATTTCCTCCACTCGATAGGGCACTCCCCCATTAAACGTGCGATCTCGCCATCAGCTACTCCCGCCGCGAGCGGGCCGAGGCGATCCCCGAATGCTTCTCCAAGATGCTTCCTGACTTCGTCTCGCATATCCCCAATCAAAGCGAATGGACTCGGAGCCAGCGAAGATCGCAGGTGGGCCGCGACGGTCAACTGAGCTCTAGCATGCTCAAGAGTTTCGTGAAGGCTCACCAAGTTCATCGCGAGTTCATTGTCCAATGTGAGAGCGGCGCTCCACGACTTTCGGAAGTGATCGGCCAAATCGTCAATCGCTCCGGTTTTTGCCGGAGCCGACACACGCAGCCACTCAAATTTCGCATCGAAAGAGCTGCCTACCGGTGTTGAGACACCCGAAACCATTGCTTTCTTGACCTTCGCGACCAGCGCTTGCTGTTCAATGCGAAAAAGAGCCAGTTCGTCGACTAGCCACTGCGTTGCCAGATCCTTTGGACCCCAAATTGCTAGCTGGGCATCCACCGCTACGTGCGCACACGAGCTTGCAGTCTTATATTGCTCGAATGATTCGTTTAATGGACCGATTATGCGATGCGTTTCGAACCAACTTACGACAAGGTACACGTTAGTAAGCCTTCGGCCCGGGGCGAGTATAGTTTTCATCTCGACATTTGGACGCTCGACTAGCTTCTTCTCTTCAAACTCGAGTTCGAACAACCTGCGAAGATCGCTCCGAAACTTTTTCAAAATGTCAGACTGTAGACCTCTTGTGTTCTTCTTGAATGGCTCCTGCTCAGGTCCATAACAACAGTAGCCATGCGTCTGCCCATGTGACAGTCCGTCAAGTCCGGCGTCACCACCCGGCTTTGAAGGAACCCGCTGGAAATCAGCTATAAAGTTCAACAGTCGAGCACAGACCTCTTCCTCGAACGCATCCCCTTCGAGCGCACCAAGCATCTTCTCATAACTGTTGGCATTGTGCTGGTTCACAGACGCTCCTGAGCAATCAACGACTCTTGAGCGCCGGAAAGGAGACAATAGTAGCAACGGCAGCGCGCGCCGCAGGTTACCAATCGTGAACGAACTCCCAATAGAGATTCGCCTTCCCGGACCGAGCCATGAACGCTGGGATACGCTATAATCTCTTTCCTCGTCAACCCGCAGCTTACAGAGCGTTTTTGCAAATTTGTAATGCTCGAGTAAGCCGCTGGTGGCCAGATGGACCATGGCGTAGACGTTCTTCTCAGCGAATCTTCTCAAACCAATTGCAAGATATGCCGAAGGGTTATGACTCTTTTACGCTGTCCGGAGTGTGAGCCGCGGGCTAATGCTCTGCTCGCGCCCGAATCGACGCGGATGTGGATCAAGGATACGGAGGGCCGGCTGCCAGCACTTTCTGCAGCCCGGTTTTGTACAATAAGTGTCGTCGAAGAAGCAGACCTCGCCATCCGGTTCGACCGTGATTGACGGTAATTTCTGATCGAGTTCGAATAAACGGGGCCGCACTCGCTCAGCCCACTGGTTTCGCCAGCGAATCGCCGAGGCCTGAGAAGCGCTCGGTGGGGCGCGCGATCGCCGCGCGCGCGAGTTCCTCGGTCCCGAGCATCACCACCGAGTTGCGGCTCCGCGTCACTGCCGTGTAGAGAATCTCGCGGGTCAGAATCGGCAGGTCCTTCTCGGGCAGCACGATCGCGACCGCATCGAACTCCGAGCCCTGCGCCTTGTGCACCGTGCTGGCGTAGCAAAGCTCGACCATGTCGGTGAGAGCGTCGAGCGGGAAAACCGCAAAGCCGCCTCCGCGTGGAAACACCGCCATCGCGGCTTCGCGGTTGCCCTCTCCGCGGCGCACCCAGAGCAGGAGTCCCTGGTCGCCGTTGAACAGCATCCGATCGTAATCGTTGCGCAGCACCATCAGCGGCTCGCCAACCAGGAACGAATTGCGCTCCGGCTCGCCGGCGCGAGCGGCTGCCCGGCGATGCAGTCGCTCGTTGATCGTCTCGGCGCCGGTGTCGAAGACCCGCGTCACGCACAGGATTCGCGAGCGCGCGCGATGCGCGAACAGGCGCCGCAGGCATTCGCGGTCGGCCGCGCCGAAGCCGTCGCGCGTCTCGATATAGACGCGGCCGGCCAGCTCCGCGATTTCGTTTTCGTTGCCACCCGCGATTTGCTCCGCATACCATCGATCGAGAAACGGCCCGAGCCCGCGTGCCGTCTCGATCCGGACGAACTCGACCCCTTCAAATCTGAGTTCCGCCGCGGAAGCCCGGAGCGCGATCGCGTTTGAGATCGAGATTGACGTTGAGGTTGACGGCGCGTCACCGACCATGTCGAAGTTCATCACGGATGCGTCGCCGGCATTGATCGCGCGGGCCGCAGCCTCAATCGCGCCGCCCGCGGCGCGCTCGCTCTCCGTGCGATAATTGCGTATCAGCCGAACGCCGGCGCCGGCGGGCGTCGCGCGCGCGTCGGAGCCGCTCTGCTCGCGCGGCGCCAATTCGCGGAACACCGCCCCCGCCGCCACCGACGGAAGCTGATTCGCGTCGCCGAGCACCACCAGCCTCGCTCCCGGCCGGACCGCGCCCGCCAGCCGCTCCATCAGCGCGAGATCGAGCATCGAGCCTTCATCGACGATCACCACCGACGCGGCCAGGCAGTTGTTGCGATGGTGCCGGAAGCGCCCGCTCGCCGGCGAGTAGCCCAGCAAGCGATGAAGCGTGGACGGCGCCGGGCACGCGGCAAGCAGCGCCTCGTCGGCCGCGCCGCGCGCGGCCACCTGCACCAGTCCGTCGCGCACGCACTCGCCCATCCGGTACGCCGCCTTGCCGGTCGGCGCCGCGAGCGCGAACTGTCCGGGGCGCACGCCCAGCCGGGCCAGCACGCGGAGAATCGCCACCACGATAGTCGTCTTGCCGGTGCCGGGGCCGCCGGAGATTACCGTGAGATGCGATCGCGCCGCCGCCGCGACCGCGTCGCGCTGCTCGGACGACAGTTCCATCGCGCGGCCGCCCGCGACGCTCGGGCGAGCAATCACGTCCGCGAGTGCGCGCTTCACCTCGTCGCCGTCGATCGGCTCGGCATCTTCGGGATTCGCGAGACTCTTGAGCCGCTCCGCGAGCTTCGCTTCCGCATCGTGAATTCTCTGATGGTAAATGAACGGGCGCATATAGAGGATCGGCTTGTAGTCGTCGCCGCGCCGTCCGATGACGGCATCGGCGGCGCTCGATTCGAGCAGATTCTCAATCGCCGCCGCCATCGCGTCCGCACCGTCTTCACCCGGCGCGTCGCCCAGCAGGCCGCTCAGCATCCGGCGCATCGGCTCGCGCGCCATCTCACCTGTCACCGGAAACCGGGTGCTGCCTTCCGTCAGTGCGGCGAGCGAGATGACGATCAGAACGATCAGCGCAAAACGCCGCTCGTCATCCAGCGCGGGCTCCAGCGCGGCTATCTCCGCGGCGGCGTGAACCGCGTCGCGATCGAGATTGAATGCGCCCGAATTGGCTTCCAGAGCGCGCATCCGGCGCTCGAAGCGGGTCGGACCGACGGGAGCATCGGATTGCGCATCGAAGCGCCGCGATGCGGTCTCCATGCCGAGCCGCGCATAGCGAGGCTTCACGGCCGTCCCTCCAGCGCCGGAACCACGCGGATCAGCTCACGCTCCGCGGCCACCAGCTCGGCCCATCGCGGGCGATGGAAGTACACGCCGCGATCGCCGGAGCCGCCGCCGCCGATGCCGCGGATGAACAGGTACAGCAGGCCGCCGAAGCGCGCGCGGTACTCGCGCTCGTCCCTGATGCCGAGCAGCCGCATCACGCCGATCGAATAGATCTGCGCCTGGAGTTCGTAATGCTGCTGCACGTGCTCCTTGACCGCCGCGCGCTCGTACGAGTCGAGCAGATCGCTCTTCCAGTCGGCGAAGTAGAACAGTCCATTGTGCTCGAAAACCAGGTCGACGAAGCCCTTGAGATATCCGCGCTCAACCGTCCACGCGCCATCGTGGCTCGCTGCGAGCAGCGGATGATGCAGTTCCGGAATCGGGTAGACAAACTCCATCTCGCGCACGTTTGGGCATTTGTACAGGCCGTCGATTCGGACCACGCCCTCGAACGCGATCGGCGCGCGCAGCGTGTTGAAAACGATCTCGGCGGCGCGCTCGTGCCAGCGCGGATCCAGCACCTGATGCCGTCGCATCGCCGCGGCGATCAGCTTGCGAATGTCGTCGCGCGCGTTCCACGCCGCGAGGGTGGGAGACGCGTCGAGAGTGGCAAAGTCGAGCTTCTCGATCACCTCGTGCAGAAAAATTCCCACGCTGCGGCCGCCCGGCAGGTCGGCTGCCTCCGCGGCCTGGCTGGCGTCATCGTCGTCGCTCTTGAAGTCTTCGGGTTCGAGGCCGAACGGGTCCCTCTCGGGCCGGAACTTCTGCAGCGACGTGTACGAGCGGACCAGCAGCGGAGCGCGGCGCCGGCGAATTCGCCGCAGCTCGGACTCGAGCGCGGCGTCCTCGTCTCGCAACAGCTTCTCCGGGGGCGTCCACGCGAGAAACGCGTTCGCGATCTGTTCCTCGTCGCGCCGGGCGGGCCTCGCCAATCCAATTTTATCGATCTGGAAGTAGTGATTAAATTCGTCGCGGCTCCGGTCCGCTTCCAGAGCCAGCAGGCGGCGGTTGAGATGACTGTAGTATCCGCTCACTGGCGCCTTGGTCGAGCCCTCGGGGAACAACGGCAGGTAAAGTTTTGCGCGCGCGCGGGTCATCGCGACGTAAAGCAGCCGCTGCTCCTCTTCTGCCTGCTCGCAATCGATACGATCGCTCACCGCGTCCTTCGCAGTCTTGCCTATCGCGACGCGCCGCTCGAAGCCCTCGTGATAAATCGCCACCGGGTCCGAACTGTTGATGCGATACGCGCCGCCGAAAAGGAAAATGACGTCGGCTTCCAGACCCTTGCTCTTGTGCACCGTCATCACCTGCACGGCCTTGCGCTCGCTCTCCAGACGCTGCACACCCGGGTCCTCGCGGGCCGGTACCGCTCGCTCGCGGACGTAGTCGTCCAGCAATTCAATCAGCTCGGCGAGTGACAGCCCGCCGCCATGCGCGTCTTCGAGCAGGATCTCGAAAACGTGCAGATAGTTGGTGAGCTCCCGGAGGCTATCCGAGGCGAACAATTCACGAAAGGCGAGCCCGCTCTGATGGAGCATGCGATCGAATAGCTCGGCGAAGCACTCGGCCTGCGCGAGAGCATTCCACTCGCGCAGCCGCTCCCAGAGCGGATTCCCGGGCGCGCGAGAGGCGCGGTCGGCCTGCGCCGCGTCGACCGCCCGGTCGGCCTGCACCGCGTCGGCCGCCCGGTCCGCGCGCGTCACATTGAGCGCTTTGTCGCCCTGTGTCGCGTTGACCGCCCGGTCGGCCTCCGCGAGCGCACCCCACTCGCGCAGCGGCTCCCAGAGCCGATTCCCGCGCGCGCGCGGAGCGCGGTCCGCCTGCGCCGCGTCGAGTTCGTCAACCTGGTCAACCTCGCGCAACGGCACCGCGAAAAACGGCGTGGCCCACGCTTTCAGGCGTCGCGAGCGATCGCCGGGCTCCTCGATCGCGCGCATCACGTCGAGGATGTCCGCGGCCTCGCCGGCCTGGAACAGTCCCTCCTGTTTGTAAAAGGCGAACGGCACGCCCGCCTCGCGCAGGTATTTTCCTATCTCGAGGCTTTCGAACCCGGTGCGCGTCAGGACGAAAATCTCCTCAGCGCCGACCGCACGCGGGCCGTTCGCGGCGCCCCGCATCGCGATTCGTCGAGCCGGGTCGGAGAGCAGCCCACGGATAGTCGCGGCGATATAACGTCCCAGTGCGGCGCGCGCTTCCGACGCCGATGCGGATTTTTCGCCGAGCAGCATCAGTGTCACCGGCTGGATTGGCTTCCCGCCGACATTGAGCGCGCGAAGATCGTCGCGCCCGCTCCACACGGGATTGTCGTAGCGGATCTTTCCGCTGAAGAATGGCGGCGCGGCGCTCTGATCGAGAATGACATTGCACGCCGCGATCATGTCGGCGGTCGAACGGAAATTTTCGACCAGCGGCACAGACGGACCGAACGCCGCAAGCTCTTCGCGCGCTTGACGATAAGTGAACACGTCGGCGCCGCGGAATGCGTAGATGGCCTGCTTCGGATCGCCGATCACGTAGAGGTAAGGCGGCCGCGCGTTGGTGACGAATACGCGGCGGAGAATTTGCCACTGAAGATCGTCGGTGTCCTGAAACTCGTCGACGATCGCATAGCGGTAGCGCTCGCGGAGTGCTGTGACCAGCGCAGCGCCGCGCGGACTCGCGAGCGCGCTCCACACCCATGCGAGCATGTCGTCGTAGTCGATCGCGCCGCGCTCGCGTTTGTCGCGATCGAGCCGCTCCGCGATTTGTGGCAGGAACGTGTCCGCGATCTGCACCTCGAGCGAGCTCGCAATTTGCGCGCGCGCCGCGACGTCCAGGAACCTCAAGGTCCGTGCCGTCAGCGCGCCGCGAAACTTCGGCATCGTCTTCGCACCGACGTGCTTGGGGTTCAGGAGTGGGAGGAAGTCAAATTGAACGAGATCGCGGAGCAGGTTGCCGGTCGCGCCGCGTGCGCGCGCGCCTGTGACGATGCGCGCCAACGACGCGATGCTGGCGAGCGCCGCATCGCGCGAGTCGCCTCTGAGAGCCGCCGCCCGGCGGTAGTCCTGCTCGAGCGAGCTCGCGTCGAACGTCGCCGCCAGTTCCTCGACTGCGGTACGGTTGCGTGCGAGCGCGCCGGTCGCGAGGTAGCGGTTGCGATGCGCCTGGTAGAGCAGGTTCTCGAGTTTCACCGCGTCGCGATCGTCCAGCCAATGGCCGAGCAGTGCCGCCGCATCTTTGTCGACTGCCAGATGCTCGCGAAGTACGGTGCGGAATGCTTCGTGAAACAGTTTCTTTCCAGGCGCGACGTCGACGACGAAGCGCGTGCCGCTGTCGAACGCGAGGTCGCTGAGCACGCGGCGGCAGAAGCCGTGAATCGTGAAGATCGGACCGCGCGAGAACGAGAACAGCGCGTTCCTGAGCCGTTCGAGGCCCGCATCGCCGACCCGCACGACGTCGTCGCCTGCCCGTTCCGCCTCCGCGCCCCCGCTGATCAGGCGGTCGAGCACCGTGCGGATCCGCTCGCGCAACTCCGCGGTCGCCTTCTCGGTGAAGGTCATCACGAGAATCTGCTCGATGGTGCATGCGCCGCTCAGCAACAGGTCCACGAATAGGTGCTCAAGGGTGTGCGTTTTGCCGGTTCCCGCGCTCGCCTCGATCACCGTGTGATTGTCGCGCGGGATCCGGCGCAGGATGGCCGGCCGGAGGTATTTTATTTCAGCCACGATTTTTCACGCGCCGTCTAAGTGCCAAAGATCGCGCTGATCGGGTCGAAGCGCCGTCGAATAATTTCGTGCATCTCCAGCTCCGACGGCGGATCGAACCATCGCGCATTGCGCACCGGACCGTAGTCCGATCCGCAGTGGACATTCTCGTTCTCGCGCACGTCCTCGACGCTCGCGGTAAGGAGGCGCCCGTCAGCGCCCTTTCTGATTTCCTTGTGGACTTCTTCCGCCGCCTCGGCCGGGAAGAAATGGTGATTGTCGCCGGAGAGCAAATCGGCGACGAGCGTCGCGAGATAAGCGCGCGCGGCGTCCTGTGACATCGCGGGTAAAGTTCGTTCCCGCTTCTTGCTCGCCGCGTCGTCGCCGGCCAGCATCACGGCGTGGAACTCGCCCTCGCGCCATTCCCCGGCGGCGGCTAACGCGACCGCCGAAATCGCGAGTCGAATGAAATCGCGAAGTTTCGGCTCCTTTCCGATCACCGGATGGAGCGCGAGGTTGCGCGCCGGCGACACTCGTTCGATGCTGCCGTGGAGACTCACGCGCTGAAGGATGGTGCCGCCACCCGGCGCCGGAAGTGGAATCTCGAGCACGATCGGATCGAGAACCAAATCCGAACGCGCGAATTCATCCGCGGGCCCGAAGCGGAGGTCGTGAAACTGCGCGAGGTCGAGCGCGCCTGACAATCGCGCCTGCGCCACCCATCGATCGAGCATCGCGATATTCGCGCCGCGCGCGGAGGCCGCAAACGGACCCGCGGGCGCTTTCCCGGAGGCCTGCTGGATCGCGAAAGCACGTTCGTACTCCTCCGACATCGCCGCGCGATCGCCGTGTCCGCGCGCGAACACTTCGCGGAGCAATATCGCGCGGTCAAGCCTCGACTGTCCGAGCGGCTCGTCGTCGTCGTCATCGGCGTCATCGTCTTCGAGCATCCCGAGCGCGTATCGCGACGCGCCTTGCAGAGGACACTCCAGGAACTTCCGCAGCGCAGCGAGCGAAAGCCGGATCTCGTCGCGCACAAGGTTTCGCGACGCATTCGCCCCCGCCGGTGTTTCGAGTTTCAGTATTTCTCGCAGCCGCTCCGCGACGATCGCGTCGAGCCGCTCCAGGAGCGGCGGCGAGTCGCGGCGAGCGGGCAGCGAAATTGGAACCTGGCGCGCGAGGTCAGCGCGCAGCGCAGCCATACGCGCGCCGCGCCGCGCCTCGGGATCAAGGCTCACCGGCAGCGTCGAATCGCGTTCCGTTTCCGCAATTGAGATGGAGTCGCTTTTCGTTTTCCCATTCAGGTCGGGGAAATACTCGAGGTCGTAGCGGCTGACTCGATGATTTATTGTGAGGCGCGCGAGCGTCTTCTTGTCGACGTACCCGCGCATCAGGAATTCGAGCTCGCGGATAGTTGACGACGGCTCGAGCCGGTCACCGGTGCGTGCGTCGCGCGCAACGTACGAAAGGTAGAGGCGCTCGCGCGCGGCCAGGATCGAATCGAGGAACAGGTAGCGATCGCGCTCGGTCGGACTCACGTCTCCGGCCTGGCGCCGGGCGCGTCGGAGATCGAGCCGGTCGTGCCGATCGCGCTCGGGAAACGAAGCCTCGCCCAGGCCCGGCACGAACACGACCCGAAACGGAATCGCGCGCAGCGCGGAGAGCGCTCCCGCCGCGACGCCGCGGCCGGAAAATCCCGCCTGGTGTTTCTCGGGGTCCGCGATTCGCGCGAGCGCGAGCTTGCCGACGACTTCATACCCGACCGGTTCGCTACTGATGCCGGCGGTCGCGATCGTTTCGATGGCGGCGAGGCAACGGTCGCGCACTCGCTCACCGATTGCGTCGGGCGGCTTGATGTACGCCGCGACCATCGCGCTTATCGCGCGCGCCCATTCTTCCAGGCGCATGCGGCGCGAGCGAAGATCGATCGCGTCGGCGATAATCGCGCGCGCGGTCCGGATCATGCGGAGCGCGCCGGGGATCCGCTCCTCGCCGATTTCGAAAGCACGATAGGCATGCGCGCCGGGCGCATCGAACGCGCGCGAATCGCCGCTGGGCTCGCCGGTCATGAACACGCCGAGCGCCAGCCGCTTGAGCGCCTGGTCCCAGTGCCCCATGTCCGTCGGGAGGTAGCCGGCAGCGGCCGCTTCCTCGTCAGCGCCAAAGAAGACTCCGAGCTCGCGCGCCCATGTGGACCATAGCTCGGTCTCGATCTCAGGATCGCTGCCCGCGACCGCCGGATGCGTCAGGACGCGAACCACCTCGGTGCGCGCCAGGCGGCCGAGCGGCAGGCGAATCAGCAGCTCGATCGCGCCGGCAACGCGGCTCATCCCCGCGGCGCTGCGCGTGGTGATTTCGACTGGAAGCCCGCGATCGGCGAACACGCTCTCGATATGCGGGAGGTAGGCGTCGCACGACGAGTCGGGAATCAGCACGCCGATTTCATGGAATCGAAGCGGCGATGCTCCGCCACCACTATCCACGGCGCGGTCGCCGCTTCGAACCAGCGACCAGATTTCGTTGGCAACTATTTCGACTTCGCGGCGGATGCCGGGGCAGGCGAGGATGCGGACACTGCCGTCGTCGCCGGGCGAATCGCCGGGCTGCATCGGTGCGCGCTCACCCTCGCGCACCAGGATGCTTTCCTGCAGCGATTTGAGGATGGTCGGCGCGCCGCCGCTGGCGGGATGAATAAAGTGCGACTCAAAGTCGCAATCCGCCAGCTCGTTGAGCATCCGCACGTACTCGCGGCCCGGCCGCCCCCAGAGCCTGAGTGCGGG
This sequence comes from Binataceae bacterium (SeqCode), assembly GCA_036521875.1. Classification (GTDB taxonomy): domain Bacteria; phylum Desulfobacterota; class Binatia; order Binatales; family Binataceae; genus DATDGX01. The sequence continues at coordinate 24,179 of DATDGX010000247.1, forward strand.
GTTGTCGCCGCCGGCGTCCGCTTCGAGCCCGAATGGATCTTCAGCGCCCTCCAAGCCGGCTTGAAGCCGTGCGCCGCGATGCGCCAACCGAAGGCGCTCGGCCACGCGCGCATCGTCCACGTCCTCCCAGAATTCCTGGCAGGGATTGAGAGCGAATACCGACAAATTGATGAGCTGGCCGAGGCGCGCGAAGATTTCGACGAACGCCGGGCCGGCATACGCGAGGCCGAACACGAAGACCTCATCGGGAAGGACGCTCTTAAGCCGCGCCTTGTCGGCCGCATCGAACGCGTCGGACAGCAGCATCCACTTCAGCGTCTGGTCGGCTGACCAATTCGGGCGCAGCGTGCCATCAAGGTCGAAGAGCGCGTCCCAGAGCCGCCGCTGCCATCGCTCCGCATCTTCGAACGGTGCGGCGTCGAGCCGCTGGCCGGCACGCCACCGCCGAATCATCGCGCGCCGCGAAATCGAGTACTCGCGGAACAGCCGCGCGACGTGACCCGCGAGATCCATCGCACGGCGCTCCCGGTCCGCCTCGTCATCCGATCCGCCGGCGAGGTAGCCGCGGACCGCGTCGAGCTCGCGATCTTCGCGGACGGCGTCGCGGCGGATACATTCGAAAAGCAGTACCTGGAGCTGTTCGAACTCGACGATGCGCAGGCTCTTGTCCGCCTCACGGAGCTTATCGGCGAGGAAGCGGCGCAGAAAAGGAAACTCGAGGTTCGCGGCGACGCCGGTTTGCTCCGCGACGCGAAGCTTCACGAACTCCTCGATCGCGCGATTCGGAACGATCACGGGCATGCGTTGCAGCGGGTAGCTCCGCTGTCGCGCGCGAATCGCCGCGGCGAGCGGCGCAAGTAGATTTTCTAAGCGATTAGCGTAGTGCAGCCGAACCATCGCAGCCGGACCGTAAGCTGCATACTACACCGATGGCGGCTGGTTCGCTGAGCGCGGGCAGCGCCGCGACTATCGTTCCCGGCCCTCGCCCTCGCCTTTTTTCAGCGTGGTCGGAAACGCTCCCGTGTCGAGGAATCTCGCGAGCTTGCCCACCAGCGGCATATCGGGCGGTTTGGGAAGATCGCCCGCCGCGCGCGGCCACACCATCGGCGTCAAGTCGCTTGCGATGACCTCGCCGACGCGGATCCCCGGACGCTCGACGGCAAAATGCTGGAATTTTTTTCCCCGCGTGCATCCGTCCGCGAAATAGATCATCGTCTGAACTCGCCGCACGCGCGGGCTCCGATTCGGTTTGGCCAGATGCACCGTCAGCCCGTGATGGAACGCGATGGCGCCGCGTGGCACCTCGACCCACACGGGCTGAACGTTCTTGAGCTCCGGGCGGTTCAGAATATTTTCGCTCTGATCCGCAGTGAAAATGTTCACGAACTTCTGGAGCCCAACTGCATGCGAGCCCGGCACGTAACCCATGCATCCGGTCTCCTCGGTCGAGCCGTCGAAGGGAATCCACGCGGTGATCTCGTCGGTTTCAAGAATCGGCCAGTACGGCTGATCCTGGTGCGGATCGGTCTCGCGTCCTCCCGCCTCCTTGTAAAGCGCCTGGTCGTGCCACAGCCGGACGCCCGCCACCCCGAGCAGGCGCGCCGCGGCCTCGCCGATGCGCGGATGAAAAGTCAGCGGCAGGACCTCGGGCGTGTCTTCCCACAGGTTCATGCACTGTATGAACGATTGCTCGTAGAGCGATTTCTCCGCGAGCTTTCGGTGGTCGCCGCGCTTGCGGCGCGCGACCGCCTCGTCGACGGCGCGGCGGTAATGGTCGAGTTCTTCGCCGCTCAGCATATCCGGCACTACCACGAAGCCGTCGCGCCGGAAGCGTTCTATGTAGGGCGCAATATCCTGTTCGATAGTCAAGTCAGACCTCAGGATGCTTTCACCCTAATTTGGCATGGCCATTGTGGGCGTGCTAGCGTCGCGCGCGTCGGCGACATTTTTTCGTTGGAGCTCCGCCAGCTCCTTTTGCCGAACACAACGCCCAGGAGTCGGAACAGTGAGCAGAAAAAGTGCGTGCGCCGTTGGTCTCTTAATCGGTCTCGGGGTCCTCATTTGGTTTTCCACTTCCCGCCTGGACGCCGCGACTGACGATTCAGCGCAAATCAAACAGTTGTCGAGTGACTACGCGACTGCACTGCTAAGTCGTGATACCAAATTCCTGACTTCGGCCATAGACCCCCACGCTATGAATGTCGGTACCGATGGCCATACGTTCGATCGCAAAGCTCTTTTAGAGAGGATCCAGGATCCCAAGTTCTCGTATAAGAAAATCGACATTGGAGGACTTGTGATCCAGGTTGTGGGCGCCATGGCTCTGACTCGTGGAACCGCAACCGTTACAAGCGAAACGTCTGGCAAAAGCGCGACCGACAACTTCAGGTTCATCAGGATATTTCAGCGCGAAGCGGGTAAATGGCAGGTGATCTATTTTCAGGCCACCCATATCCAAGGTTGATACACTCGCAACCCCACAAACTCTCAGTATATCCAGTCGCGTTACTCATTTCATTTTGCGATATTATATTTAGCCGATCTGAGATTTGACTTGGTATTGGATGCATACCGGAAACATATATTCAGAATTGTCTCGACGCAGTAGTGGAACATACCGATTCGATTCTTTTCGCTGGATGCAGTAAATCTGAGCACTCATCACGGTTGCGTGACGGCGTTTCGGCCTGCTAATCCCGCTCCGACAAGCGCTCGCCGAGTCAGCAGGCGGGCCGGTGCCGAAAACAACTAATGCTCTTCGGATCCAACTCAGTCCGACGGATGTTTCAAGTAGTCGCGCTCGCCGTCGTGTTCGTTCTGTGCGGCGCACGAACGGCACCGGCCGCGGCGCCGAGAGAAGCGCCCGAGCCTTCGCTTCCCGGCGGCAGTAATAACCCTGCCGATGATGTCGAAATGATGGGCCAGCGGAAGTTTGGCGCGCTCACTGCCGCGGAGCGCAAGATGCTTCGCAGCGTCCCGTATCGCGATATCCAGTGGGTGGGCCCCGATTCGAATCCCGACAATCCCGCCAACGACGCATCGCATGGCGACAAGTGGGGACCGGAGCGCACGATTCGCGCCGCCGTGATCGAATGGCTATTGGTCGATCCTCGCGTCGTGCAGTTGGCCCATCCGAGCGGCATCGGCGTCGTGGGTGCGCGCATCGATGGTAAGATAGACCTCTCCTACCTGCGCGTGCCAAAGCCGCTGACGCTGGTGCGATGCTACCTCCCAGATGGGGTGGACATTTCCAATGCTCATCTCGATAGCATCGCGCTGCGAAAAAGCACTGTCGGTCCCATCGATGGTGACATGTCGACGGCTAGCGGCGATGTCACGTTAAGTTACGGAACCTTCGGGACGGTGAGCTTCTTCCGCGCTCAGATCGGCGGCGACCTCGACTGTCGAGGCAGCCGGTTCAGCGCGAGCGGACAAAATACGGTCTCCGCCATGGAAGCCAACATCGGAGGCGATGCGGTTTTCTACGACGGCTTCACGACCGACGGCATCGTCGATTTTCGCCTCGCAAAAATCGGCCGCTCGCTCGGCTTCAACGACGCGCACTTCATCGGCTCCAGCGACAACGGGCTCAACGCCGAGCGCGCAACTGTCGGAGGGCCGCTCTACTGGGTCGAAGTCAGGGGCACCCCGCGGACTCTTCTCGATCTCGAAAATGCGCACGCCGGATCGCTGTGGGACGACGAGGCGAGCTGGCCGAGCAAAGGGAATCTGATCATCGAGGGCTTCACCTACGACGATTTCAGTGGCGGGCCTGCGGATGCCGCGGGCCGCCTCAAGTGGCTCGCGCTCCAGCCTCCGGGCTACCACCCGCGGCCCTACCGCCAGGTCGCGAAAGTGCTGCTCGACGACGGGCGCGAGTACGAAGCGAGCACCGTGTCGATCGCCAAGGAGGAGCAGCATCGCGAATTTGGAGGTATGAACCGGTTCCGCCGCGCGTGGAACTTCATGCTCGATGTGACTATTGGCTATGGCCATCGGCCGCTGCGCGCGCTGTGGTGGATATTCGGATTCGTGGTCCTTGGCGCGGCGTTGTTCCGATGGGGCTATCACGCGCGAATAGTCACTCCCACCGACGAGGCCGCATACCAGGTATTCGTAAAGACCGGCGCGGCGCCGCCGCATTACCCACCTTTCAACGCAGTCGTTTACTCACTCGAGAATTTTCTGCCGGTGGTCGACTTGAACCAGGGTAACTACTGGCGGCCAAACCCGCGCCATCGCCGCGGTGGCGAGCTGCACATGGCGGGCGCCAGTCTCGACCCCGCCGCTGTCCCCGGCACACTGCTCCGATGGTACCTGTGGATTCATATCCTCGCGGGATGGACGCTGACGCCGCTGCTGTTCGCGGGACTGTCGGGAATCGTGCGGATGGACTGAGCTTTGGCGAACGAGCTCGCAGTCTTCTGCTAAGGCTTTTTTTCCTGCGATTCGGAGTCAAGGCGCGTTACTTGATCGAGCATCATGGTGAAGCGCTCACGACCGACCGCGATGAAGAGGCCTTCGGCTTCCGCGGTCACCACGCCCGATGCTGATACGGTTCCGTGGGTGAAAATCTTGCGGCCCTCGACGCGGTCGACGCGCGCGGCGAACACCAGCTCGGTGAGCAGCGGCGTCGGGCGCCGGTAACGAATCATAAGGGTGCCGGTCATGCCGGGATTCCCGGTCAGCGATTGCGCCATCCCGAGCACTTCGTCGAATGCCGCGGCGAGAAATCCGCCGTGCACGTGGCCGGGCGGTCCTTCGTACGGAACCCCGAAATTCACGCGGCCCTCGACGCGGTCGCCGACAACCGCCAGCCGAATTGGCGGCGCCATCGGATTTGCCATCCCGATAAGCGGGCTGTGATCGAAAAATGCGTGAGTGTCGCCGGCGTTGGCACTCTCGGCAAATCCCTCGTAGGTGCGCGAAACGGGGTAGCGCGCGAGCCGTTTGGCAAAGCGCTCGAGCGCGTCGGCCGCGGCGCTCAAGTCCTCCTCCGGCGCGGTGACCTGGACCAGGCGGTCGATGACCCGGCGCATCGCACGGGCGAGCCGATGCGCCTGCGCGCGCCGCCCGGTCGCCGGCGCCTGGCTTAATGCCCAGTAAGCTTCGAAGTCAAAATTCTGCTCGCTCATCGTGACCTTCTTGACTGATTGGCCGATGCTATATGCCGTGTTCCGGCGGGTCCACCGCACTCGCTCGCGCGCGAGGCCGCGGCATGCGTTACAATGAGAGCAGGAGTCCCGATGCGAAACCGCGGTCCCTTGCTGTGCCTGCTCGCCTCCCTCGCACTTGGCGTTTCGAATGGCGTCGCGCGCGCGCAGCCTATGCTCGAGGTGCCCGCGCCGGGACAACAGCAGGCGCCGAATTTCACGCCCGGATACGCCGCGACGCCGCGCGCGGTGCCGCCTCCTTCCGCGCCGTCGCAGCCGTTGGAACTTGCGCCGCAAGCCGCCGCGCCGCCACCATCGCTCCAGGTGCCGCCCCTCGTGATAACGATTCCTCTGCAGGCTCTCACAGCGCCGCAGCCGCTCGCAGCGCCCGCGCCGCAGCCGCAGATGATTCCCGTTCTGCCGGCAGTGTTCCGCGGATGCTGGCAGGGCCAGGTCGACATGCTCGACGAGAACGAGCGCCTGCCCGGCGCGCTGCACAAAGTCGGTTTCTGGACGCCGAAAACTTATCGCCTCTGCTACCGGCGCGTCGGTGGCGGCCCCTTCAAGCTCACCTTCAGCGAGACCGGTATCGTGCCGAGCGAGAAGATCGTCAACGCGCGGGGCCGAGTCGATCCGCTGGCGACTGACGGCCGCGCTTGGGCCAAGATGCGATCGATGCTGCACTTCGACGAGCTGCCCCCCGGTCCGTTTTTCTCGGGCCCAACCTTCGCGGTCGATGAAAACACCACGCTCGATTGCCGAATCGAATCAGACCAGATGCTGGTGAACGCCGACGTCTACGGCACTCGCGACGGCGAGCCGTGGTTCCGCGCGCGCTGGCATGCCAACTTCCGACAGGTTCCACAGTAGTGGCGACCAGGATGGCGATAGATCTGATCTGCGGGATGGAAGTCGACCCGTCGTCCGCCAATCGCAGCAATCGCACGCATGAGTATCGTGGCGAGACTTATTACTTTTGCAGCGATCACTGCGTGACGGCTTTCAGAGCCGACCCGGCGAAATATCTCGGCCAGTCGAAGACCGGTGCGTCCGCACACGGACACGGCCACGGCGCATCCGCGGCGGCGGATCGCGCTGGCGCCGCGCCGGTTCCTGTCGGCACCGAGTACACCTGCCCGATGCATCCGGAGATCGTGCGCGGCGCTCCCGGAAGTTGTCCGATTTGCGGGATGGCGCTGGAGCCGATGCGGCCGGGCGTCGAGCAGGACGACAGCGAACTTCGCGACATGACGCGCCGCTTGTGGATCGGCGTCGCGCTAACGGTTCCGGTGCTCGCGCTCGCGATGCTGCCAGGCCAATTGGTCCTGGGCATCGTGTCGCCGCGGATGCGCGAGCTGCTCGAGCTCGCGCTTGCGACGCCGGTGGTCCTGTGGGCGGGATGGCCGTTCTTCGAACGCGGCTACGCTTCATTCAAGAGCCTGCACCTCAACATGTTCTCGCTGATCTCGATGGGCGTGGGCGTCGCGTACTCGTACAGCGTTATCGCGACTCTGCTGCCTTCGATATTTCCGGCTGCGCTGCGTGACGCCGACGGAATCGTGCCGAGCTACTTCGAGGCTGCGGCGGCGATAACCGTGCTGGTCCTGCTCGGCCAGGTGCTCGAGCTGCGCGCGCGCAGCCGGACCAGCGGCGCGATTCGCGCGCTGCTCGGCCTCGCGCCGAAGACCGCGCGCGTGCTCGGCGATGACGGCGCGGAGCGTGACGTCGCGCTCGACCAGGTCGTCCCGGGCAATCGGCTGCGCGTGCGTCCCGGCGAGAAGATTCCGGTCGATGGCGTGGTGCTCGAAGGCTCCAGCGCAGTCGACGAGTCGATGATCAGCGGCGAGCCGATTCCGGTCGAGAAGCAGCCGGGCGACCATGTGATCGGGGCGACTGTCAACCAAACCGGCAGCTTTGTCATGCGCGCGGAACGCGTCGGCCGCGACACGCTGCTCGCGCAAATCGTGAACATGGTGAGCGCCGCGCAGCGGAGCCGCGCGCCGATTCAGCGGCTGGCCGACACGGTTTCCGGATGGTTCGTGCCCGCGGTGCTGGTGGTCGCCGCGATCACCTTCATCGCATGGCTCGCGGCGGGCGCCGGCCTCGGCTACGCGATTGTCAACCTGGTCGCAGTACTGATCATCGCATGCCCATGCGCGCTCGGCCTCGCGACGCCGATGGCGATCATGGTGGGAACCGGCCGCGGCGCCGCCGCGGGCGTACTGATCAAGAACGCGGAAGCGCTGGAGCTGATGGAGAAGGTTGACACGCTGCTAGTCGACAAGACCGGCACGCTGACCGAGGGCAAGCCGCGGCTGACCACTGTCGTCGCGCTGGCGCCGTGGGACCAAGCGACGATACTCAGGATGGCCGCGAGCCTCGAGCGCGGCAGTGAGCATCCGCTGGCCGCCGCAATCGTCGCCGGCGCGACGGAAAAAAAACTGCAACTCGCGCCGGCGCAAGACTTCCGCGCGCTCTCCGGCATGGGAGTCATCGGCATCGTCGAGGGGCATCCGGTCGCACTCGGCAATCTGGCGCTGCTCGCCGACGCCGGCGTCGAGTCCGGCGAACTCGCCGCGCGCGCCGAGGCGCTCAGGGCCGACGGCCAGACGGTGATGCTGATCGCGATCGACGGAGCCGCGGCCGGCGCACTCGGCGTCGCGGACCCAATCAAGAGCTCGACGGTCGAAGCGGTGCGGATGCTCACGCACAGCGGCATCCGAATCGTGATGCTCACCGGCGACAGCGCGACCACAGCGGCGTCGGTCGCGTCGAAGGTCGGCGTCGACGAGGTTCGCGCTGAAGTACTGCCGGCGCAGAAGGCCGCCGAAGTGAAGCGCCTGCAGAACGAGGGAAGAATGGTCGCGATGGCGGGTGATGGAATCAACGACGCGCCCGCGCTCGCGCAGGCGCAGGTTGGAATCGCGATGGGCACCGGCACCGACGTGGCGATGGAAAGCGCGGGCATCACGCTCGTCAGGGGCGACCTGCGCGGCATCGTAAAGGCGCGGGTGCTCAGCCAGGCCACGATGCGAAACATCCGCCAGAACCTGTTCTTCGCGTTTTTCTACAATCCGACGATACCGAGGTGACCACGGACCGTATGTCCGAGGAAGAACTCCTGAAGGGTCTCGAAGGGCTCACCCCTCCCGAAAGTCAGCCTGAGCCGGACACTGGAGATGAGGAAGAGGAGGAATAAGCATCGGGCTTGCGGCCCGCCGACCTCTTCATTGTCTGACGATTATTTAAGGAAGATTGTTTAAGAAGATAGAGCTTTGGTCGCGGGTTTGCTGCCGTCCGGGCCTGGGCGGTGGGTGGCCTTTCGCCTTGCGATGACCTTTTGCCTTGCGGTGACAAGCCCGCCCCATGATATCCTTGTGAGCACTTAGGCCAACTCATCGGGCGAAGCCGGGGGTGGCCGAAGGGTCGCCGAAGGATTGCCATGGCGCGCTTACCCGTCGATCTGCCGCGGATGCAGAGTCAGCCCCGTACCCAGGCGCCAATGACGCGCAGCCCCGATTTGGCGCCGCTCAACGGCGAGACGGCACCGTCAAAGCCCCGAAAACCGCACTTGATGCGGCAATACGAGCTGATCGATCG
>DATDGX010000248.1:0-14530 GCA_036521875.1 Binataceae bacterium (SeqCode)
GGATTCGGCCCTCTCCGCCGCGTGCTCGCCGAACTCGCCGAGCGCGAGTTCGGCTCGTCGCGGGTCGCGTCGCTTACGCTCTACCGCAGCACGCTGACGCGCGAGGGTGCGATCTACGAACCGCTCGAGACGTTTGTCCTCGCGGGGAGCGGATGAGCGTATACAACCCAACAGCCTGTGGACCGCCGCGTCGCACCCCATAGCGCTATCAGCCACCGTTTGTGGCAAAGTTCTCTGAGTAGTAAACCAAGCCCTCAGGGGGCAAATCGATGGCACAAGATATCAAAAGCAACCGGCTCGACCTGGCACTCAGCCAGATCGAAAAGCAGTTCGGCAAAGGCTCGATAATGAAGCTCGGCGAGCAGTCGATCGGAGCCGATATTTCGGTTATCTCGACCGGCTCACTCGGCCTGGACCTGGCACTCGGCGTAGGCGGGCTGCCGCGCGGCCGCGTGGTCGAAATCTATGGGCCGGAATCCTCGGGCAAGACCACGCTCGCGCTCGAGTGTATCGCCGAGGCTCAGAAGCTCGGCGGAACCTGCGCGTTTATCGACGCCGAGCACGCGCTCGACGCCAGCTACGCCCGCAAGCTCGGCGTCAAGGTCGAGGACCTCCTCATCTCGCAGCCCGACAACGGCGAGCAGGCGCTCGAGATAACCGAGACGCTGGTGCAATCGGGCGCGATCGACGTGCTGGTAATCGACTCGGTCGCGGCGCTGGTGCCGCGCGCCGAAATCGAGGGCGAAATGGGCGAGCCGCAGATGGGCTTGCAGGCGCGGCTGATGTCGCAGGCGCTGCGCAAGCTGACGTCGATCATCTCACGCTCGCGCACCGTCGTAGTCTTCATCAACCAGATCCGGATGAAGATCGGCGTGATGTTCGGAAACCCGGAGACCACCACAGGCGGCAACGCGCTCAAGTTTTATTCCTCGGTGCGGATCGATATCCGCCGTATCGGCACCATCAAAACTCCCGAGGCGGTGATCGGCTCGCGCACCAAGGTCAAAGTGGTCAAGAACAAAGTCGCGCCGCCATTTCGCGAAGCGGAGTTCGACATCCTTTATGGCTCGGGAATTTCCAAAGAGGGCGAGCTGGTCGACATGGGCTCGGACCTGGGTGTGATCGAGAAGCTTGGCGCCTGGTACTCATACGAGGGCGAGCGAATCGGACAGGGACGCGAGAACGCGCGCGACCTGCTGAAAGCAAATCCGAAAATCGCCGACGCCGTCGAGGCGAAGATCCGCGCCAAGCTCCGCACCAAAGACGTTGCCCCTGCAGAAGACGCCGCGCCCGCCGCCGAGGCCAATGGCGAAGCGCCGCCCGCGCAAACGGCCGCCCCCGCGCCGCGCCGCAAAAGCTGAACACGCGGAATCCGCGCCACGCTGTCGCGCGGTGCCGCGACCGCGAAACCGCACTCGCGTCCGGAGGATGTGGGCTCGCCTGTCCTCGTTGGATAGAATGACTCTGCGATGCGCTGGACTACCGCCAAGGTTCGCCAATCGTTCCTCGACTTCTTCGCCGAGCGTGGGCACACTATCGTGCCCTCGGCGTCCCTGATTCCCAAGGGCGACCCGACCCTGCTGTTCGTCGCCGCCGGGATGGTCCCGTTCAAGGACTATTTCCTGGGCGTGCGCACGCCGCCGCATCGCCGCATCGCCAACTGCCAGAAGTGCCTGCGTATCTCCGGCAAGCACAACGATCTCGAGCAGGTCGGCCGCGACACTTATCATCACACTTTTTTCGAGATGCTCGGCAACTGGTCGTTCGGCGATTACTACAAAGAAGAGGCGATTCGCTGGCACTGGGAGCTGATCACCAAAGTCTGGCAAATCGAACCCAGATTGTTGTGGGCGACGGTCCACAAGGACGATCGCGAGTCCGAGGAAATCTGGCTGAAGCTCGGCGTACTTCCGAAGGAACGAATCCTGCGCTTTGGCGACAAGGATAATTTCTGGGAAATGGCCGAGACCGGACCGTGCGGCTACAACTCCGAAATCAGTGTCGACCGCGGGGCCGCGGCATGCGACGGCCACGCGCATCGCGGCGCAGCCTGCGCGGTCAATGTCGACGGATGTGAGCGCTTCATAGAAATCGCCAACCTGGTGTTCATCCAGTACAACCGCGACGCGTCGGGTGCGCTCACCACGCTGCCACTCAAGCACGTCGACCAGGGAAGCGGACTCGAGCGCATCGCGGCAGCGCTGCAGAGCATCGAGACCGGCCGCCAGCTCGGCGACTACGACCTCGACCTGTTCCAGACCATCATCCGCAAGATTGAAGAGGCCGCGGACAAGTTCGGCGACCACGCGCGCTATGGCGCAGGCGGCGAGACCGATGTCGCTTTCTGCGTTATCGCGGACCATGCTCGCGTCATGACTTTTCTCATCGCCGAGGGAATCGTTCCGGGCAACACCGACCGCGAGTACGTGCTGCGACGCATCATTCGGCGCGCGGCGCGTCACGGCCGCTACCTGGGAATCCGCAAGCCCTTCCTTGCGCTCGCGCATGAAGGCGTCGTCGAGGCGATGGGCGACGCGTACCCAGAGATTCGCGAGCATGCGGCGCGCATCGGCGCCGTGATTACCCAGGAAGAAACGCGCTTCGGCGAGACGCTCGATCGCGGCCTCGAGCTTCTCGACGACGAGCTCGCAGGAATCCGAAAAGCGGGCGGGCACACGCTTAACGGTGAGGTCGCGTTCAAGCTCTACGACACCTACGGGTTCCCGCTCGATCTCACTGAAGACGCGTTGCGCAACCACGGCATCGACGTCGATGTGGCGCGCTTCAACGACCTGATGGAAGCGCAGCGCGAGCGCGGCCGCGCCGCGCGCAAAGATGAAGCGGCGACTCCTGCGCTTGCGCTGGGCGCCGGCACCGCGTCGCGCTTTGTCGGTCACGACCGCTATGACGGTGACTCCGAAGTTCTCGCCGCCGGCGGCAGCGACGGCGGCGAGATCGCGATCGTCGTCGCGGAGACGCCCTTCTACCCCGAGGGCGGCGGCCAGGTCGGCGACCGCGGGGTTATCGAGACTGGCTCCGGCGCGATTCTTGAGGTGGTGGATACGCGCAAGTCGGACGGCTCGATCGTCCATCTTGGCCGCTTGATTCGCGGCGACGCCGGCGAGTTTGCGCGCGGGCGGCGCGTGCGGCTCAAGGTCGATCGCCTCCGGCGCGACGCCGCGACACTCAACCACTCCGCGACGCACATCCTACACTACGCACTGCGCGACGTGTTGGGTAACCAGGTGCATCAGGCGGGCTCGCTGGTCGATCCTTATCGGCTGCGCTTCGACTTCGGTCATCAGGGACCCGTGCCTGATGACGCGATTGCGACCATCGAAGAGGAGATCAACGCGCGCATCCGCGAGAACGCCGAGGTCGTGACCGAGGAGATGGCTTACAACGACGCTCTCAAGGCGGGCGCGCTCGCGTTCTTCGGCGACAAGTACGGCGACCGCGTTCGCGTGGTCCGGATGGGCGATTTTTCGGTCGAACTATGCGGCGGGTCGCACGTGAGGCGGACCGGCGACGTGGGACTGTTCAAACTCGAAGCCGAATCGGGGGTCGCGGCGAGCGTGCGCCGAATCGAGGCGACTACCGGACGGGGCGCGCTCGAAGCCATTCGCCGCCGGGAGAAAATACTTGACGAGATTGGCTCGCAGCTCGGCGCGCGCGACGATGCCGCGCTCGAGCGGCTCGAGAAACTGCTCGCGCGCGAAAGGGAACTGGAGAAGAAGCTGCGCGGCCTCGAGCAGAAACTCACGAGCGGCGGCGCGGCGGGCGCCGAGGCCGAAACCGTCCGCGAGGTCAACGGCGTCAAAGTCGTGACGCGCAAACTCGACGGGGTCGAGGCGCGCACGCTTCGCGAGATGGCCGATCGGCTGCGCGAGAAGTATCGCTCGTCGGTGGTCGCACTCGGTTCCGACGTCGGCGACGGCAAAGTCGCGATTCTGGTGGCGGTGACGCCGGACCTCGTCGGCCGCGTGAAGGCGGGCGAGATCATCCGGCAGGTGGCACCGATCATCGGCGGCACCGGCGGCGGCAAGCCCGACCTCGCGCAGGCGGGCGGCCGCGACGCGTCGAAGCTCGACGCAGCGCTCGCCAAAGTCGCGGAACTGATCGGATAGCGGGGGCTTTTCGAACCCGTGGGGCTCTCTCCCCTTTACCGATTGTTGCTTCCGGCCCACATTCACATCGCTGCGGAATTGGATTACGATTGACGCGGCGATGCCGGCCGCCGCTCGCAGCCGGAGAAGATCATCAGTACGCGAAGAGGCCAGGCGATTTCCCAGTTAGCCAGCGAAGACTCGCTCGAACTTCACTTCGACGATCCGCGACTGTTCTCCGACTTGCTCGGCCAGCACGACGCGCACGTTCGAACTATCGAGCAGGCGCTCGGAGTTCGCATTGGCGTGAGCGGGACTTCGCTTCGAATCCAGGGCGCCGAGGCCGAGCAGACGCTCGCCGGCAAAGTGGTCAGCGAGCTCTACGAAGTCCTCAAGCGCGGCTACCCCGTTTATCCGAGCGACGTCGAGTACGCGACTCGAATCCTGCGCGGCGATCGCAATGCCGAACTGAAGGACATCTTCCTCGACACCATCTACGTCTCTGCGCACAAGCGCGTCATCTCGCCCAAGAGCGTCAACCAGAAAGTTTACATCGACGCGATCCGCAGCCACGACATCGTGTTTGGCATCGGGCCCGCCGGCACCGGCAAGACCTACCTCGCGATGGCGATGGCGCTTGCGGCCTTGATGAAGAACCAGGTCACGCGGATGGTGCTGTGCCGGCCGGCGGTCGAGGCGGGTGAGAAGCTGGGCTTCCTGCCGGGCGACCTGGCGGAAAAGGTCAACCCGTATCTGCGCCCGCTCTACGACGCGTTACACGACATGGTCGATTACGATCGCGCGCGCCGGATGCTCGAGCGCGGGACCATCGAGGTCGCGCCGCTCGCGTTCATGCGCGGCCGCACGCTCAATGACTCGTTCATCATCCTCGACGAGGCGCAGAACACCACCTCCGAGCAAATGAAGATGTTCCTGACCCGGCTCGGCTATAGCTCCAAAGCGGTCATCACCGGCGACATCACGCAGATCGATCTTCCGAGCGGAAAGCTCTCCGGCCTCAAGGAGGCTGCGATCGTTCTCGACAATACGCCGGGAATTCGTTTTGTGCATTTCACCGACCGCGACGTGGTGCGCCATCGGCTGGTGCAGTCGATCATCAACGCGTACGAATCGTTCAACAACGATGGTCCCGCCAGGCCCGCCGGCGACGGCAAACCCAAGGGCTGACACCCGTGACGGTCGAGGTGCGATGCGCGAGCGCTCGCAGCCGAGCCTTCGCGCGTCAGCTTGCCGCCGAAGCGGAGCGGCTTCAGCACGCCGCCGGTCTGGAGCGATGCGAGCTGTCGCTGATGCTGGTCGGTGATCGCAGGATTCGCTCGCTGAATCGCGACTGGCGCGGCAAGGACGAAGCGACCGACGTGCTCTCGTTCTCGCAACTCGAAGACGCGGAGCGCACGCCGCATCACCCGCTTGCGATCGCACGTCACGACGGCGCTCCGCTTGGCGACGTGGTAATTTCCGTTGACACCGCCCTGCGCCAGGCGCGCGAACTTGGCATCCGCCCCGCGGAGCGCCTGCGCACGCTCCTGATTCACGGCTATCTGCATCTGATTGGTTATGATCACGAGCGCTCGCCCGCCGAGGCGCGCCGGATGTTCGCGCGCGAGCGGGTGCTGGCGCGCCGGATGCGCCAGGCGGCCTCGCAAGCGCGGACGAGTCCTCGATGAAGCGCGCGGCGCCCGAGCTTCCGTCCGCGCCGATGCTGATGCACTTCACGCGCGCATCGGCGAGCGGCTCTGCGCTCGACAACCTCGCTGCGATTCTCGCGGCGGGCGTGATTCGCGCGGCGCGCCGGATGGTGCGCGGACGCACCGCGGCGGTATGCCTGTTCGACGCTCCGCTCGCCGAACTCAGAAGCGTTCTCGATCGCCGCAACCGGCGCCGCTATGAACCGTTCGGACTCGCGATCGACAAACGGTATGCTTTCAGAATGGGAGCACGCCCGGTCATCTACCTTCCTTCGCAGGAGGCCGAACGGATCCTCGCGCCGGCGCAACTCTGGCGCGTCGTGAGCATGGACCTTGCCAGGAACCCTCCGCTCGACTGGAGCTTCGAGCGCGAATGGCGCGTGGCGAGCGACTTGCCGCTCGAGCCGAGCCTGCTGGCGGCGCTGGTCGAGACCTGGCGCGACGCCGACGAAATCTACGAGCGCTTCGGCGGACAGCCGCCGTGCGCGGGCGTAATTCCGCTCGCGGAATTGTTCGGGCGCGGCGCGTGATGTCCTCCAACACCGCATCGCGGGCGGCGTTCGCCGTCGCCAGCGGTCTCGCTCTCGCGCTCGCCTTCCCGAAGTTCGACTTCAACCTGCTGGCGTGGGTCGCGTTCGTGCCGCTCTTCTACGCGATCGAAGGCGAGCCGCTGAAGCGAGTCTTCGGCTGGGCCTATTTGCAGGGACTCGCCACCTACGTCGGCTCGCTGTATTGGATCGTGGTTCCGCTGCATGACTTCGCCGGCGTGAGATTCGAGCTGGCGATGCTGCCGATGCTCCTGCTGGCGGCGGTCGTCGCGTTTTTCAGCGGCCTTGCGATCTGGGCCGGCGAGTACGTCGCGCGCCGCCTGCGAATCGCCTCCGTCATCACGATGCCGATTGCGTGGGCGGGCGTCGAATGGCTGCGCACTTACTTTCCGATCGGATTCCCGTGGAACCTGCTCGGCTATACCGCGTGGCGCAGCGTCGAACTGATCCAGTTCGCCGAGTTCACCGGCGTCTACGGGGTCTCCGCGCTGATCGTGTTCTTCAACACGGTCGTCTACGTCGTGGTTTTTCGCCGCGGACGGCCGCGCATGCAGATCATCAGCCTGATCGTGCTGACGGTTCTGATGGGCATGGTCGTCGCGTTCAGCGGATGGCGCCTGAACCGCCTCGCCAGGCTCCCCGCGACCGGCCACCTGAGGGTCGCGATGGTGCAGGGCAATATTCCGCAGTCGCTCAAGTGGGACCCGAACTTCCTGCCGCAGAGTTTCAAGGTCTATGAAGATGAGACCGCGCTCGCTGCGGAGCGCCGAGCCGATCTCGTAGTCTGGCCCGAGGCGGCAGCGGCATTCTACTTCCAGCCCGAGGATCGCTATCCGACCCAACTCGTAAACGACGAGAAGTATCGTGCCCAGCTGCTTGAGCTCGCGCATTCCAGCGGCGTTCCGATCATCTTCGGCGCGCCCGCGCTCGGCGTCGAAGACGGCCGCGTGGGTTTCTACAATCGCGCCTACCTGGTATCGGGCAAGGGCGAGGTAGTCTCACATTACGACAAGATTCAACTGGTGCCGTTCGGCGAATATGTTCCGGCGCGCGCACTGCTCGGCTTCGTGGTGAACCGCGTGGTGCCGGGCTTCGGCGATATGTTCCCCGGCACCGAGCAGACGCTGTTCGCGGTAAAAGGCGCCGAGCTCGGAATCTTGATTTGTTACGAGAGTATCTTTCCCGACTTGACGCGCCTCGAGGTAAAGAGCGGCGCCGACGTGCTGGTGAATATCACCAACGACGCCTGGTACGGCGAGAGCTCGGCGCCCTACCAATCGCTCGCGATGGCCGCGATGCGATCGGTCGAGACCAAAATTCCGATGGTCCGCGTCGCAAACACCGGCATCAGCGCGATCATCAAGCCCGGCGGCGAAGTCACCGCGCGCACACCGCTGTTCAAGCGCGGCACCGAGATCGAAGATGTCGAGTGGCGCCCGATGCGGACCGTGTACACGATAGTCGGCGATCTGTTCGCCGAGCTCTGCTTCGCACTGCTGGCGATCGGAATGATTCTTGCGCGTTTTCGCCCGCGCAAGTTGAAACCGCTGGAGGCGGTGATCGAGGAAATCGAAATCGCGACCGCCAACGGCCACCGCTGACGCGTATTAATTTGCGCGCGACGGTGTGTCACAATGTCGTGATGCACCGGCTGCGGATCCGCCGCCGGATGAGGTGACCTTCGAAATGCTCAGCGACATGCGACAACAGCTCGCCGATTTCGAGCTCCGCGCCGACAAGCTCGGGAGGCGTCTTTGACGTCCCCAGCCTAAAGTCCCGCCAGCAACAGCTTCTCGAACAATCATCCAAGCCTGACTTCTGGGACCGGCCCGAGGCCGCCCAGGCCGCGCTGCGCGAACAGGACCAGGTGAAGGGCCAACTCGCCGGCTATGAGGGTTTGCGCGAGCGCCTCGACGAGGCGCGCGTGTACTTCGCGATGGCCGAGGAGGAAGGCGGCGAGGAGTCCGAGGCCGCGCGCGAGACTGCCAAGGCGCTGGACGCTGCGCGTGCCGAGCTTGATCGTCAGGAACTGCGCCTGATGCTGTCGGGCGAGTACGACCGCCTCGGCGCGATCGTGTCGATCCACCCGGGCGCCGGCGGCCTCGAAGCTCAGGATTGGGCCGAGATGCTGATGCGGCTCTACCTCCGATGGTGCGAGCGGCGCGGCTATCCAACCGACATCGCAGACTTGCAGCCGGGTGACGGCGGCGGAATCAAGAGCGCGACCTTTGCGGTCGAGGGCGACTGGGCCTACGGCTATCTCCGCTCCGAAGCCGGCATCCATCGCCTCGTGCGCATCTCGCCCTTTGACGCCAACGCGCGGCGGCACACCTCGTTCGCCTCGGTCTTCGTGTTCCCCGCGATCGACGACAAGATCGAAGTCGTCATCGACATGGCCGACGTTCGCGTCGACACCTTCCGCGCCTCGGGCGCCGGCGGGCAGCACGTCAACAAGACCGACTCCGCCGTGCGCATGACGCATATTCCGAGCGGCATCGTGGTGAGCTGCCAGAACGAGCGCTCGCAGCACAAGAACCGCGCGATGGCGATGAAGATTCTGCGCGCACGCCTGTTCGAGCTCGAGGAACGCAAAAAGCGCGAGCAGCTCGAGAAGTTCAGCAAGGACAAAAAAGAAATCGCGTGGGGCAGCCAGATCCGTTCCTACGTCCTGCAACCGTACCGCATCGTCAAGGACCATCGCACCGGCGTCGAGATCGGCAACACCGACGCGGTGCTCGATGGCGCGATCGATCCGTTTATCGAAGCGTACCTGATGGGCGTGCGCAAAGGTGACTCCGGCGAGCTGCCCGGCTAGCTTCGCGCGGGCCGCTGCGCTTCGCTTGCCCAAGCGCGCTTCGCTTGCTCAAAACCGCAGCGATTTTTTGGTTGCGTCGGCAAAGCGGCGCGCGCACAGTTGCAATACGAAACGGACTAATTGAAGGGGACCAATCCGCGCCGCGCCACAACCCGCTCCAAGGAGCCGCACATGATCGACGTTTATTTCTGGCCCACTCCCAACGGTTACAAAATCACGGTTCTGCTCGAGGAGCTGGGGCTCAAGTACAACGTGCTCCCGGTCAACATCGGCAAGGGCGATCAGTTCAAGCCCGACTTTCTCAAGATCAGCCCCAACAACCGGATGCCCGCGGTTACCGACTCGGACGGCCCGGGCGGCAGGCCGATCTCGATTTTCGAATCGGGCGCGATCCTCATTTACTACGCGGAGAAGACTGCCAAGCTGATGCCGACCGACACGCGCGGCAAGTTCGAAACCATCCAGTGGCTGATGTTCCAGATGGCGAGCGTCGGCCCGATGCTCGGCCAGGCGCATCATTTCCGCCGCTATGCGCCGGAGAAACTCCAATACGCGATCGACCGCTACACCAACGAGGCCAAGCGCATCTACAACGTGATCGACAAGCGCCTCGGCGAGTCGCCCTACCTAGCGGGCGAATACTCAATCGCCGACATCGCGACCTATCCGTGGCTGGTTCCGCATAGCATGCAAGGACAGAACCTCGAGGATTTTCCGCATCTGCACAAATGGTACGAGACGATCCGCAACCGCCCCGCGGTGCAACGCGGATTCGCCGTGATGGGTGAGGAAGTCGCGAAGATGCGCGCGGCGGCGGAGAAGCAGGCACAGCCGCACGACAAGGAAAGCTGGAACAACCTGTTCGGCAACAAACAGTTCGAAAAGCGCTAGCAGGGCAAGCGGCCGCCGGCTGCGACCGGATTACGCGCCGTGGCGATCGCCCGGGTCGAGCAGGCGGAGCAGCGCGTAGACCGACTCGGTCGCGGGCACACTCAGCCCGTGGCGGCGCGCGGCGCGAACCACCGCGCCCGAGAGCGCCTCATGCTCCAGCCGTTTGCCGTGCTCGAAATCCTGCTGCGTGGAAGTCTTGAGCCCGCGCAGGTTTTTCTGCGAGTGCGCCAGGTAGTGATCGATCCGGTCATCGCCTAGGTCGGCGCCTTCCGCACGCGCGACTGTGAGCGTCTCTGTCATCAATGTGCGCACCAGGTTCAGGCTTTCCGGGTCGTCCAGGATTTCACCCACGCGCCTGCGCGTGAGCGTGGTGACGGCGTTGAACGCGCTGTTCCAAATCAGCTTATCCCATCGGAGCGTCATGATTCGCGGCGTCAACTCGCCTAATATTCCGGCGCGGCGAAACGCCTCGGCGCAGGCGCGGGAGCGTTCGCTCTCACGGCCATCGAGCTCGCCGAAGTCGATGTGCCCGGTGCTGAGATGCGCGATGCGTCCGGGCGCCACCAGTTCAACGCCGGCGCGCGCGTTCCCGCCCATCACGGCGTCCGCGCCGAAAATCGCGGCGAGCCGCGCCTCATTCTCGACGCCGTTCTGCAGCGTCAGGATCGCACCGCCCGGCTTGAGGCATCCCGCGATCGCTCGCCCGGCCGCTTCGGTGTCGTAAGCCTTCACGCAGAACAGGACTAGATCATACGGCGCGATCTCGGCTGGCCTCTCGATCGCTTTCACCAGTGGTAGTTTCAAGTCGCCCCGGATGCTCGCGACCTCGAGGCCGCGTTCGCGCATCGCACGCAGATGCTCGCCACGCGTGCAGAAGACCACCTCTTCGCCGGCAGCCTGCAGCCGCGCCCCGAAGTAGCAACCGATCGCACCCGCGCCCATCACCAGGATCTTCATACCTTGCGATTCTGCCGCAGGGTCGCGGCTTCGTCAGGCCAGGAATTTATCATGCGCTTCGACTTTATCATGCGACTCGAGTCGACGCCCGACGCGCATTCTAAATTAAAGAGTTCAGCGCGATGGTAAAGCATCGGGTCCGGTAAGTAGTGTTACCTGATCGCAATGGATGCTGGCGACGAATCCACCGGTTTCAGCTTGACGGAACTTCTCTCCGAGGCCGTGCTTGCGGTCGCGACGCTTACCTTCTGGCCGATTGTCGACGAGCGCTCAGGCGCTACTGCCCTGCAGCGCGCGCGCGCATTGGTCTTCCTTCCGATCGTCGGGCTGTTGCTCGGCGTGTTGCTTGCCCTCGCGGATCGCTCGCTGGCTGATGCGCTCGGCGTCGGCGCGCGATCGCTGGTCGTGATGATTCTGGCTTCCGCCGCGACGCTCGGACTTGGCTCGCGCGGACTGGCCGACACCGCCGACTCGCTCCGGCTCGGCTCGCGTCCGCCGGCGACCGGGATTATGAAAATCGGCCCGGTCGGCGCGTTGGTCGCGATTGTCGCATTCGCGTTCGAGGTTTGGTGCCTCGCGAAAATCGCCGACCCGGCGGGACGTGCCAGCGCGCTGGTGATGGCGTTCCTGCTCTCGCGATGGGTGATAGTGCCGGTCGGTTACGGGCTCAAGCCGATCGAGCGATGGGGCCTGGGCGTTCCGTACGAAGGCGGAATCACGTTTCGAGAGTTCGCCGTCTCGAGCGTCGTCGCTCTCGGACTGGTGATGGGTTTGTACCAGAACGTCGGGCTCGCGGTCATCGTGGTGCTGGCGCTACTCATTCTCGCCATGCGTCTTCTGCTCAGCCGGCGGCTAGGCGGAGCACCCGGCTTCGCGCTGGCGGGAGCGAGCGCGTTATCGGAGCTCGCGGTGATAGCGATCCTCGCTGCGCTCCGCGTCTAATCGCTTCGCGGCTGGTCCAAAATGTTGCGCTCGAGCGCCCCCGCCCACAGCTCCGCGACTTTCGCGCGGAGCTCCTCCAGCGTTCCGTGGTTCTCGATGACCAGGCTCGCGCCCCGGCGCCGAACCTCGTCGGAAAGTTGCGCGTGAATTCGCGCCTCGGTCTCCGCAGGCTTCATCCCGCGCTGGCGCTCGACTCGTTCCATCACGCGTTCGCGCGATGCTGTCACCAGCCAGATCTCGCCGAACAGCGCCTCCCATTGGGCCTCGAACAGAACAGCCGCCTCGATCACGATCGGTTTGCGTTCGCCGCCTGCGCGCATCTCCGCCACCATCGCGCCCATCCGTTCGAACGTGCGCGGCCACACTATCGCAGTGAGCTTGCCCAGCCCCGCAGGATCGGCGAACACGATCGGCCCAAGCTTCTTGCGGTCGACGCTGCGATCCGGCGCAAGGATTCCGTCGCCGAACGCCGCGATGACCGCGCCGTAGGCGGGACCGTCGGGCGCGTAGGAGGTGTGCGCCACCTTGTCGGCGTCGATGATCGGCGCGCCGAGCTCCGCTAGCATCGCCGCCACCGTGCTCTTGCCCGAACCGATTCCGCCAGTGAGTCCTATCGTGAGCATCGCGTCTCCCGTTGCGCGGCCGCGGCTACCCGCGGCCGCCGCCCGCTGCTTCGCGGCTCCAGGCCTGGATGTTGTACAGATAATTGAAGAAGCCCTGGCTTGCGAGCAGCTCATCGAAGGTTCCCTGCTCCACGATTTCGCCGTCGCGCAGGACCAGGATTCGATCGGCGTTCTGAATCGTCGACAGCCGATGCGCGATCACCAGCGTGGTCCGCCCGCGCATCGCCTCCTGCACCGCCGCAAGCACCATCGACTCCGTCTCCGTGTCGAGCGCGCTGGTCGGCTCGTCCATGATCAGAATCGGCGCGTCCTTGAGCAGCGCGCGCGCGATGGTGACGCGCTGCGCCTCGCCTTCGGAGAGGCTGTGTCCGCCCTGACCGACCGTCTCGTCAAGACCTTGCGGCAGGGTCTTCAGCACCGGGCCCAGGCGCGCCATCTCGGCCGCTCGCTTGACCTGCGACTCGCTGACGCCCGGCTTTCCAAATGCGATGTTCATTCGCAAGGTGTCGCCGACCACCAGCGGCGGCTGCAATACCATCGCGACATTCCCGCGCAGCGAATTCACTTTGAGCCCGCGGATGTCGCGGCCGTCGATCCGGACCATACCCTGCTGCGGATCGTAGAACCGTGCGAGCAGGCTCGCCATCGTGGTCTTGCCCGCGCCGCTCGGCCCCACGATCGCGACGGTCTGTCCCGGATGCGCCTGGAAGCTGACCCCTTTCAGAACCGGGCGCGCCGGATCGTAACCGAACACGACTCCGTCGAACTCGATTTCGCCGCGCGCGCGTCCCAGCGTCTCGGCCCCCGGGCGGTCCTTGATCTCAGGATCGATCTGCAGCAGCTCGAGGCATCGCCTAAGGCCCGCCTTCGCCCCTTCGATCTGTCCAAAGGTCTGCGAGATCTGGTTGACGGGCTGATACAGCGAAGCGAGGTAAGTGATGAATACGACGAGATCGCCAATAGTCAGTTTCCCGCTCATCGCGTGGCGCGCGCCAAGATAGATCACCAGCGCGGTTCCCACCGCGATCATGATGTTAATCGCACCTGCGTAGATCGATTGCAGCGTATAAAGCTTCAGCGTCTCGCCGAGGCTCGCGCTGCTCGATTCCACGAACTCGCGATACGACTCGCTCTCGCGGGTGAACGCCTGCACCACGTGAATGGAGGCGAGCGCGCTGTGCGCGACCGTATAGAGACGGCTCTCCTTGACGCGCGCTCCGCCGGCCAGCCGATCGATCCGGCCGCTGATCGAAACTATCAATATGATCAGCATCGGAATCACCGCGAGCGCGACCACGGTCAGCGTCGCGTCCATCCTGATCATCACCGCAAACATTCCGGCCAGCAGCACGCCCGCCGACAGCAGCGGGAAAAATCCATTTATCGCGATCGTCTGGACCGAGTAGGTGTCGTACGCGATCCGCACCATCAGGTCGCCTACCTCGCGGCGGCGATGGAACGAGAGCGAAAGGCGCTGCAGGTGGTCGAACATCTGCGCGCGCAAATCATTCACCATCCGCTGTCCGATCGAGATGGTGAGATAATTGGCGATGACGTTCAAAATTCCGACCACCGCGTAGACTACGACCAGGCTCACGCAGGCGGCGGCGAGCAACCCGCCCGGCGGCATCGGGGCAATCCAGCGGCTCTGAATCGGAGCGCCGCGGAGCACGTTGTCGATAACGATTTTGAGCGGCCACGGTTTGATCACCTCGGCCGCCGCAGCCGCCAGCACGACGCCGACCGCGACCAGCAGCCGCCCCAGATGCGGCCGCATCCGCCGGAGTGCTTCGCGGTACAGTGCAAGCGTGCCCATCACGCGCCCTCGCCCATCACGCCCTCGTTAGTCGCGCTGGTGACGACGGCGCCAAAGGCGCCGTCGCCGCCAGTGCCGAGCGTGAGCGCCGCGGCGGCGTCGCTCGCCGCGGCGATCAGGATC
>DATDGX010000249.1:0-16133 GCA_036521875.1 Binataceae bacterium (SeqCode)
ATGAGCGATCGGCGCACCGGTTTGCGCGAGGTGCGCGAGCGCTTCGGCGTCGAGCCGCCGGCCCTGATCGACATCCAGGCACTGACCGGCGATACGATCGACAACGTCAAGGGCGTGCCCGGCGTCGGCGAGAAGACCGCGGCGGCGTTGATTAAGACATTCGGTGGAATCAAAGAACTCTACGCGAACCTCGACAAGATCGAGGAGGCCGGGATCCGTGGCGCGAAGAAGGTGGCGGAGCTTCTCAAGCAGCATCGCCCGACCGTCGAGCTTGCGCTGAAACTGGTGCGGATGGACACCGCCGTCCCGCTCGACGTCGTCCCCGACGACTTTATCTGGCCGGGAGTCGACGAGACCGCGGTGGAGGAGCTCCTGCGCGAGCTCGAATTTACCTCGCTGCTCGCGGAGCTGGCGCCGTCACGCGCCGAGGTGCAGGGGCGTGGGCAGGCGGAAGCGCCCGCGGTCGCAGCCGACCTGCCGAAAATCGTCGCGGAGCTCGGAGTGGCGGCGCGAATTTCGCTTGCGGTCAGCGCCGACGCGGCGGGCGGCGGCCGGCTGCAAGTCTTCGGCGGCGATCGGACGTTTGTCCTCGACGGCGGGCTGATTCCCGAGCTCGCCCCGTTGCTCCGCGCCGACGCGCCGCCGAAGGCGTGCCACGATCTGAAGTTGCACATCCGCGAACTGGCGCGCCACGGCGTCGAGCTTCGCGGTGTCGATTTCGATTCGATGCTGGCGGGGTTCCTGGTGAATTCGGGCAAGGCGGAGCCGTCGCTCGACGACCTCTACCACGAATACCTGGCGCCGCTCGGCGGCCGCGAGACGACCCGCACCGAGGCCGAAATTGTAAACGCGCTTCGCGACGCGCTGGCGCCGCGGCTCAAGAGCGACGGCCTCGAGAAGTTGTTCAACGAAATCGAGATGCCGATCGCGCCGATCCTGGCCGACATGGAGGCGAAAGGAATCGGCGTCGACTTGGAGGCGCTGCAGACGACTTCGCGCGAGTTCGCCGAGCAGATCAAAACGCTCGAGCGCGAATGCTACGAGCTGGCCGGCCGCGAGTTCAATCTGAACTCGCCCATCCAGTTGCGCGAGGTCCTGTTCACCGACTTGAAGCTCTCGGCTCGCGGCCTCAAGAAAACCAAGAGCGGATATTCGACCGACGCCGATACGCTCGACAAGCTGGCGGCGGTGCATCCGATGCCGCGCAAGCTGCTCGAATATCGATCCATCGCGAAGCTCAAGTCGACGTACAGCGACGCGCTCGAGCCGCTGATCGACAGCACCGGCCGCATCCACACCACCTTTCACCAGGCGTCGGTCCCGACCGGACGCATCAGCTCGAGCGATCCGAACCTGCAGAACATCCCGACCCGCAGTGTCGAGGGGCTGCGGATTCGCCGTGCGTTCGTGCCGCGGCCGGGCCATGTGCTGCTGTCGGTGGACTATTCGCAGATCGATCTGCGCGTGCTGGCGCATCTTTCGGGCGACCCGACGCTGGTCGACGCGTTCAGCCGCGGCGAGGATATCCACACCCGCACCGCGACCGAGGTCCTGGGCATCGGGGCGGACAAAATCGGACGCGAGGAACGCCGCATCGCCAAGGTCATAAACTTCGGCATCATCTATGGGATGGGGCCGCAGCGGTTGGCCGGGGAGCTCACTATTCCGCTTGCCGAGGCGTCGGACTACATAAAACGGTACTTTGAGCGCCTGCCCGGCGTGCGCGCGTTCCTCGACGAGACGGTTCGCAAGGCGCGAGAGGACGGCTACGTGACGACGATGTTCGGGCGGCGGCGCTACCTGCCCGAGCTCAACGCGCCGATGGGGGGTGCGCGCGCTCAGGCTGAGCGGATCGCCATTAATACGCCTATCCAGGGGAGTGCGGCGGACCTGATAAAGCTCGCAATGATAAGGCTATATCGTCATCTTATCGACCGCGAGATGCCCGGAACGATGGTGCTGCAGGTGCATGACGAGCTCCTGATCGAGGTGCGCGAAGACGCTCTTCAGGAGGTTGCGGAGGCGGCCCGGCGGGAGATGGAAGGGGCCGCGGAAATGCTCGTGCCACTGCGAGCGGAGCTCAAGTGGGGGCCGAATTGGGCCGAGATGGGGGGTGGATGATGAAAATTGGGCTGAATTTCGTCGCCCTGACCTGCGTCTACTAAGTTGAGAAATCAGAGCCGTCAGGACGGCGATGAAGCCGAGCTTATCGAGCGGGCGACCAAAGGCGAGTCGGATGCATTCGCCGTTTTGGTCGAGCGCTACCAGCGGCGCGTCGTCGGCGTCGCGATGGCGGTGGTGCATAACCAGGATGATGCGGTCGAGCTCGCGCAGGAAACCTTCGTCAGGGCATTCGAGAACCTCTCGAAGTTCGAGTCGCGCTCGAGCTTTTCAACTTGGCTGTACCGGATCGCCGCAAACCTCGCGATCGATTTCTGGCGGCGCGAGGGCCGCCACGTTGTTCTCCACGGCGAAGATGCGGACAATGAGCTCAAGCGGATGCCCAGTCCGCAAGGCGATTCCTACAAATCCGCGGCGCGCAGTGAACTATCGGAGCGGATCAAACAAGCGCTGGAGGAGTTGACGCCGGAACATCGGGCAGTGATACTTTTACGCGAAGTGGAAGGGTTGTCGTACGACGAGATCAGCGAAACGCTGCAATGCCCGCGCGGCACGGTGATGAGCCGGCTGCATTACGCGCGCGGCCGCTTGCGTGTCATCCTGAAGGACCTCGGCGAGAGCTGATAATCAAATGGCGGAATGTAGTGAAATAGGCTTGCTCCTCGGCGCGTTCGAAGACGCCGAGCTCGAGCCCCATGAGATGCAGGACGTCGCCTATCATCTCGCGCGATGCGACGCGTGTACCAGCCTGCTCGGCGACTATGCATCGATCGGACGCGAGCTGCGCTCGACCGTTGAATTGCCGTCGCTGGTGGGCTTCGCGCAGTCGGTGCAGAAGCGAATCGACAACCTGCCGGTGCCGATGGGCCGGAGAGTCGGGCGCTGGTTCGGCCGGCTCGGCGAGCAGCTCAACTCGGGACTCGCGATGGGCACCGCGATGGCCGCGGTCGCCGCGCTGACCGTGCTGGTGCTGACACCGTACCTGCGGCGCTCGCTCAGCCCCTCGCTCGGTCAGGCCTTGGTCAAGGCGCCGGCGGTCGCATCGCAACAGCTCGCAGCGGCCGCGCGCGACGTCGAAGCCGCGCCCGCAGCGATCGCGGTGGCTGCCAACGCGGCGGATTCCGGCGAGCTCGCGAGCGATTCGCACGCGGTCATCTCGAAGCTCGAGGCCGAGATGCCGTCGGTGGCTGTTTGGACCGAGCCGCGCAGCGATACCACGGTGATTTGGCTCCCGGATCAGCAGTAAAGCCGCCCGATGACGTCTACCCACCGCACCCTCACCGTGTTGCTCGCCGTCCTCTTCGCGGTGAGCGCTCATGGTAGTGCCGAGGCGCAAAATCATCCGCGGCTGGTCGAAGTTCGCGTCGATTCAGTAGTGGCTTCCGACACTAACGGCGGCGTCGACGTGCGCTTGGGTCATCCGATGACGCGCCGGCTACAGGGACTGTTCAACTACAACACCTACCGCCTCGTCAGCCATCAGAATAACCACACCAAGTGCGGCGACATCCTGGAATTCACGCTGCCCGGCGGGCGCATCCTGCACGTTCAGCCGCGCGCGGTCGACGGCGACATGATCGTGATGGAGTTGAACCTGTTCGACGGCGCGCGGCCCATGATGACGACCGATCTGAAGCTCAGGAACAATGGCATCCTGATGATCGGCGGCCCGCGCTATGAGCAAGGCATGTTGATCATTTCGATAGGCGCAAGCTCGGCAGACCCTGGTCCCGGGTCGCTTAACGATCGCCAGGTCGCCTCGCCCCTCGGCTCGCGCACACACTAATCTCCAGTCAAATCTCCAGCTCTCCGTGCGCAGGCAGCTAACGCGGAGGCATCCGGAGCGCGCCGTCGAGCCGGATCGTCTCACCGTTCAACATCTCGTTCTCGACGATCTGGCGCGCTAGCTGCGCGTACTCGCTGGGCCGCCCCAGGCGCGGCGGAAACGGAATCTGCGCACCCAGCGCTTTGCGCTGCGCTTCCGGTAGTCCCGCGAGCATCGGCGTCTCGAAGGTTCCCGGCGCGATCGTGCAGACGCGAATTCCCAGCGACGCAAGGTCGCGCGCGATCGGCAGCGTCATCCCGACTACGCCGCCCTTCGACGCCGAGTAGGCGGCCTGGCCAATCTGCCCATCGAACGCCGCGACTGACGCGGTGTTTACGATCACGCCGCGCTCGCCGTCGGCATTGGGCTGATTCTTCGCCATCTGGGTCGCGGCCAGCCGGATCACGTTGAAAGTCCCGCACAGATTGATCGCGATCACCTTGTTGAACAGGTCGAGCGAATGCGGACCATCTTTTCCGACCGTGCGCATCGCGCGCCCGATTCCCGCGCAGTTAATCGCGATATGAATCGCGCCGAAGCGCGCGACCGCTTTGGCGACGGCGTCGGTAGTTTCCTTGTCCGAGACCACGTCGGCGGTGACGAAGAGAGCGTCCTTGCCGAGCGACTCGGCGACCTTGGCGCCCGGCGACGACGGCAAGTCCAGGATTGCGATTTTCGCGCCCGCGGATGCGAACTCGCGCGCAGTAGCCTCGCCGAGGCCCGAGCCGCCACCCGTAATCAGTGCTACCGAGTCCTTGAGATTCATATCGACGACCTCGCGAGGTGATTTGGGCGGAGCCCAAAAACGTTACGGCCCGCCGCGCGCTTATGCAACCGGCGATGCGGACGCTAGCCGGCGGGTGCGGCGGCCTCGCGTGGCCGGGCGAGAATCCGCGCCGCCGCTTCGATCGCGTCGCGTGGCCCCGCGAGCTCCAGCACGTCGCCTTCGCGCAGCGCCTCGCCGCCGGTCGGGACGATCAGACCGTCGTTCGCGCGCGCAATCGCGATCGCAGTCGCACCGGTCCGCGAGCGCAGATTGATCTCTCGAAGGGTGCTGCCCACCGCGATAGTTCCCGCGTTAAGCTTGACCGGCGTGATAGTGCCGAGCCCCTCGACTTCGTGCTCCGCGGCGACGCTCGCACCCACTCCCGCGATCGCCGACGCGATCAGCCCCGCCGCCGCGCGCATCTGCCCGCGCATCCGCCGCACGCTGCGCCACACCTGGATCAGCATCAGCAGCACTCCAATCGCGAGCGCGCCGACACCCTCGACCGGCCCCAGGAAGGGCTGCACGATCGCGAGCATGGGCATCACGAGCACCACCAGAATCGTGAGTTGCAGCATCTCGGCCATCGCCGCGGCGGCGCTGCCCTCTCCGCGCGCCTCGGCCGGTATCGCACGGGCTGCAAGCGCGCGGGCAAGGTTGCGCGAACCGTAAAAGAGGCCGGCCACGAATGGCACGCACGCTACGAGCGCAAACAGATCTGCGATGAGGCCGGCGTCAAAGTACGAGTACCCGGACAGCACTGCTATACGGGTCGTAAAATCCAGCGGATCGATCTCGTTGGCGATCAGGATCGCGATGATCGCAGCCGCGCTCGCGCCAATCTCGATGATCGGGAAGCGAAGCGATCTCGGTTCTCCCGGAGGCGCCGACCCGCCTCGCATCCGCTCCATCCATCCGCCATACAGCGCCGTGAACGCGCCCAGCGGCTCCGGGAGCCGTCCAGCGACGAACTCGCCCACGGGTCCGGAGGCTCGAATCAAAAACGGAGTGAGAAAAGTGGTAACCGCCGAAACAGAGACCGCCAGGGTGTAGATGAAATTGCGCGTCGCGCCCATTTGCAGCCCCACTCCCGCGATGATGAACGAGAACTCGCCTATCTGCGCCAGGCTCATCCCGGCCTGGACTGAAGTCTTGACGCCGGTCCCGCTCAGCATCGCAGCGATCGAAACGCCGGCCACCTTCCCAAACACCACGGCAAACGTCAACAGCACCAGCGCCGGCCAATACTTCACGATGAGCGCCGGCTCGATCATCATCCCTACTGACACAAAAAACACCGCCGCGAAAATGTCGCGCACCGGTGCCACGAGATGCTCGATGCGCCTGGACTCGCCGGATTCCGCGACCAGCATCCCGGCCAGAAACGCCCCGAGCGCCACCGAATAACCCGCCATCTCGGCGACGATCGCGAACGCGAAGCAAATGCCCACGCTTGCGATGAGGATCGTCTCCGGCCGGTCGAGGCGCACGACGAGCCGAATCGCACGCGGCACGATCAGTATCCCGACTCCGACCAGCGCGACCAGGAACAGCGCGAGCCGTCCCACCGTCACTGCTATCATCGAGACCGACACCGAAGCTCCCGAGGCAAGCGCGGTCAGCACCGCGAGTTCGACCACCGCGGTCAAATCCTCGGCCAGCAACACTCCCATCGCGAGTTCGCGCAGACTTCTATCGACGCGCTCGTCTTCGAACGCCTTGGCGACGATGGTAGTGCTCGAAATCGAAACGAATGCGCCGGTGAAAATGCTCTCCAGCGTCGTCCAACCGAGCGCGCGCCCGCACATGTAGCCCAACCAGAGCATCAGTCCGACCTGGAGCGCGGTGATGAATCCGGAGGTGGGCCCGAGCCGGATCAGTTTGCGAAGATCGAATTCGAGACCGAGCGCGAACATCAGCAGGATCACGCCCAGCTCGGAGAGGGTGTGAATGCGCGCCGAGTCAGCGAACAGCGGAATCGGAACGTGCGGCCCGACAATCAAGCCAGCGATCAGATAGCCAACCACGACCGGCTGCTTGAGGGCCTGGAAGATGACGGTGGTCACTGCCGCGACGCACAACACCAGTCCGAGATCTTCAAGAAAGTTGTGCGATGCGAACATCATTCCGGATCACGTGAAGTGCGGGCCATCTTAGCGTGCGGCGGGACAGCGATCACAGTTGCTCGATCGATAGGATTGCCACCGTTGCGATGACCCGGATCGGATCAATCCGATCAGCGCAGGTCGGAGACGCGCGGCAGGACCTTGGTCCAGAACAACTCGAGCGTGCGCATTAAGCGATCGTGCGGCGTGAGGCCGTTGTACATCCACGCGAACACCCATCGGATGGGCAGCCGTTTGAGCAGCGTCTCGACCTGGCGCGTGACGGTGTCGACCGTGCCGACGAACGCGAGACCGTTGTTCCACAGATCCGCGGTCTCGCCGGTCTTCGGATCCTCCATCCCTTTCGAGAATCCGAAAGGTTCGAACCACTCGTGGCCGCAGAAGTAACCGCTGTCACGCCAGATGGCGCGCGCCTCTTCGTCGGTGTCGGCGATTATCACGTCGCGCAGCACGCCCATCCCCTCGCCGAGCGGGCGATGCGACACTTCCGCGTAAATCTCGCACAGATGATGCTCGAGGGTGGGATGCAGCGGCGGCAGGATCGCGGTGACTCCCTCTTGCGCACACCATCGGATACTCCGCTCCGATGACGCGAACGGCTGGAAGATCGGCGGATGCGGCTTCTGCACCGTCTTGGGCACTACCGCAACCGCGCGCACCACCCCGTTCTCGACCCCGGCGCCCCACTTCTTCGTCGCCTCGAGCGTCCACGGCGTCTCACCCGGCGGCACGCGCCAATACTTTCCGTCGTAGGAGAGCAAGTCCTCGGTCCACGCTTTCTTGATGATGCGGAAGTTCTCTTCGAACGCGGCGCGATTCGCCGCATCGATTTCGTCGTGCTGATGCGGCAGTGCGCCGTGAATTCCGTGCGTCTGCTGCGCCATGATATCGACCCATCGGCGCTGGTAGCCACGTGCGAATCCGGCGTTGGCGCGCCCGCCTGACATGTGATCAAGCATCGCGATGTCTTCCGCGACGCGGATCGGATTTTGCGTGGGCAGCACGATACCGAGCTGCCCGACGCGCAGGCGCCGGGTCTGCATCGCGATGTACAAATCGAGCAGCACCGGGTTGTTCGACAACTCGAAGCCCTCAACGTGGAAGTGATGCTCGGTAAAGCTGATCGAATCGTAGCCCAGGTCGTCGGCGAGCCGGGCCTGTGCGCTGAGCTCGCGGAGCATCTGGTCGTAGAGATCGCCGCGTAGTCCGACGCGCCCTTTTTCGATGTCGGCTTTGCTGCCGACCGACGGCAAATAAAATAGCGATACCTTCATAGCGACCTCGCAGATTGCATAGCGACCTCGCGGGTTGCGCGCGGAGCGCGCGAAGGACTGTAGAACTACGCGCCTATCCCGGCAAGCGCGTATCCGCCGCGCGCTTGGGCGCGGTGCGCCGCGGCGGCCTCAGCCAGAACATGATGCCCACCAGCGCTGCGAACGCGACGTAGAGCGCGGTGAACATCCACGGTGGCGCATCGTAGAAAATCATCCGATGCGCCCAGTAGCCGATGAAGTCACCCGGATAGCCGGCGCCTCCGCCCTTCACGCGCAGATAGCTTTCGAGCGTCGTCAGCGGACAGGTCACGCCCGCGAACGCTTCGACGCATACCAGCAGAATCGCCGCCATGTGGGCGGCGCGAAAATTGTAATTGCGGACCCATCGCCAGCCGAGTGCCGTGCCGGCGAGAATCGCCGCGAAGCCGAACACCACGAACGCCACGTACGCGGCGTGAAAGACCACGACGGAATCGGCGAGCAAACGCCACCAGACCATGCGCCCATTATGCACCGGGCGCCGCGTATCCGTCATTATATATGTGCGAGTCACTTTGATGGCGCGCGGCGAGCGGCGGTATAGTTGGCGCGCATCGGCACGCGCCATCGGCGCGTCGCGATGCGCATCGGAACGCGCCCGCTGCGCGTCGCGATGCGACACGGAGGAAAGACGCCATGCGGCTCAAGGACAGAGTATCGCTCATCACCGGTGCGGGCTCCGGAATCGGAGAAGCGACCGCGAAAACCTTCGCGCGCGAAGGCGCCATGGTCGTAGTGGCCGATCTCAACGAGGAAGGCGGAGCGCGCGTCGCGTCCGAGATTCGCAAGGCGGGCGGCAACGCCGAATTCCTGCGCGTTGATGTCGGGGTGCGATCGGAGATCGAGCGGATGATCAAATTCGCCAAGGACCGCTGCGGGCGCCTCGACATTCTTCACAACAATGCGATCACTTCGACCTTCGGGCGAATCGGCGAGATGGATTACGAAGGATGGCAGAAGACGCTCGATGTCGGCCTCACCGCGTACTGGTACGCCACCAAGTGCGCGATCGAGATGATGCTGCCCGAGCGCAAGGGTGTGATCGTGAACACCGCGTCGGTCTCGGGCCTCGCCGGCGACTATTGCCTGGGCGCCTACAACGCGGTCAAAGCCGGCGTGGTGAATATCACCCGGGTGACGGGAATCGAATACGCGCGCAAGGGAATCAGATGCAACGCAGTGTGCCCGGGACCGATCGGAACGCCGCCGCTGCTGCGCCTCGGCGACGCGCGCCCCGAAGTGCTCGAGCGCGTCCGTGAAGCGATTCCGATGGGCCGCTTCGGCGAGCCGCAGGAAATCGCCAACGTGGTGCTGTTCCTCGCCTCCGATGAAGCGTCATTCGTGACCGGCGCGTTCTTCGTCGCCGACGGCGGCCTGTGGGCGCACACGGGGATGCCAAGTTTGTCGGGCCAGGGCCCGGAGTGGTAACGGCTCGATGAGCCGTGGACTCGCACCTCTCCATGAGCCGTGGAACTCAGAGGACGGGTTCGAGTATGGTGGGCGAACTAGACAGGTAACGAGTGCCAGGAATCGCACATCGATTATCGATATCGAGGAGGCAGAGACTTATGTCAAAAGAACAGATTGATTCGATCGTCCAGATGCTCAAATCGCAGCCGATTGCGCAGGCACCGTCGCTCGCGGAAACGCGCGCGGGTTTCGAGCAAATGGCCAATATGTTTCCGGTGGACGCGGACGTGAAGCGCGAAGCCGTGCAGGCTGGCTCGGTGAAAGCCGAATGGGTCACGGCGCCGGGCGCGGACGCGGGCCGCGCGATCCTTTATCTGCACGGCGGCGGCTACGTGATCGGATCGATCAATACGCATCGATCGCTGGCAGCGCGCTTGTCGAAATCGGCTAAAGCGCGCGTGCTACTTATCGACTACCGACTCGCCCCCGAGCATCCGTTTCCCGCCGCGGTCGACGACTCGGTTGCGGCCTACCGATGGATGCTCGCGAGCGGGCTCAAGCCGGCACGAATCGCAGTGGCCGGCGACTCGGCAGGCGGGGGCTTGACGATCGCGGCGCTGGTGGCGATCCGCGACGCGAAACTTCCCACCCCCGCCGCGGGCGTGGCCCTTTCGCCCTGGGTCGATCTGGAGGGAATCGGCGAGTCGATGACTACCAAGGCGGCGGTCGATCCGATGGTGCAGAAGGCGGGGCTGGTCGAGATGGGCAAACTCTACCTGGGCGGAAAAGACCCGCGCACTCCTCTCGCCGCTCCGCTTTATGCCGACTTGACCGGGCTGCCGCCGCTGTTGATCCAGGTCGGCACCGCCGAGACGCTGATGGACGACTCCTCGCGAATCGCCGAGCGCGCGCGCAAGGCGGGCGTGAAAGTCACCTACGAGCCGTGGGACAATATGTTCCACGTGTTCCAGATGTTCGCGCCGATCCTTGACGAGGGTCAGCAGGCGATCGAGAAGATCGGCGAATTCGTCCGTCGCAGCGCCGCGTGAGCATCGCTCGCGCGAATCGATCGGAACTGAGTACGGAGTTTTCGTCGGCGCCGTCGGCGGGAGATGAACCGGATGTCAAAGCAGCAACTTGATTCGTTGATTCAGATGCTCGCGGCGGAGGCCTTCATCCACGCACCGCTGGTCGCTGACCGGCGCGCGGGCGGCGAAAAAACCGGGGCGATGTTTCCAGTCGATCCGCAGGTGAAACGCGAGCCGATGCAGGCCGGATCGGTGAAGGCCGAATGGGTGACGGCGCCCGGCGCGACCCCGGGGCGCGCGATCCTTTACCTTCATGGCGGCGGCTACGTGCTCGGATCGATCAACACGCATCGCGCACTCGCGGCACTCATCTCGAAGGCCGCGCAGGCGACCGTGCTGGTGATCGAATATCGCCTCGCGCCCGAGCATCCATTCCCGGCCGCGGTCGAAGACTCCGTCGCCGCTTACCAATGGATGCTCTCCACCGGGCTCAAACCGGCGCGAATCGCGGTGGCCGGCGACTCGGCAGGCGGCGGCTTGACGATCGCGACGCTGGTCGCGATCCGCGATGCAAGGCTGCCGATGCCCGCGGCCGGAGCTTGCATGTCGCCATGGGTCGATCTCGAGGGAGTTGGCGAGTCGATGACGACCAAGGCCGCAGTCGATCCGATGGTCCGCAAAGACGACCTCGTCGCGTTGGGAAAACTGTACCTCGGCGGCAAAGACCCGCGCAGTCCGCTCGCCGCTCCGCTATATGCCGACCTGACGGGCCTGCCGCCGCTGCTGATACAGGTCGGCACCAGCGAAATGCTGCTCGACGACGCCGCGCGGGTCGCCGAGCGCGCGCGCAAGGCCGGAGTGCAAGTCACCTACGAGCCGTGGGAGAACATGATTCACGTCTTCCAGTTGTTCGCGTTCATGCTGGATGAGGGGCAGCAGGCGATCGAGCGAATCGGCGAGTTCGTGCGCAAGAACGCGGCGTGAGAGCGGCGCGCGCGAAGGCACCGGCGCGCGCTGCTCACGATCCGGTGACTTCTGAAATGCCCCAGATTCGGGCGCGGATAGCAGCGCTCGATTGGAAGCGAATCGGGCGCGAGCTGGACGAACGCGGATTCGCCGCGGCCGGCCGCGTGCTCGAACCGGCCGAATGCGCGGAACTCATCGCGCTCTACACCGAGCGCGAGCGCTTCAGAAATCGAATCGTAATGGTGCGCCTGGGCTATGGGCGCGGCGAGTACAAATACTTCGCGCGTCCGCTGCCGCGAGTCGTTCAGGATCTCCGGTCCGCGCTCTATAGTAAGCTCGCGCCGGTCGCGAACCGATGGGCCGGCGCGCTCGGCGCAAGTGAACGATTTCCCCCCGCGCTCGCCGGCTTCCTCGAACGCTGCGCCAGCAACGGCCAGTTGAAGCCGACGCCGCTAGTGCTCCGCTACGAAGCCGGCGGCTTCAACTGTCTGCATCAGGACGTTTACGGCAGCGTCGCCTTCCCGCTCCAGTTCACCTGCATGCTGAGCCGGTTGGGCCGCGACTATAAAGGCGGCGAGTTGCTATTCGTCGAACAGCGCCCGCGCGCGCAATCGCGCGGCGACGCTCTCACGCTCGCCGAGGGCGAGGCGGTGGTGTTCGCGAACCGCTACCGGCCAGTTGCCGGTGCCCGCGGCTATTATCGCACCACCATGCGCCACGGCGTGACCACGATCACATCGGGAGTCCGCTTCGCGCTGGGCGTGATCTTCCACGACGCTGAGTAGACGCGCGGCGTTCGACCGATCGCTAGCCAATCAACTGAACTTCGCGGACGACTAGCACTACGCAGTTTGGGAGATCGAGGAACCTGAGCTCGTCCGCGCGGATCACTTCGAGGTAGCGCGGTTCGCTGAACGCCTTCGTCGCGTCGTCGATGCTATCGAACCAGATCTCCGCAACGCCGTCGAATCCAGGCGAGCCGGGAAGTTCAGGCACCGATGCCGATTCCGATGCCTCGAGGGGAATGTTCTGCACGTACTTGCGGACGAAGCGGCCAAACTCGTGCACGCTCATCGCGAGCGGCGCGTGCACGTTTTGCCAGTAGTCAACAAACTCGGCCCGGGTCATCCCGGGCTTGCGCCTCATCAAGCCTACGAACTTGACCACTAGCTACCTGTCCGTCGTACGAGTGCAACCGTTACGGTTTGATCGGCTGGCCCTGCTCGGCCGGGCACTTGTCTTCGCCGCAGGCGCAGGTCGCGCCCTGATGATCCTTCTTCCAGTTATCGCAAAAATCATGGCAGGCAGTCCGAGTGTCATCGATCCGGCTGAAAGTCTTGCACTGCATCGGAGCGTTTGCGCCGGCGGAAGGGTCGGAGTAGTCGGCGTGGCGATCGATATCGGCCGCAAAAGCGAGCCCCGCGAGGACCGTGATCATTACCGAGGTGAACAGAAACGTCCGCATCGAGATTCTCCCCGGAGGGCCGACACACCATCCTACCTCGACGCTACCACGCCCTCCTTACCGCGACGCTACCAAGCTATCCACTAATTGACAAATGCGGTACCCAGTCGAGTACAACGTTGCTATTGCGGTACGCGGGGCTCTTACATGATGGTGTGGCCGCATAGAAAACCAAATGCCACACGTTCTTTACTGTGCGAATATTCCAATTTCCTTGCCAGGCGAGTAACAGGTGCAGATGCCGTCGCCGGATTGCGGATGCACCGCGCCGGGCACCTGCACCGACACGGCCGGCTCAGGATGCTGCACCAATTCGGCGGGGTGCTATTTCTGCGACTCGTCGATTGGCCTGCTGTTTCTTCAACCTCAGGAGACGGAACCGAACGGCAATGCGAAAGGCGCCAGTCCCTCCCCGCTCGGCAATTGTCCTGGCGGCGCAACGTGCCCCGATGAAAACTTTTATTCGTGTCCGTCCGAGGGCTGCGTCGATTATACCGTCGAGATGCATGACGATAAGTATGCACCAGGGCCAAGCACCTGTACGCCCTACCCGGCTACCGCTGATAGTGATTGCAATGCCCCTGTTTCTGACGAGGACTACACGTTGTGCTATCCGCCCAACGAGGTCTCCAGCAGCAAACTGAACAATTTGGGATATACGGCCGACCTGAGTTCGACGCCGCCGCTGACGCCAATCGCGACCACCATCGTCACGACCACGAGCGCAGGAACATTTCCGCATCAGACCGACAACAATGCCGGAACGAAGCTCGAGAAATTGTGCGGCGTGAATGAAGTCGCCGCCGACGTGCCGCCTCCACCGAGTTCTGAAGCAATCGGTCAGTTCATTCCTTTTCAACTGACCTTTCCGGGAGGAATAATTAAGATTGAAGCGCCCGGCGCGACTATCTATGCCTCGGTGCCACCAATTAATCCGGTCACAATTGTGATGAGCGCGGGCCAGACCTACGACTTCACTTTCTGCGCCAGCGGCGCTCCCGCCTGCAGCGGAACCGGCCCATGTAGCTGTTCCGTGAGTCTCATGATTCCTGCTGGCGCGACTCCGTCTGCGCCGCAGTATACGAATCCGAGTAGCCAGGCCATGTGCGGGATAGGTCCCGGCACGGTCTCCAGCGTCGGGATAGCGATTGGCGCCGGATTTACCGGGAGCGCGTGCCCCTAGGGAAAACTGTCGGGGACCAGAGTGCATATAGTCAGTAGCGCGGGAGTAACGGAGTCGCTCTCCGAGTTGCTAATCACGAATGGGCGGGTGGCGCGGCGTTCTTCATGCGGATGATCGAAAACTCCAGCGAGGATGCCGCCACCGCATCAGACAGCGGCCACAGGCCGGGAAGGATTCTCAACTCGACCTCCCTCTCCAGGATCCGCGCTACGAGGTTGTCCATTTCGCTGACGGCGAGGGGCGAAACCGCCTCGCGTGAAATGTAGTACCCTGCGGGCGCAACTGCGAGCAGGAACGTCTTCGGCGGCATCTCATATAGATACAACCTGCACGACGAGATCGCGGGAAACCAGCGCGCCTCGACTGCGATCACCGCGCGAGCGCTCGAATGCGCGAAGAACCGCGCCTTGTCTTCGGACGTGGTGTTTTCCGCGATGCGAAAAGTTACGCGAGGGCAATCGCGAGGTAACAGGAAGTTGGCCAGATGCTCTTCGTCGACCGCCCAGACCGCGTCTCCTTCGATCCCGGAATCCGGAGCGGGAACCGGCCGCGGTTGGAACCTTCCAATACCGGCCTGCTCGCTGACGTGGAAGAGCCGCGCCGCTTTCGGCATCGCGAAACCTCACTTCGACCGGGTAGTGTACCGACAAGCGCCGCGATCGCCGGACTCATCGGTACTCACTGAGTATCAGATGAAGTAGCTACTTATCATGACGCAATAGCCACTGTCTTATTTCGGACCATCGCATCGATCGCGCCGTCCGGGTACCCGAGTTCACGCAGGACCTCGCGAGTATGCGCGCCGACATCGGGGGCAGCGGTGGGTTTTCGTTTCTTCGCACCGGCCATGAACACGGGGCTGTTGATCGTCTGGATGGTTCCTGCGCCCGGGTAGTCGAGATCGACAAAAGCTCCCGACGCGCGCATCTGCGGATCGATCACCACGTCGTCCATGGTGGGAATGGTTGACCATTTCACGTCGTATGCGCGGAACAGTGCGCGCCATTCGCTCAGATCCTTCGACTCGAACTGGGACTGCATGATTGCGTACAACTCGGTTCCATGTTCGCGGCGGCCGGCGGCGTCGGCGAACAACTCGTTGGCCGCGAGATCGGGATGCCCGATCGCGCGGCACAAGCGCGGGAACTCGTGCTCAGGGTCCAGTAGCACGAGCAGGAAGATCTTGCAGTCGCGGCTTCGGTATCCGGTAGTGAGTGGATTGAGCGGCTGAGCGCCGGGACGGCGCTCCGGGAAGGTCGCGCCGCAGAGCTTTGCCTGCAGATCGATTCCATGGGCCCACGCACCGCTTGCGAGCAGCGACGTTCCAACTTTCGATCCGCGGCCGGTGCGTTCGCGCTGGTAGAGTCCAAGCATGATCGCGCCGAACAGCGCCATCGCGGTCGGATGGTCGCCAATGCCGGGGCGCGGACCGCTTGGAGATCCATCGAGTCCGGTCACGCTGGTCATCAACCCCGAACGCGCCCAATACGCCAGCGCGTCGAACGCCGGCGCGCCGGCATCTTCGCCTTCGTCGCCGTAGCCGGTGAGATGCGCATAAACGAGCCGCTCGTTGACCGCGCGGAGATCGTCCCAGGTCAG
Organism: Binataceae bacterium (SeqCode); assembly: GCA_036521875.1. Taxonomy (GTDB): domain Bacteria; phylum Desulfobacterota; class Binatia; order Binatales; family Binataceae; genus DATDGX01. Next base: position 15,803 of record DATDGX010000249.1, read on the forward strand.
GTTGAAACGACTGAGAATCTCCTGCTGATAGTTGGTCACGAACACGTCGGCGGTCTTGACCAGCCGGATCAGCGCCTCGCGTCCTTCCGGTTGGCCGAGGTCGAGTGCCACGCTTTTACGATTGCGGCCCGACAGAATCCAGCAGTAGTTCAATTCCGATCGGGCCTGTCCGGGAAGTGAGGGAAACAGACGAAACAGATCGCCGCCTTCCGGCCGCTCGATCTTGAACAGCTCCGCGCCAAAATCCGACAACACCGTGGCCGCCGCGGGCGCCGCGATGTAGGTTCCGCAGTCGATCACCCGCAGGCCCGACAGGATTCCATCTTCTGGC
>DATDGX010000250.1:0-8307 GCA_036521875.1 Binataceae bacterium (SeqCode)
GTCTGATGTATTCGATTTTCTCTTGCAGCTCAGCCTCGTGTCTTATGATGTGGTCGAAGCTTTCGTCCATCCAGACCGCGCCATCGGTCTTGAGGACCTGGTTGATCTGTCGAGCCGATCGACCCTTAATCCGCTGAAGGACGTTGCCGAGCTTGTGGGTATCAATGAGCCTGAAGATTGCATGCACGTGATTGGGCATCACGACGGCCGCGTCCAAGTCGATGCTGGTTCGGTCGCAGGCCCGGATGGCGGCCATGACGAGATCACGTGCCTCGGGCGGAAGCGCGATCTTCGCGCAGCAGCGAAAGGTTACGAAGTAAGTAGCTCCGGGCACTTCGAGGTGCGGCAGGTTGCGGCGCTTGAAGACGAGGTCTTCAGACTTCCAGGGATCGATTGCTTGAAAGCGCTGAGGATCCATGTCTGAAGGTTCTTTCCGACTCATGAGGTTCTCTAAACACAGGCTAAAGCCTGTGCCACCTCAGAGATTACTAGCACAGGCTGTAGCCTGTGGAGTTTTTTGACAAACAGCCATCTATGTCCTGAAGGTGGCACAGGCTTCAGCCTGTGTAGGCTTCTGACAAATAGCCACCTATGTCCTGAAGGTGGCACAGGCTTCAGCCTGTGTAGTCTTCTGACAAACAGTCATGTGTGTCCTCAAGGTGGCACAGGCAAGAGCTAATGTGGAAACCACACAGGCTAAAGCCTGTGCCACCGATGCAGGTGCTGGCCCGTGCACGGGCCAGCACCGCGCTTCGCGCTTAGGCGCGCGATTGCGCGAGCGGGCCGCGCAGCAACCTTCCCGGTAGTGCGCCGGTGTGTTCGTTGTTGCGCAGCAGGACCTTGCCGTTGACGACCGTCGCGAGCAGGCCGTCGGACTTCTGCTTGAGACGCCGCGCGCCCGCCGGCAGGTCATGCGCCAGCTCGGGCAACTTCGGAGTTATCGTGCCGGGATCGAAAACGATCACATCGGCAAAATTGCCTTCGCGCAGCATTCCGCGACCCCGGAGACCCCAATGATAGGCGGGAACGAAGCTGAGCATCCTGATCGCCTGCTCGAGCGAGAGCGCTTCCTTTTCCCGCACCCAGTGACTTAGCACGTGAGTCTGCAGCGACGAGTCCATTATCTGCGAGACGTGCGCGCCTGAATCGGAGAAGGTCACCACGGAGCGCGGATGCTTCATCATCTCGAGGACGTGGTCCTGATTCTCGTTGATCAGAGTCTGGAGGAAGAATTGTTTCAGATTTTTCTCCAGCGCGAGGTCTATGATCACGTCGACCGGGTCCTTGCCCTGCTGCTCGGCGATCTCGGCTACCGAGCGATACGGCGGCGTAGGTTTGTCGAGCGGGAACAGCCACTTGAAATTTGCCGAGCGGGCTTCGGCGCCAACTCCGCGCTCGCCATCGCCGGAGCGATCGTGAGCCGCCGCCACCAGCTTGCGCCGGAGGTCGGGGTTGCGCAGCGCGGCTTCCTGTTCCGCCAGCGGAAGTTTGCGAATCTCGCGCCAGGCGGGAACCCGATCGAAAGGCATATTGGTCTCGAACGACAGCAGCAGGTTGAGCGAGCGGCTGTGAACCTGGATGAACATGCGGCCGCCGGCCGCCGCGGTCTCGTTGGCGGTGTCGAAGTAGCGCCGCCAGTAGTTCGGCGCGCGCCGCGAGCTGAACATCCCGAAGGTCACCGGCACTGAAGTGTCGACGGCCAGCGACTTGAGGCGGCCGAGATAGTTGTCGAGCCGGGGGCCCTCGACGCCGGTGTCCTCGCCGGCGATCTCGAAAATGCCAGCGCCGAGATCGCCCATCACGCCGACCAGTTGCCGCACTTCGTCCCAGTTGGCGATGCGGCTGGCGACGGGCCGTCCGTCCGGGGTCTGATGGTTACTGGTGCGCGAGGTGGTAAATCCGATCGCGCCGGCGCGAATCGCGTCGCGCAGCTCGTCGCGCATCAACTGGAGATCTTCGGTGGTGGCCTCCTCGTCGAAAGCGCGCTCGCCCATTACGTAAGTGCGCAGCGCGGAGTGGCCCGCATAGGCGGCGTAGTTGATGCCCTTGGGCAGGCGCTCAACCGCGTCGAGGTATTGCGCGAAGGTGGTCCACGACCATTTGATGCCGGCCTGCATCGCCTCGGGCGAGATGTCCTCGGCGCGCTCCAGGTTTCGCATCACCAGCAATTTATCTTTCTCGCCGCAGGGCGCGAGCGAAAATCCGCAGTTGCCCATCACCACCGAGGTGACGCCGTGCCAGCACGAGCAGGTTCCGAGCGCATCCCAGAACACCTGCGCGTCCATGTGAGTGTGCGCGTCGATCAGGCCCGGCGCGACGATGTGGCCGTCGGCGTCGATGGTCTCGCGCGCGCTGTCGCGGATTTTTCCGATGGCCGCGACGCGGTCGCCCTCGATGCCGACGTCAGCCTTGTAGCGCGGCATCCCGCTGCCATCGACGATGGTGCCATTGCGGATAATCAAGTCGTACATCGCTGACTCCTTTTCCGGCTCGCGACCGCGCGGGCAGGTGATGCGCGCCGTCTATTGGCGCTGCCGGTCGTTAATCGACGCTATCCCGTACCTACTTATTTCAGAGTCGAGGGCAAATGGGCAAGCGTCGCACGTCTGTCAACCTGGTCGCCCTCGGAGGATTGTCGCGCGGCAATCGCATGAAGGATAATCGTCGCGACTTGATCCGGGCTCGCGCGTTTCGTTGCCTGGCAGCGACGAGGCCGCCGGCGCGACGGAATCAAACAATCGCAGTTTCACCTCGAGGCAGCATCCCTGATGAGACTCAAAGACAAGGTCGCGCTCATCTCCGGCTCGGGATCCGGAATCGGTGAAGCGACTGCGAAGCGGCTCGCCGCGGAAGGCGCCGCAGTCGTTGTGGTCGATCTTAACGAAGAAGGCGCCAACCGCGTCGCGGGTGAGATTCGCAACGCCGGCGGGAAGGCCGAGGCGTTTCACGCAAACGTCGGCAACCCGCCCGAAGTAGAGAAGATGATCACGTTCGCGGTCGAGAAGTTCGGCCGTCTCGACATCCTGCACAATAATGCGATTCGGCTCTACACCGGACGCGTCGGCGAGATGTCGCTCGAGCATTGGCGCAAAAGCGTCGAGATCGGTTTGACCTCGTACTAGTACGCGAGCCGATGCGCGCTCGAGGTGATGGTCGCGCAACGCAAGGGCGTCATCGTCAACACCGGTTCGGTCTCCGGACTCGCCGCCGACTACGGCCTGGGCGCATACAACGCGATCAAGGCGGGAGTGATCAATCTGACGCGCGCGACCGCGATCGAATACGCGCGCAAGGGGATTCGCTGCAATGCGGTCTGTCCCGGCGCGATCCTGACGCCTCCAATTCTGAAGTCGCGCCGCGCGCTCCCCGATCTCGCCGCGAAGACCGAGCAGGCAATCCCGATGGGCCGCTATGGCGAGCCGGGTGAAATCGCGAATGTGGTTCTGTTCCTGGTTTCCGACGAGGCATCGTACGTCAACGGCACCTGTATTGTGGCCGACGGTGGCCTCACCGCGCACACCGGCATCCCGAGCGTCGCGGGAACGGGCCCCGACTGGTAGCGCGTTCGAATCGGTAGCATCGCGCGTCGCGGAAAATTGCGATGCCGCTCGATCACGCGTTCCTGATCGTCAGACCTCCATCGACAGGAATGATCGCGCCGGTGATATACGATGCCGCCGGGAGACACAGGCTGACCGTGATGTGCGCGACTTCTTCCGGGTAACCATATCGCTTCAAGGCGGTCCGGCGCTTGCCAAAAATTATTTTGTGCTGCTCCGGAATCGCGTCGGTCAGCGCCGTGCGGATCGGCCCGGGGCAAATGCAGTTGACGGTGATCCCTTCCGGCCCCAGGTCCACCGCCATCGCACGCGTGAGCCCGATGACCCCGGTCTTCGCGACCACGTACGGGCTGTCTCCCGGAGTTGAGCCGAGGCCTTCCGTCGAAGCGATGTTGACGATTCTGGCCGCGTCGGACTTCCTCAGATGCGGCAGCGCGGCGCGCACCATGCGCTGCTGCGCCGTCAGCAGTCCTGCGATGGTCCGATCCCAAATCCGGTCGTAGTCGTCGCCATCGAGCGGATGAAAGCCGCCGAAGCCCGCGTTGTTGATCAGGATGTCGAGCCTGCCGAAGTGATCGGCGACCTCCGCGACGACGCGTTTGATCGCGGCGTGGTCCATGACATCCAGAACCCAACCGTGCGCTTTCCCTCCTTCTCCCGCGATTTCCTCGACCACGCGCGCGACGCCCGCTTCATTGATATCGGTAATCGCGACGAGCGCTCCCTCCTGCGCGAACACGTGAGCCGTCGCGCGCCCCATGCCGCTCGCGGCGCCGGTTACCAGCACAGCTCGCCCCTTCACCGAGCGGTCGAGCTTCTTGATCGCATCCATTTATCGTCTCCTGTTCTCTGCAATCGTGTCGATTGTCGAAGTACTACACCAATGCTACTGGGAATAGCCAAAGACCACGTCGTCGATGTTCATGACAACGACTGCGACTAAGGAGTAAGTACTAAGTCAAATGGCGACCGACCAAAAGCAACCGTTATCCCCCGATGCGTGGCTGGCTCAGGTCAGCGAACAGCCGCTCGAGCCCGCGCTGCCGATCGTCGACCCTCATCATCATCTCTGGGACCATCCCAACAACCGCTATCTGCTCGACGAGATTCTCCGCGACACCGGAACTGGTCATCGCGTGCTCGCGACCGTTTTCGTCGAATGCCTTTCGATGTATCGCGCGGACGGCCCCGAGCCGCTGCGACCGGTGGGTGAGACCGAGTTCGTCAACGGCATCGCCGCGCAAAGCGCGAGTGGACAATATGGCGAGACGCGGATCGCGGCTGGAATAGTCAGTTTCGCCGATCTGGCCCTGGGCGCCGCGGTCGAGCCGGTTTTGGAGGCGCATATCGCTGCGGCCCCGGCGCGCTTTCGCGGCATCCGGCACGCGGGTGGTTTCGATCCGGATCCTCGGGTGAGAAATTCGCATACCAACCCGCCCGCTGACCTGTACGAGTCGGCGCGTTTTCGCGAGGGCTTTGCCAGGCTGAAGAAACTGAACCTCAGTTTCGAGGCGTGGCAGTACCATCCGCAGATGCGGTCCGTAATCGATCTCGCGAAAGCCTTTCCGGATACCACGATCATCCTAAATCATTTCGGTGGACCACTTGGCATAGGTCCTTATGAAGGCAAGCGCGCGGAGATTTTCCGTCAATGGAAAGACGACATTACCGAACTTGCGCGATGCCCCAAGGTGGTGGTGAAACTCGGCGGGATTAATATGCCGGTGAATGGATTCAACTGGCACCGGCGTCCGTCTCCGCCGAGCAGTGATGAATTGGTGGCGGCGACGCGTGATTACTATCTTCACGTGATCGACAAGTTCGGGCCGCGACGATGCATGTTCGAGAGCAACTTCCCGGTCGACCGGATTTCATGCTCATACGGCGTGCTGTGGAATTCGTTCAAGAAGATTGCCGCGGGGTTTACAACGGACGAAAAGGCCCAACTGTTTCATCGCACCGCCGCGGAGACCTATCGCCTGTCGCTTACGTCAGTCTGACGACGCGCGAATAGCTAATGAATCGACGACTCACGAATAGCTAGTGAGTATTGGGAAGGCGAGCACGCCAGGCGAGGCGGCCGGAATTCAATTGATCGACTAAGCCAGCTCGACACGGATAGAGCCGCGCTGGTTCCGGGCGCCTTCCGCGCGCGAGCAGTGATAACGTCGCGGCGCCGCGGAGCGTGCCAGTTTCGTCCGCAGAACGAAGCACCAGACGTGGGGCGCGAAACGCCGCGAGCGCGGATCCGAAGGCATCGTTGGAGGCGAGGCGGCCCTCGAGGATGACATCGCCGCGCGCGTCGAGCGTCTCGAGACAAAAGTCGGTCATGAGCGCGCAATAGAGGGCGGCCAGCGCGGCGCGCTGGCGCGGAGTCTCTAGCATGCGGCCCTCGAAACGGCCGCGATGCGCGCGGAATGCGCCACCTTGATCCGAGAACGATGGTATCGGGAGCGTCCCGGCGGCGAGCACTGCTTGTAAATCTACCGCCGTCGGCTCCGCGCGAAGACCATCATCGCCGCAAATCGCGGCGTACTCGCGCCCGCCCATGAATCGCGCGGTTGGCACTGGACTGCCATACGCGTCGACATTGGCGAGCATGTCGAGCCCTTCGCGGAGTGCGTCGAGCGCGCCGCCACTCGCCATCACGACGATCCACGTGCCCGTCGAAACCACGGAGAAAGGCTCGTCGCGAGTCGCCCGATGCGCGAGCCACGACGCGTTGCTGTCATGGATTCCCGCGAGCACCGCGCACGAGCTCGACAGCCCGGTCGCTGCCGCGGCTTCGGCTGATAGCGTTCCGAGTGACGTCCACGCATTCGCGCGGCGGCCGAGACGCCAGTTCCAGCCCATCGTCTTCGCGAACGGCGAGAAATCATTGGTATGAGGATCCCAAAGATCGGTATGACAGCCGAGCGAGGTCGCTTCCCACGCGCGGACGCCGGACAGGCGCCAGGCCCAATACTGCGGATACGGGACAATCGCGGCGCGGGCGAATTCGTCCGGAAAATTCCGCTGCTGCCAGAAAAGCTGCCGGCCCAGGTTGAGCCCGACGGGAAGCTGCGGCGAGCCCGTCCGTGCGAAGTCGCGCGCGAGCGCGTCGTACTCGGAGTCGATGCTGCGTAGGCCGTCGAACTCGTAGTCCATGATCGGAAGCGCCAGTCCACGCTCATCGACCAGAGCGGCGCACGCGCCATGGGTTACCGGAACGACCGAGTGAACGTCGAACTCGCGCGCAAAAGTCGCGAGCCCGCCGAGCAGCCATGCGTACAGCTCATCCGCATCGAAGTGCGGATACGGCGGCCGCGAATCGACCGTGTTGGGACGCTCGAGACTCGCCATCGCGACGCCGTGATCGTCAACCGCGCACAGCCGCACGCTGCTTTTCCCGATATCCAGCACCGCGGCAGCTTGTGGGCGCGCTCGACTCACAGACGCATCGTCATCCAAATAAAATCGCGGATGAAAGACCGCGGCGCTCGATAATCAATCTTTTCGCCACTTCCTGCAATTGAATTCCCGTGCTCGCCTGCTACGATCGCGGCGTGGTAAGCGATCGATGGGACGACGCGCGCGCAAAGGCGTTGTCGGAATCCGAACTGCTCCTCTACCGCTCTCATCTGTTGGGAGCGGACCTGGCGGTGACAAATTTCGGCGGCGGCAACACCTCCGCCAAGGTTCCGACCATCGACCCGCTGACGGCCGCGCCGGTAACTGTTCTATGGGTAAAAGGATCGGGCGGTGATCTCGGCTCGACGGATCTGTCGGGCTTCGCGCGCCTCTACCAGGACAAGCTCGCCGCGCTGGAGATGCGCTATCGAGGCCGCGACCACGAAGATGAGATTGTAGAGCTTCTGGAGTATTGCGCATTGCCCGGGAGCACTCGCGCCGCCAGCATCGACACCAGCCTCCACGCGCTTCTCCCATTCATGCACATCGACCATGTCCATCCCGATGCGATCATCGCGATCGCCGCGGCGCTTCACAGCGAGGCGATCACGCAAGAGGTCTTCGCGGGAGACCTCGGATGGTTCCCATGGCAGCGACCGGGTTTCGACCTGGCGTTGCGGCTGCGCGACCTGGTCCGCGCGAATCCGAAAATCGGCGGAGTCGTTCTCGCCGGTCACGGACTGATCACGTGGGGGGACACGTCCAAAACCTGCTACCGGAAAACGATCGATACGATCCGGCGCGCGGAAACCTGGTATGCCGAGAGCGTCAATGCGGCGCCGGCGTTCGGCGGCGAGCGCATCCGCCCGCGCGGCTCCGAAGAGCGCGCCGCGATCGCATCCGAGCTGATGCCGATTCTTCGCGGCCATCTGTCCGCGGCGGAGCGCAAGATCGGTCATTTCAGCGACGACGCTGAAGTGCTCGAGTTCGCGGGCTCGAAGCGGTTCGCAGAGCTGGCGGCGATTGGGACTTCGTGTCCCGATCATTTTCTGCGCACCAAGGTTCGTCCACTCATTTTGCCCGCCGATCCGATCGTCGCGAAAAAAACCGCGGCTGACGCGATCGCGCAGTACCAGATCGATTACCGGGCCTACTACGAGCGCTGCCGCCGGAAAGACAGTCCCGCGATGCGCGACGCCAGCCCGGTCGTCATCCTGATGCCGTCAGTCGGCATGTTCACTTTCGCCAATGACAAAGCGGCTGCGCGCATCGCGGCCGAGTTCTACGGCAACGCGATCCGCGTGATGCGCGGCGCGTCCGCGGCGGATGAATACATCGGCCTGCCCGAACAGGAAGC
>DATDGX010000251.1:0-6045 GCA_036521875.1 Binataceae bacterium (SeqCode)
GAGTGCTGGTACATCAACATGGGCGCGGTCGACAAGGCCTGGTTCACCACCGAAGGGGTGGTCAAGGCGGCCGAAGTCGGCTTGATGCAGTAACTTAACTCTGAGCGTCTGACGCTCTCAGCCGGCGGGATCATCCGATCCCGCCGGCTTTTTTTGGCCCTCTTCCCTCGCGGTAACTTTGCGTTCATCATCATTCTAGTGTCCCTGCGCCGAAGTTCTCGTCCTCGGCAATTTTTCCTCGCATTAGACCTCGCCAGTGTCAGAAATCACGTCTAAAGAAATACATTTGACTCCAAGTGCAAGGCAGTCTAATAGAGTGCAAGCGCTGGGGAGGTTCGAGGTCGGAAGCGGATGCAGTGAGTTTGTGTGGATTGCCGCTCAATGGAGCATAAAATAACCGTCAGGAGGCCGTATGTTGGTTAGGAAAGGCTTGTTGGGACTGAATTGGTTGCCGGCGATTGCCCTCGCCTTGGCAGTGTTGGCGCTGGGAACGCCGGCGCGTGCGCAGGTAAAACCTGGCGACTTCATCACCGCCGAGAAGGCGAACCAGGTGCGCGATCTGGTCTCGCCCGGCGTGTTCTACAAAGTGCAGCGCGGAATGTCGATGAAGATCATTCCGACGCAGCGTATCGACTGGCCGCCTCCCTATAAGGACGCGACCGAAAAGTATTCCGAGCAGGTCACCCTGTCTCCGGACCATCGCACGGTCATCGGATACGTGGCGGGACAGCCGTTCCCGCTGATCGATCCGAACGACCCGTACGCCGCGACCAAGATCATGTGGAACAACGTATTCCGCCCGATCCAGTCGGACGACTACGATCTCCGCTTCTTTGATTGCGACGTCGAGTACACCGGACTCAACAAACCCTACTTCCAGATCGCGTACGGAACGCTGGGCCATTACGCCGGCTACGATCAGGTGGGACGCACCGAAGTCGAGCCGATTCCGACCGATCCGGACTTCAAAAAGAATGGCCGCCTGTGGCTGTTCTATCTCGGACCGGAACTGGCGCCCGCGACTTCGCGCGGCACCAGCCTGCTGCGTTATCGCTACGCCGATCCGGCCAAGGGCGACGACACCTGGACTTGGGAGACCGGCTCGCGCCGGCTGCGGCGCCTCAACGAGGGTCTAAACTCAAGCGCCACCGGCTCGCAGACGTTTGATCCCGATCACTATTCGGGCTTCAACGCCAAGACCGAGGAATACAACTACAAATTCCTGGGTGAGAAGAACATGCTCGCGTGCGTGCGCGCGGAGCATTCGCCCGAGGTCCGCTGCCCGACTGACGGCGGCGCCAGCGCCTGCCCCGAGATCTGGGAGATGCGCCACATGTACATCGTGGATGCATTCCCGCGGCGCGGCGGCGGTGCACAAATGACCAACCAGGCTCTTCACTCCAAGACCACGGTCTACATGGACTCGGAAATGTGGTTTGAGCCTTACGTCGACACTTACGATCAGAAGGGCGAACTGTGGCAGAACCACATCTACTGGGCCGCCTATCGCGATCGTCCGGTGCCCGATGCGAAGATCGCGATCTATCCGTTCAAGCGCGAGTTCATCGTGGGCGCGGCTTCAACCGATACGCAGTCTGCGCTGACCACGATGTGCTATCTGCCCTCGATGGAGACGCAGGAGCGCGAGTGCTGGTACATCAACATGGGCGCGGTCGACAAGGCGTGGTTCACCCCCGAAGGCGTGGTGAAAGCGGCTGAAGTCGGCTTGATGCAGTAACCAGGAACGAGCGTCTGACGCTCTACACCGGCGGGATCATTCGATCCCGCCGGCTTTTTTCGTGTCGGCGAACGACGTAGTGGCGGACAGTCTTTTTTCTCCGGGTCCGGATGCTGCCACCTGGATCAGTGCGGGCCTAGCAGCGCGTATGCGAGCCCGCCCACAATGACCAGCACGGCGGGATTCACGTGGCGCCACATCAGGATCGCGAACACCATCACCGCTTCCGCCAGCGTGAACGCGTTGATGATCGAGAGCCGCGCTATCGCCCAGGTTCCCGAGACCATCAGCCCGATCGCGATCGGTGCCAATCCACGCTGCACCGCGCGCTGCCATGGCGTGTCGTGAAAATGCGCCCACAGCCGATTTGCGAGCAGCGCGATTACGCAATCCGGGATAAAAAACGCGAGCCCAACCGCGATCGCGCCCGCTGCGCCCGACAGCCGATAGCCGATGAGCAATACCATCAGCATGTTCGGGCCTGGCGAAATCTGGCCAAGGCTGTAGATGCTGCGGAACTGCGGATCGGTGAGCCATTTGTAAGTGTGCACGGTCACGTACTGCATCTCGGGCAGCACCGCGGTGCCTCCGCCGAATGCCAGCAGCCCAAGCATCGTGAACACCGCGGATAGATGAAAAAGTCTTCTCGGGTTCATGGCGATGTCCTAGTGGCGCAGCAGATGGTGGCGCGCGCCTCGATGGAACGGCAGATGCTCCCCCTCATGCTTCTTCATCCGATGCGGCATGGGCCGGTAGAGCCAGATCGATAATGGCGCGATGGTCAGAAAAATCGCCCACAGCGGAAAGCGAAAGATTCCGGTCGCGAGAAATGTCAGCACCACGATGATCGCATCAGGCAACTGCGTGAGCTGCTTTTTTCCGATATGGATGAAAGTAACCGTGAGTAGTCCGACCGCCGCGGCCGCCACTCCGAGCAGGAAATGGCTCACCGCAGGGTAGGCGTGTCCCTGCGCCTGCCACAGGATTCCCAGCGTCATCACAAGCGTGGTGCCGGGGATCATCATCCCTGCCACCGCGACCGCCGCGCCGGGAATTCCACGCAGCGTGTCGCCGACGACGACCGCCATGTTGACCGAGATGAGCCCGGGAATCGTCTCGCTGATCTCGAGCGACGCGAGGAACTCGTCGTCGTCGAGCATGTTCGAGCCTTCGATCAGATAATCGCGCAGGTAGGCGACTACGCCGCCGCCAAAACTGTAGGCGCCGCAAGCGAGGAAGACCTTGAACAGCGCCAACAGAGTGGGCGGCGGCTTCTTCTCCGGCGGATTACTCTTCGTGCTTGACGGTTGAGTGTCCGAGTCCGTAGATGAGTGCGGTTTTGGTTGTTCCACGCTGAATCCACTCTGCTGCCCGCGATTGCAGGCCGGTGTAGAAGAATTCCGACAGCTCTCTGGCCTTCTTGTGCAGCGCCTCGGGCCGGTCGAATTTGATCTGAAAGCCGAACTCGGCGACCAGCGGCGTATCGGTGGTGCGCACGCGCCAAACCGCGATCTCCGCCTTCGCCGACATGTGGCTGCCGAAATCGACCATCCCGAGACTGACCATGTACTCCTCGATCGCGGCGTTGTTCACCACCGAGAGCGCCGCCTTCGGGTTGGCGTCAGCGCGCAGCAGCGCAGGGAAAGCCTGCGCCGTGGTCTCGAAGCGTTGGATCAGAATCGTGTTCGGGGTGTCGAGCTCGCAGTTGTGCGAGTAGACCGTCCGCATCCCAAGCCCGCCGTCCTTCGGCAGCAGGATTTCCTCCTTGAACTTGATCACGTGCACACACGGCAGCAGTGGGCGCACGTCGACCGACGCGGCGGCTTCCTTGTCCGGATGGCGGAACTTCAGCACCAGCTCGAAGTTCGGCTCCGGCAATCCGTGCTTGTAGAAAGTCCGCCTGCGCAGAATGAACCCGTGCGAATAGAGCTTGAAATGCGGAGTGTCGTAGAACACCACCTCGCGGACGTGTGGCGAGATTTCCTTGTCGGGCTTGCTGAGCTTGACGCCGAGTGATTTCGCTGTGTGGTGCGCGACTTTCCAGAACTTATGGAACGACTCCGGCTTGTGAAATTTGTCCGCCTTCAGCAGCAGCTTGTATTCGCGGTACTGAATCTGATCGGAAGGCTTGATCGGTTCGAATAGCGTCTTGGAATGATTGCTCTGTTCTGTACTCATCTCGGTTTTCCGCGCACTCAACCGGGACTCGGCCGCTTCGCGCACGCCGCCTGCTTAAATGAACAAGCGCGCGATCGGGCACCGGCACACAAAGCCTGAGCCTTCGAAGTATCAGGCTGATTTAGTCTGGTCAATTAGGGAGGGTCTGGGACCGCAGCCGCGCTTGCGCCGCGCGCATGGGCCGCGGCTTGATTTGATGCGCTTGATCGGTCATTGAGCGGTTCATAAGCGCCAATCTCGCATGACGGTCCGTCTGCGTTGCTAGCGTCCGGTGAAACGCGGGGAGCGCTTCTCGATGAACGCGCGCACACCTTCGCGATTGTCCTCGGTGCGGAAAGTCTCGAGTAGTTCGCGCGCCTCGGTGTCGAGGGAAGCGGCCAGAAAATTTTCGAGCCCAAAATTCAACAGCGCCTTGTTCGCGCCGATGACCGCAGTCGGCATCGTGGCGACCCGCCGTGCGAACTCCGCCACTTCGGTTTCGAATTCCGCATCGGGGAAGACGCGCGTCAGCAGTCCCCACCGGAGCGCCTGGCGCGCGGCGATGCGCTCGCCCAGCATCAGGATTTCGCTCGCGCGTCCGACTCCGACGTAGCGCGGCAACCAGTACGCGGCGCCCGACATCGTATTGATCGCGCGATTGATCCGGATGTCGCCGATGAACGCGCTCTCCGCAGCGAGCCGAAAATCGCAGGCCAGGATCAGATCGAATGCCGCGCCGAAGGCGTAGCCTGCGATCGCGGCTACCACCGGAATCCGGAGCGCGCGGATGCGCCGGATCATCGCGTGATGACCAGCGCGCATCTCGTCCAGCGGATGGCGCGTGCCGCCCATCCCCGCGAGATCGTCGCCCGCTGAAAACGCGCGCCCGGCGCCGCGGAACAGTACCACTCGCGCGGCGCTCCCGGTCTCCCGGGTGAGTACGTGATTGACCTCTTGGAGCATCTTGAAGGTGAACGCGTTGAGCTTGTCGGGCCGGTTGAAGGTGATGCTCACGATGCCGTCGGAATTGTTGAAAATAACCTGCTCGTAGGTCATATGCGGTTCCTTCAAAATTGTTAATTGCGGCGGATGCGCTGGCGATTACGCGAGTATCGCGAGTATATGGACGGACGCATCCAAGCTGGTAGCCTCATTTGACGATACCTTCCGACTCCGACGACCGGCGCGCAATCGGCGCCTCCGCTCGCGTCGGCGCAGGGGGCGTGCGCTACTTCCGCATTCCGCGACGTTTGAGTGGGGACGTCGTAGCCTACCAAGAGAGGGTGAACGATGAGAAATCGGCTCAGTGTTCTTTGTATTTTGCCTTCAGCATCGCAATGGCTGGCGAGGCGGGCGCGCAGAGTTCTCCGGCGCCAGCCGCAGGACCATCACCGATCGCGACCACCGACGGTGAAGCTCCCGGCACCCAGTTGCAAGTGACGAAGCTCAAGCGATCGGGCGATTCGGTAATGCGTCAGTTCGTGCTGATCAACAATTCCGACTCGTCCTATGACCGCAATAACCTGCAGAGCTCAAATTACCGAAGCGTCGACGGCGTCTACCTCGTCGATCTGGCTGACAAGAAGAAATATGAGGTCGCGCGCGACAGCGCAGGTGCCGGCGCTGCAGCTAAAACCTTGGAGCGATTCCATTGAAATCGAGCGCTAACTACTGGGCGAAGTTCCCAGCGCCGCCGGACAGCGTACAGACGCTCGGCGTAGTTGTTCCTCATTTCATACCCATGGACGACGTGTCGCTGTCCAAATAGCGCGGCGCCATGAAACTGCAATTCTTCGCGGCGGTGCCGATAGTGGCCGCCGCACTCATCGCTGGGTCTGCAACCCCTGGCACATCGCAACAGGGAACGGTCGCGGCTGTCAGTGGCACTCAGGTCGATCTCGTCTTTCCGACCAAGGATTTGATCTTCACTGTCGATGACCTCGCGGGCAAAACCAAGGATCTCGAGGTCAAGGAGAGCAAGACCGAGATGCATATCGATCTCGCCGCCGACGTGTTGTTCGATTTCGACAAGTCGACCCTGCTGCCCACGGCTCGCGACGCGTTGCATCAAGCCGCGTCGATCATTCGAGAAAACGCCAAGGGTTCGACCGTGCGTATCGATGGTTACACCGACTCGAAGGGATCGGATC
>DATDGX010000252.1:0-4352 GCA_036521875.1 Binataceae bacterium (SeqCode)
CAACGCTGCGTCGGGACGGCGCCATGCCGCCGAGAGCGAACTCGCCGCGGCGTACACGGCCGCGGCGAAGCTGCCGCCGCGGCGCCGATTCGCAGGATTGGGGGAGATACTCGCGCAGGCGGGCGCGAAAGTAGAGTCCGCTGCGGGCTCGAAGCCCGGGTCGAAGCCAGCTCCGTTCGATGGATGGATTCTCGCCGTCCGCCGCCGCGGTCAACTCGAAGTCGTCGCGGCGTCAGCAGAAATAGCGCTGCCTTTTGAGCTCGCGCAGAATAGCGCGCTCGCGCGATGCCTGGAGTGCGGCGCGACGATCGAATGCGCTCGCGGCGCGACGGTCGAGTGCGCGGCCGCAGCCGCGCACTCGACCGCCGTGTGGCGCCTGTTCAAGCACCCCTACATCTGTGTCCCGCTCGACGCCGGCGCGATCGCGCTGGCCGCGCGCGGCGGCGTCGACGACGCCGCGCGGAGGCGCGCCGAGGCGCTTGCCGCCCGCCTCGCGCCGCTGCTACGAGCGTGGCTCGTCGAGGAAGAGGCCGCGGAGTATCGCGCGCTGGTCGGCCGTCTCGCACTCCGGATGTTCGCTGCGGCCGACGAGGAGCGCGCGCGGATCGCGCGCGATCTTCACGACGACCAGGCGCAGCTCCTGGCCGCCGCGAAGATCGCGCTGGCCGGCGGTCGCGAACAGGCGCGCGCGATCTTCAAGCAGCTCGAGGACGAGCTGTGCAAGCGCACGCGCCTCCTGCGTCCCGCAGCGCTTGGCCGTGCGGCGCTCGCCGAGGCGCTCGAACTGGAGTTCGAGCGCCTGCGCCAGGCGCGCATCAGGGTGCGTCTGGTTCGCGGCACGGGCGTCGCGCGGATTTCGCGCCCGGTGCAACAGCTATGCTTCCAGGTCGCGCGCGAGGCGCTTTCCAACGTGATGCGTCACGCGGAG
Organism: Binataceae bacterium (SeqCode); assembly: GCA_036521875.1. Taxonomy (GTDB): domain Bacteria; phylum Desulfobacterota; class Binatia; order Binatales; family Binataceae; genus DATDGX01. Next base: position 929 of record DATDGX010000252.1, read on the forward strand.
GCTACCTCGGTCACCGTCGCTATCGACCGCGTGGGCGGCGTCGCGCGAATCTCAGTAAGCGACAACGGCCGCGGGATGGGCGCGGCCGCGGCCGGCTCGGGACTCGCCGGCCTGCGCGAGCGCCTCGAGCTGATGGGTGGCAGTCTCCGGATCGATTCGCGCCCCGGCGCTACCACTATCGTCGCGGAAATTCCGGAGCCTGCATAACCAAACTGCAAATGAGCGGTAACGATCCTATCCGCGTATTGCTCGCCGACGACCATCGCATCCTGCGCGACGCGCTGCGCCTGGTGCTCGCGCCCGAATGCGAAGTGGTGGGCGAGGCGGACAGCGGCGAGAGCGCGGTCGCGCTAACGCAACAGCTCAAGCCGCACGTCGTGGTGCTCGACCTCGCGATGCCCGGGATTGGCGGCCTCGTCGCGGCGCATCGAATCATCGCGACGTTCCGGCGTGCAAGGTCCTGGTGCTGAGCCAGTATGACGACGAGGAGTATGTGATCGAGGCGCTCAGCGAGGCGGGCGTCGCCGGTTACCTGGTCAAGACCGACGCTGCCGACGAACTCCTGACCGCGGTGCGTGCGGTGCACGCGGGCCGACGCTATCTGAGCCCGTCGGTAGCGCCGATCGTGCTGAGCCGCCTCCGGCTCCCGATGAAGGCAACGCCGTCGGTGCGGCCGCGGCTCACGCGTCGCGAGCGCGAAGTGCTGCGGCTGATAGGAGAGGGCGCCACCACCAAAGAAATGGCGATGCGCCTGGGGATCAGTCCCAGGACGGCGCAGGTGCATCGCGAGAATCTCAAGCAGAAGCTCAACCTGCGCTCAACCGCCGCAATCGTCCGCTACGCTATCAAGCACAAGATCATCCGGGTCGATTGAATTAATAGTCCCGGAGTATAGTGCTCATGGATGGACTCGTGACGGTGGCAGCGGCGATCTCGTGGGATTCGCGCGTGTCATCGAAACGCCGGGATACGAGTCACTCCGCACCGCGCACCGCACCGCCGAGCTGAGCAGACCTACAATCAGTTGATCTGCGGCGCGAGCTGGACCGTGGCGGTCATCTCTCCGCGCTCGAGCCGCGGGAGATCCTGAAACTGAGGGTCGCGTTTCGCAAACCCTGGTCCCGCGACCTTCTCGACTGACCATCGCGAGGTGCCGCGCATAAGGCTCTGCTTCGTGCCTGGGCAGTCGGCGGTGGTGCGGCTGCCGACGAGCCGCTATTCGACATCGCGATGCCGCTGTTCGAGACGGAAGACGTGAAGAGGGCATTGCCGTCGGCGGTCAACGCGTTGAAAGCCGGAAAGCCGCGACCCATCATCGATTTCAAGGGCCGCTAACTCAAGAACATCTATTCTGACGTTTCGAAGGAGAGACACACGTGAAGATTCCGCAATCGGTACGCGAACTGATCGAAAAGGGACCGCTCGCTCATTTGACCACGCTCAATTCGGACGGTAGCCCGCAGGTCACCGTAGTGTGGGTCGGAACTGAAAGCGAAGAATTCGTGATCGGTCACATGGCTGCGCATCAGAAGGTCAAGAACATCCGACGCGATGCGCGAGTTGCGTTGTCCATGCTTGGTGACAAGACAAACGCACAAGGATTGCGGGAATACGTGGCGATTCACGGCACCGCGCGGGTGACTGAAGGCGGCGCGGTTGACCTTTTGCAATGCCTGGCGCCAATTTATCTCGGGCCGAACGCTGACTTTCCGCCCGCCGCTATGCGGAACATGGCGGGTTACGTCACCCGAATTACCCCGGCACGCTTCACCGGAATCGGGCCGTGGGCTCCGCACGCTGGAGAGTAAGCGGTAGTCGAAACTTCCTGGTGCTTCCTGTGCCGTTCGGGTTCTGGAGTCGGCAACGCGGTCGGGCGAAATCCGCAACTAACTAATCGCCGGCAGCCCCGCACGCACGCGCTGCGAGGCTCGCTTTTACTCTTTCCCGCACCGTGCTACGTTCGGACTCGACGATCTGAACTATCGTTCAGGAGGCGTAGCAATGAAGCGTACCGGCGTGCATCACCTCGGCCTCGCAACTCTCGACCTCGATCGCACTATCGAGTTCTACACCAAGAAGCTCGGATGGGAGGTTGCCTGGTGCGACATCATCGAGCCGCGCGAGGGCGGCAAAATCAAGCACGTCTTCCTCAATACCGGTGACGGTAGCATGGTGGCTTTCATGTGCCCCGAGAAGGTCCCCGGCATCCCCGAGGAATGGGCGACCGATATCAACAGCGCGCAGGGTCTCCCAGGAGCGTTCTATCACTTTGCGTTCTGGTGCGACGACGTGAAGGAACTCGAAGCGAAGCGCGAGGAGCTGCTCGGCAAGGACATCGAGGTGACGCCGGTGGTCGACCACGAATGGTGCCGCTCGATTTATTTCCGCGATCCAAACGGACTCCTGCTCGAATACTGCACCACCGTCAGGGCGTTCACCGCTGACGACAAGATCATGCAGCATCATGATCAGCCGGGCCCGATGGTGAGCAATCCTGAGGACGCGAAGAAAGTTTTCAAGACGATGTTCGGGCCGCCGCCGAAGCCGAGTCTGACCCGCACCCCCGTCTGACCCCGCAACCAATTCATGCGACAGTGCAGGGCGCCCGGAGCGATCCGGCCGCCCTGTTTTTCCGCCGCGCGAGGGCGGATATTCATCGGACCAAACACGACGAGGAGTTATTCGATGCCAGAAATAGGGCTGTTCGAGGCGATGTATTCAGCACGGGCGCTTCGCCGCTTCAAGCCGGACCCGGTGCCCGATGAAGTGATTACCAAAATTCTCGACGCCGCGATCCGGGCGCCCTCGGGCAGCAACGAACAGACCTGGCAGTTCCTCGTGGTCAAGGATGAGGGCCAGCGCAAGAAGATCGGCGACATCTACCAACGGGGCGGCGGAATCCTGAAGGCGTTGTACGCCAACCGCACGCGCCCGCCGCATATGCCTGAGGAGCAGTACAACAAGCTGATGGCGTCGGCATACTACTTGATCGATCACATGGCCGAGGCGCCTGTGCTGCTGGTCGCCGGTCTCAAGCAGGCTACCGGTGGTGCGCCGCCCAGCCTGCCGCCTGAAGCCGCCGCCGCGATGCGCACGATGGCGCGGGCCTCAGGCTCCAGCATCTACCCCGCCGTGCAGAACATTATCCTGGCCTGCCGCGCGTTTGGCCTCGGCACCGTGCTTACGACCATCCACATGTTCTTCGAGGACGAATTCAAAGCGATACTCGATCTTCCGGCGGAAGTGCAGACCTATGCGCTGCTGCCAATCGGCTATCCACGCGACAAGTTCGGACCGATCCGGCGGCGCCCGGTTAGCGAGGTCGCGTATCTCGACCGCTACGGCAACGCGTGGAAGGGAGTCGCGGAAAAATAGAGTGTCGAAATAGAGCGTCGGGGTTTGGCGCCGCGCGCGTCAGCGCGGC
>DATDGX010000253.1:0-27458 GCA_036521875.1 Binataceae bacterium (SeqCode)
GCTCGACAATGAAGTCGGCGGCTTTGAAGCCGGCTTCCAGGTCGCCGCGCTTGAACTGCAGATGATTGGCGACGTTGGTCTGCTTGTCGCCTTCCTCTTTGTTGCGCAGCGTTGGCAACAGGATGGGCGCGCCAGGCTTCATCGCGGCCTCGACGGTCATCACCGGCGGCAGGACTTCGTACTCGACCTCGATTAGCCTGAGCGCTTCCTCGGCGATGTGCGGGCTGGTCGCGGCGACCGCGGCGACTGCGTGGCCGTCATAGAGGACCTTGTCGCGGGCCAGGATGTTCATCGAAAGGTGATGCGGATTGATCGCCATTTCGCCGGCCTGCTCGATCTTGTCCGCAACTTCGACCAGATCCTTCGCGGTCACGATCGCCTTGACGCCCGGCATCTTGAGCGCCTTGTCGATATTGATCTTCTTGATCTTGGCGTGGGCGTGAGGGCTGCGCAGCACTTTGCCGTGCAGCATTCCGGGGAACGCATAGTCGGCGCCGTACTTGGCGCGCCCGGTGACTTTGTCCACCCCGTCGGGCCGGATCGGCCGGCTGCCGATGACTTTGTAATTGTTGGGGGTCGTCGCTTCCGCCATTTTTCTCGGACCTCTTCAGTGCTGAGTTCGATTACCTATTCAGTCGGCTCTCATTCTAACGCAATAGTCAGTCGCATGCTCTCGTGGATACTCTGTACTCCGCCGGCGTTTCAGCGCTCCGACTGTATTGCCTTTGCCGCGTCCATCACCGCACGCACGATTTTGTCATATCCGGTGCATCGGCACAGGTTGCCCGCGAGTGCGTAACGGATCTCGGCCTGGGTCGGTTCCGGGTTGCGGTCGAGCAGCGCCTTCGACGACATCAGGAAACCGGGCGTGCAGATGCCGCATTGCAGGCTCGCGTGCTCGAGGAACTTCTGCTGTAGCGGATGGAGTTGCATGCCCTCTGCGAGGCCTTCGACGGTCGTGATGTTGGTGCCTTGCGCCTCGACGCCGAGCATCAGGCACGAGCATACCACGCGCCCGTCGACCATCACGCTGCACGCGCCGCAATCGCCAGTCAGGCATCCTTCCTTGGAGCCGGTGAGTTCCAGCACGTCGCGCAGCGTCTCGAGCAGGCTCTGGCGCGGCTCGCAGAGGAACTCGACCGTCTCGCCGTTGATTGTCGCTTCTACCAAAGTTTTCTTGGACATGGTTTCGTCTCGAAATATTTTCCCGTGTTTCGAAGTTCAATAGTCACTTCTTGCGCGCGCGTTCGGCCGCGATCGCAAGGGTCCGCCTCGTCAGTACGCCGGTCAGGTGACGGCGATATTCTCCGGTGCCACGCATGTCGTCGATCGGAGTGCTCGCCTCGGATGCGAGCCGGCCGGCGGCGTCGAGCGTCGCGTCGTCGAGCTTCTTTCCGATCAGGGATTCTGCGGCCTTCGATGCCACGATCGGCGTCGGCCCGACCGCGCCCAGCGCGATTCGCGCCGTCTTCACGCGGTCGCCGTCAAGCGTGAGCGCCGCGCCCACCCCGACCACCGCGATATCCATCTCGTTGCGCGGTATGAAACGGAGATAGGCGTCGCTCGAATGCGGCGCCGGCGCGGGAATCAGGAACTCGACCAGCAACTCGCCGGGCGCGAGCACGGTGCGTTGCGGCGATACGATGAAGGTCTCGACCGGCACCTCGCGCTCGCCGTTGGCGCCGATCACTCGCGCGCGGGCGCCGAGCGCGACGAGCGCGGGTGTGGTGTCCGCAGCCGGCGACCCGTTGCATAGATTGCCGCCGACTGACGCGCGGTTCTGGATCTGCAGCGAGCCAATCAGATGCGCAGCCTCGGTGAGCCCTGGGTAATGCTTGAGCATCAGGTCATTCTCGTGAATCTCGATACACGAGACGGCGGCACCGAGGCGCAGCCCCGTCTTCGCGTCGAAGGTGAGCTGGCGCAGCTCTTTTATCTTCTTGACGTCGACCAGGTACTCGGGCCGACGAACTCCGGCGCGCATCTGAATCAGGATGTCGGTGCCACCGCATAGCGGGCGTGCGGCCTCGCCATGCGCTTTGAGCAGGCTGACGGCCTGATCGAGGGTGGATGGTGCTTCGTAATTAATAGCGTGCAAGCGAACGATCCTCCGGGTCGGGCCGGATGAAGATGAGTGCAGACGGGCCCGTTCCTTTAGATAGCCTACTTTCGCTCTGCGGGAAAAGGGCGCGATTAGGACTTGAAGCCCAACTGCGTCGCGACGATTGCGGCCGCCGATGCGAGTGCGGGCGCCTGGCCGCCCATCGTCGCGAAGCGCGGGTCGGTGGTGCCGCCCTTCACATAGCGCGCGTACAACTGCTCGACGACCGTCGCGGTCTTCCAATGCGCCCACGCCCAGTAGAATGCGACCTTGCTGACGTCGCGTCCGGTCCGTTTCGCGTAGCGCTGGATCAGTTGGGCGCGGCTGAGGAATCCCGGCGTCAGCGTCGGGACGTGTCCTTGGCCGGTCTCGGCGAGCAACTCGGACGGGTCGCTGTTCTCGCGCCAGTAGGCAATCGCGGTGCCGAGATCGATCATCGGATCGCCGAGCGTCGACATCTCCCAGTCGAAGACACCCACCACGCGGCCGGGGTCGTCCGCCCCGAGCATCACGTTGTGGAGGAAGAAGTCGTTGTGCAGCAGCGCGGGTGGCTGCGGCGCGGGCATGTTGTCGAGCAGCCACGCGCCGAGCTTGTTCATCAGCGGGACCTCGCGCGTTTTCGACCGCTCCCAGCGATCCATCCATCCGACGATCTGGCGGCGGACGAAACCGCTGGGGTTGCCCAGGTTGACAAGCCCGATCGCTTCGAAGTCGACCGTATGCAAATCGCCGAGGGTGTCGATGAACGATTCAGAGACGCGTTGCAGCGTCTTGACGTCGGTAGGTAGCTCTAGTGGCAGTGGCTGGCGCATCCTGATGACGATGCCGCGGCGGCGCTCCATGATGAAGAACGGCGCGCCGACGATTGCTGCATCATCGCAGAACAGCATCGCGCGCGGCGCGGGCTGGAATACCCGCCATAGCCTTGACAGCACGCGGTACTCGCGCGCCATGTCGTGCGCGCCCGGTGGAATCGGCGGAAACGGCGGGCGGCGCAGCACCCACTCGCGATCGCCGAAGCGCAGCAGGTAAGTCAGGTTGGAATGGCCGCCGCGGAACTGCTGTACCGAGAGCGGCGCGTAGGCGCCTTCGAGCTTGCCGACGAGGTAAGCCTGCACGCGCGCCAGATCGAAGGCTTCTTCTTCGCGGACCGCAGCGTACTCGGGAACGATTTCAGGCGCGATCGCTTCTGCCATTTGCCTCAATAGTCAGCCTGGTTCGCGTTCGCGGAATCAGCCTGATTCGCGCCGAGTCCCGGCGATGTCGAGCGGCTACTTCCACCTCCGCAGTTCGCGCCGCGCGATCGTCATGCGGTGAACCTCGTCGGGGCCGTCGGCGATTCGCAGCGCGCGGCTCTCCCGCCACATCCGCGCGATGGGCAAGTCGTCGCTGACCCCGGCAGCGCCGTGAACCTGGATTGCGCGGTCGAGCACCCGCATCACCATGTTCGCCGCCATCACCTTGATCATCGCGATTTCCTGGCGCGCTTCGCGTTTGCCGACCGTGTCCATCTTCCACGCCGCATGCATCACCATCAGCCGCGTCGAGTCGATCTCGATGCGCGAGTCGGCGATCCATTCCTGGATATTCGCCTTGTCCGCGAGCAAGCTGCCATGGGTCCATCGAGTGTTCGCGCGTTTGCAGACAAGTTCGAGCGCGCGCTCCGCTTGGCCGATAGTGCGCATGCAGTGATGGATTCGGCCCGGCCCCAGGCGTGCCTGCGAAATGCCGAAGCCGCCGCCTTCCTCGCCGAGCAGGTTGGTCACTGGCACGCGGCAGTCCTTATAGATGATCTCGCAATGGCCGCCGCCGCCGGTGTGGCCCATCACGGGCACCGGGCGAATCAGGTTGAAGCCCGGAGTGTCGGTGGGAACGATGATCTGGCTGGAGCGCCGATGCGGTTCCGCGTTCGGATCGGTCACCACCATCGCGATTGCGAAGCTGGAACCAATCGCGTTCGAGGTGAACCATTTGTGTCCGTTGATCACATAGTCGTCGCCGTCGCGCACCGCGCGGGTCTTTAGCTGGGTCGGGTCGGAGCCCGCAGTGTCAGGCTCGGTCATCGAGAAGCAGGTGCGCATGGTGCCGTCGAGGCATGGCTGCAGCCATTTTTTCTTCTGCTCGGAAGTTCCGAACTCGGCCAGGATTTCCATGTTGCCGGTGTCCGGCGCCATGCAGTTGAACGCGCGCGCACCGATAGGGCTGCGGCCCATCAACTCGCAGAGCGGAGCGTACTCGTAGTTCTTGAGGCCGGCGCCGAACTTTTCGTCGGGCAAAAACAGGTTCCACAATCCTTCGGCCTTGGCCTTCTTGCGGATCTCCTTGATGACCGGATGTTCTTCGTGCGAATCGGCCCGCTCGGGCGCCATCACTTCTTTCTCGACGGGAAAGACGTACTGATCCATGAAGGTGGCGACGCGCTTGCGCAGTTCTTCGGATTTGGGCGGCAGCGAAAAGTCCATTAGCGATCCTCGCTCGCGGAAATGATTTGTGAGAAGTCATAACCCAGATGGCGCACAAATAGAAGCGTTGCGGCGCGTAGCCAACGCGCCGCCACGCGCAGGAAACCCGCTGCTGCGCAGCAAGAAATTTTCTGCGTAGCCGCGCTTCAGCCAAGATGATAATTTTTTCGGAATCGATTTTGAGCATCGCGCCGCGCGATGACACTTAGAATGATTCCTATTCGCTACAACCTGCGCAGTCTCCTCGAGCGCCGGACCACCTCGCTGATGACTGCTCTCGGCGTGGCTCTGGTCGTGATGGTGCTGCTGATTCTGCTCGGCTTCGTCGACGGCCTGAGCCGCACGGTGAGAAAAGCGGGCGCCGGCGGAGGTTGGATCGTGATGAGCCGCGGCGTCACCGCGGAACCGAACAGCTACATCACGCACGAGCAATTCGAGATCGTCAAGAGCCGCAGCGAAATCGCGACGGTGCCTTCTGGCGAGGCGCTGATCTCGCCGGAGATCATCACCGGCTTCAACGCGGACCCCGACGGCCCGCCCGCGCAGGCCTCGTTCACGCTACTGCGCGGCGTGTATCCGATAGCTCAGCAGGTGCATAGCCGGATGCGCGTGGTCGAGGGGCGCTGGCCGGGACGCGGCAAGAGCGAAATGATCGCGGGGCGAAAGCTCGCCGCGCGTCATCCTGATCTGCGCCCCGGAAACAAGATTCGTTTCGGGCGGCGGACGTGGGAAATCGTCGGAACCTTTTCCGACGACGATAGCGCGCGCGAATCCGAGATGTGGACCGATCTCGACGTGTTGCAGCAGGATGTACGCTACGGCAACGGCCTCGCCGCGCTGCATGTGGTGCTGAAGCCGGGCTTCGAAGATGCCTTCAAGCAGGCGCTCAGCCACGACGCGCGGCTGCGGGTCGACGCCACCACCGAGCGCGAATTTTACGCCGATCAGTCGCGCTTCGCCGATCAGCTTCGCGGGCTGGGACTGATCGTCGCCGCTATTCTTGCGATCGGCGCGACCTTTGGCGGAATGAACACGATGTATACCTCGGTCGCGCGGCGCACTCGTGAGGTCGGCGTGCTGCGCTCGCTCGGTTTTTCGCGCGCGAACATCCTGCTGAGCTTCGTCGCCGAAAGCGTGTTGCTGGGGGTAGCGGGCGGAGCTATCGGCGAGCTGCTTGGAGTCGCGGTCGCGAGCGCGAGCGGGCTCAACGGGCGTTTGCTCAACGTCGACATGTTCATTTTTTCGTTTCACCTCACGCCGTCCGCATTCGTGTGGGGCCTCGTCGCCGCGGCGACAATCGGCGCGCTCGGTGGTCTCCTGCCTGCCTGGCGCGCGGCGCGCATCGGCGTTATGGACGCGCTTCGGGCGGCGTAGCCGCGGCGGCGAAGGAATATTGGTATGAAAGGATTCGAGCGATGAACAGCATAGGCTTCGTAGAGAGGAACATGCTGCGCAATCTGCGCCGCACCATCCTGACCACGCTAACTGTCGCGCTCGCGACTTTCATTTTCGCGGTGCTGATATCGGTCCCCACCTCGATGGATCGGATCATCAGCGATGCGTCGACGACGCTGCGCCTGGTGGTGAACAATCGCACCGGCCCATGGTACGGCGTGCCCGCTCGCGACTGCCTGCAGATTCGCGAGATGCCCGGATGCATCGCGTGCGCGTCAGTGACTGGATGGTTCGCGAACTATCGCGACGATCGCGATGGCGTCTTCGCTGCAGGGGTCAGCCCGGAGTTCACCGAGGTATTCACCGACTATGAAGTTTCGCGCGGTACGCAGGCCGCGATGATGAAGGATCGGCGCGCGGCGGTGGTCGGCGGGGTCCTGATGAAAAAGTACGGCTGGAAGATCGGCCAACAGATTATGCTGAAGGCCAACGATGCCAGCAATCTGGAGCTCACGTTCATCATCACCGGCGAGATTCCGTCCAAGCATTATCCGAACTCGTTCGTCTTCCGGCGCGACTATCTGCGCGAGGCGCAAAAGGCCGCCGGCATGCCCGACAACGACGTGGCGTGGCAGTTGATCGTGCGCGCCGACAAGGCGGAACACGTGGCGCCGCTGGCGAAGGAAATCGATGACGCGTATCGCAATTCCGATTACGAAACGCGCACCATCACCGAAAGCGACGCGCTATCGGGCGCACTCTCCGCGATTGGCAATATTCGTGGGATCGTTTACGGGCTGTGCGCGACAATCGCGCTCACCATATTGCTCATCGCGGCCAATGCGATGGCGATGATGGTGCGCGAGCGGCTCACTGATGTCGCCGTGATGCGCACACTCGGATTCAGCCAGGCACGTGTCGCGACGCTGCTGTTTGGCGAGTGCGCTGCGATCGGCCTGGTGGCGGGCGCGCTGGGCGCGGCACCGGCGTGGTGGTTCTTCTCGGGAGGGCTGACTTTAGGCGCAGCGCTTGGCGGCAACGGCGCGTTGTGGGTGACGGGAGCGAGTGCGCTCGAGGCGCTCGCGATCGCGATCATCTTGAGCTTGCTCAGCGGCGTGATTCCGATCCTCAATGCACTGCGCATCCCGCCCGCTGACGCGATGCGGCAGGTGGTCTGAGCGAGAAGATAGTTACGGCGGCCGCGCACGACGAATCGACTACGCCTCAGGTTTGGCGGTCACGCGTCGGGCTGCGCATCACGTAGAAAACGTAGCTGTAGGAATGCGAGTACGCGCGATAGAGATCGTACTCGCGCGTGTCGCCGAGCGCGGCAAGCGTCTCGGGATCGCCGGCATACTTCGCGCGCAACTCATTTGCGCGCGTCTCGCCGGGACCATAGTAGTTCCACCAGTCGCTGACCGGCAGGACGAAAGTGCTGAGATCGACATAGCCGGCCTCGGCGACGATTTCGCAGTTGCGCTGAGTCGAGTTCATCCCCGGATAACTCTCCGCCCAAAACTCGCGCGGTGCCTGCGGCGGGTCGGGCACGATCCACGACAGCTCGGACACCCCAACCCATCCGCCCGGCTTGATGAAGCGGCGCCATTCGCTCAATCCTTTCGCGAAACCAAAGATATAAATCGCGCCTTCCGACCAGAGCAGATCGAACGACTGGTCGGCAAAATCGATCTCGGCCATGGAGCCGCGCCTGGTTGTGATTTGCGCCGCGACGCCGGCCGCCGTTGCCCGCTCGACCAACTCGTCGAGAAAGCGCTGGCGGATGTCGAGCGCCACGATTTCACCGCCGGTCGCGCGTGCGAGCTCGATGGTCTGTGCGCCGGGACCACATCCAACGTCGAGGATCCGCGGATGCGCGGGAAGGCCGCGGATCACCGCGAGCGCGCGCCGCGTCGATTCCGGAGAACCCGGTCCCTGGCGCGGCAGGCCCTCCGTCAGCTCGCGAAACAGGCGCCCTGATTTGGCTACATGCATTTCAGTGTGATAGCGGAATCCAGGCATCTACGACAGGCGACAAGAAAGTCCAACTCGCAAAACGACGCATCAATGTTGGCCTGTTCACCCGATTGCGGGGACCTCTGCTATGGTTCCACGAGAGGGGGGTTTATGATGCCTAGAAAGCGAACTGATCCACTCGATCAGCGGCTCAGCCTCTTCTGCCCAGCGTGCGAGGGCTCTATCGAAGTGGCGATCCGAGACATAATCGGGAAGGGAAGCGACTTTCGACCGCCTTGCCCGACCTGCGGAAAGCCTTTTGACAGCAAGAAATCGGCCGCGGCTCTCAGGAAGCGTGGAAAGGAGGCCCTTGCCCGCTCCGCAAGGGGCTTGCCGATCTCAAATTGAAACGTCGTGACAAGCTTGATCGCAAGAAGTAGATTGCGCGACGAGCTGCACTGCTCGCACCCGAGGACGATATACACAGCGACGCGCCTCATGACGATTTCCTTCGCGCGCCGCGCCGGTCGACTCTCTTAATTCATCGAGCAAAAAATGGAACTTGCAAAACGATGCGTCGATGTCGGCCTGTTCACCAACCAGCTCGACGAGATGCGCGCATTTTATGGGGAGCGGGTCAGGCTGCCTTACCAGGAGTTGCTGCCGGTCGGGCGCGGCGTGAAGCAGCATCGTTACGGGCTGCTTGGGTCGGTGCTCAAGGTGAACCATCTGCGCGACCCGCTCGGGCCGCGCATCGCCGGCGGGTACACGAAGATCAGCATCGCAGATCCGCGCACACCGATGCCGCTCGGGCTCGTCGATCCCGACGGCAACGCGATCGAGCTGGTGCCCAAGGGTCAGCGTGGAATCGATCAGATCGAGATTCACCTGGGCGTTACCGACCCGGCGCCGTTCGAGCACTTCTACGGGGAGGTGCTGGGATGCGAACGGCTGGGAGCAGGGCGCTTCCGGCTCGGAGAGACGATCATCCGAGTTGGGCACGACGGCGCGGCGCGGCGCGCGGACAAGGCCGCGGGCTCGGCGACCGACGTGATGGGCGCGATGCGGGCGACCGGATTTCGTTACATCACGATCCAAGTGCGCGACTGCGACGCGGAGCATCGCCAGTTCCTCGCCATGGGGGTATGGGAAGGCGCGCCGCCGGTGACGCTCGGCAGCGTCGCGCGGATTTCGTTCATCCGCGACCCGGACGGAAACTGGATCGAGATTTCGCAGCGCTCGTCGCTGGTAGGCGCGATCCCGAAGTAGCCAGGGGCCAGCCCCTGGACCCGGCGGCAGAGCGGCTCCGATGTCGCCGAAGACTCGGAGTAACCAAGTAGCAAGCGCCCGCTACTACGCGCCTCGCCCGCTACCTGCAGCTCTCGCTCGGCGCTACGGCTCGCCGCCCGATGCTACGCCCAGCGCGAGCGTGGGCGGTTGCGCGCAGAGCGATGCCGCGACGAGGAGGAACGGAACATCGTGACCGGCTTGGCCGCTTCGATTTCGAGCTTGTCGAAGCCCTCGACGTGTGAGCGGTCCAGGCGCTCGCCGAGGGTGCGCTCCATGCGCGCCAACTGAACGCGCTCCTCGGGAGTTGCCAGGCTCATCGCTTCGCCGGCGCGGCCCATGCGGGCAGTGCGGCCGATCCGATGGATGTAGTTTTCGCCCTCGTCGGGGAGATCGAAATTGATGACGTGCGAGACGCCGGGGATGTCGAGCCCGCGCGCGGCGACGTCGGTCGCGACCATGACCTGGAACTTGCGCGCCTTGAAGCCCGCCAACGCCGCATTGCGCTGGCTTTGGGAGCGATCGCCGTGAATCTGCACCGCATGGATGCCGCTCCGCTGGAGCATCTTGGCGACCCTGTCGGCGCGGCTCTTGGTGCGCGTGAATACAATCGCGCTCTCGACCTCCGGCCTTTTCAGGATCTCGAGCAGCATCGCGCCCTTGTTCTCGAGCGTGACCGGATAGATGGTCTGCCGGATCGATGAGGGCGGCGCGGACTTCTCGCCGATGGTCACGCGCTCGGGTTTGGTCAGGAATTCGCGCGCGATCATCTCGGGACCGGAGGCCATCGTGGCCGAGAACATCATGGTCTGCCGATGCTTCGGGACCATCTTCATGATCCTCCGGAGCTGCGGCAGGAAGCCCATGTCGAGCAGGCGGTCGGCCTCGTCGATGATGACGACTTCGACCTTGTCGAGCTTGACCAGGCCGCGTTCGAGGTAGTCGATGAGACGGCCCGGGCATGCGACCAGCACTTGCACGCCCCTGCGGATCTCGTCGATCTGACGCCGTTCGGATTCGCCGCCGACGACGCATGCGGCGCGCATCCGCGTGTTGCGCGCGAGGACCTGAAATTCCTTGGCGACCTGCGCGGCCAACTCGCGCGTCGGCGCGATAACCACGGCGGAGATCGCGGTCGCCTGCTTGCGATGCAAGCGGTCGATGAGCGGGATTAGAAACGCGGCTGTCTTGCCGCTGCCGGTCTCGGCGGTCGCGACTACGTCATGTCCGGCGAGTGCAACTGAGAGCGCCCCGAGCTGTACGGGGGTGGGTTTATGATGGCCGCGGTCGCGAATCGAGCGAAGAATTTCGGGTGAGATTGGGAAATCGGTAAAAGACAAAAATCATCCTATGTCCAGAGCCCCCGGATTCGAGTCGGGCGATGTTGCCTGACAGATGGGTCTGATTGGTTGGGAGGTTCGGCGTCACGGAATCCGACGCGCGCATGAGCCACAATTGGCGTCTAGCGCGAGGATACAGATTGTAGCGGGGCGATACAATGGCCCACGCCACTATCAAAGAAACGGGTCCGCCGATCCGTTTCATCCGCCGTGAGGAGCTCGGCGGCGCACTCTTCGGAAAGCCATCGAGAGGTAACTTCATCGGAGAGACGATGAAATTTGAAAAACGAAGCGTGAACAGCGTAGCGCTCGGCAGTCAAACGTTCATCGACGAAACCGCGGCCGCATTTGCGGCAAACCTGCTGGATGATCTGCTGACCGGGAGCAAGTTCGAGCGGGCGGCTAAACCAATCGTGTGTTTTCCAGGAAGAGAGATTCGTTTCCACTTGGTAACCTCTCGCGCGAAGTTTTGCGACGTGCGCTGCAGACGGGGAACTCACATCGCAACACGGTAATCATCGCGCGCGAGATCGAAAGAAAGCGAACGGATAGCGTTCTCTCAAGAACAATTTTGAGTGATCGATAAGAACAATTCTGAACGACTCAAATCAGGACGCTGCCGCCCGCTCAGTGTCCCAACAGCGCGCGCACCATCGGCACCATGTCGAGCTGCGAGGGTGCGTTGCTCGCGTCGCGTGCCATCAGCGCTTGAAGTTCCGTACCGGACTTGGTCTTGCTCGCGAGGATGAAGGGAATGTGGCTGTCCTGCGCCGATGCGCTCCCGTGCCACGAATTGTACGGCCCGGAGAAGTAGTAGCGCTTGTTGATCGGCAACTGCAGTCCCGATCGCGAGAGCATCAGGATGTCACCAGCGCGATTACCGTAGGGTCCCACGCTCAGCCACCTCATCCGGCGGTCGAGATCGAGCAGGTCCGGCCGTGGATGGGCGGCGAGGTAGTCGGGGATCGGGACCAGCCGGTGTCCGTCGAAGATTTCAAACTCGGTGGTGTCTTTCCCCGGCGGCGACGGCTTGCGCGAGAAGATCAGATCGATGGCCCCCTTCAGAGCCGGGTTAGTCTGGCCGGTCTTATTCACTTCATAGATCGCGCGCAGCGCCGGCATCACGTCCTCGTTGAAACGCGGTGGCCGCTTCCAGTCACACTTGTCACCGGGATTCGCGCAGGTCGAGCGATCGGCGAGATACAGGTAGGCAATCGCGCCCTGGTACGCGAATGCGGCCTGGTAGTCCTGATCCGAAGGGCCGGGATTGAGCACCCACTTTCTAAGCCGGTAGCCGGCGTCGCGGATGACGCCGGGCACCGATTCGTCGGGGACGGCGCCGAGCGCGTGACGATCGTCCTTGAGCACGGGGGTGTGGCCGTGATCCGCGATGATCACGATGTAGGTCTGATCGAGCGCGTCATGCGCCTGGTACGCGTCGAGTATCTGCCCGACCAAGCCATCAGTGACGGTCTCCAGATAGGCGACCTCCATCGGCAGCGGATCGGAGGCGAGATGCGTGTACAGATCGATTCCGGGAAAATACACGACCTGGATGTTCGGCACGCCCTGGGTGTTCAGCGCGTCGATGACTTTGGGCACCGATGTCACGTCCAGCTGCACGTAGAGATTTTGCGCGCCTTCGCTACTGCCGAATTTGCTCTCGATAAAATCAGTCGACATCTTGAGATACGCGGTGGTCTCGGCGGTGGTGTACACGTCGGCGCCGCGATGGACCGGATTCAACGAGACCGCGGAGCGCACGCCAACCTGTTGGAACAGCGTAGGAGTCTTGAGCGATCGGCCGACCAGGTCGTGGGCTATCATCTGAACGGTGTCGTCGGTGTCCTTAATTGAAACTGGCGCGGGCGCGAAGAACTGCATGTCCTCGCGCACAAACCATTCGTTGCCGGGAACTCCGGTGTAGGCGGGCGGCGCGCCTGTGAAGATAGAAGACCACGCGGCCATCGTGGTCGAGGGCAAGATGCTCAGCGCGTTCGGCGCGGAGTAGGCATGCTCGAAGACGCCGCCGCCTTGTTCCTTGCCCATGAGGCCTGTCAGGCGCGGCATCTTGCCCGATCGAATCGCCTCGGTGAGCTGGTTGTAGCCCGCACCGTCGAACGCGAGGATCAATACCCGCGGCCCCGGCACGATCGGTTTCATATTGGTAATCTCGCGCTCGCCGCCACGCATGACGAGTTTCATCGCGGGACTGCATGAAGCGACCGCGACGAGAGCTGCCGCGCTCAGAGATAGAGAGATGACGGCGAACAGGGAACGGCGCTGGATTCGCATGGGTGAAACCTGTTATCAGAACTTGCCGTGCCGTCCCATACCGGAGGCGAAGCGCTCCGCGCCTTCGCGCGCGTCGCCGGCGCGAATCGACTCCATCCCGAGGCGAAACTCGTTTGCGATCGCGTCGTCGAGCGGCAGCGTCCACGCCTCGTACGCCGACATCCGATCGGAGCGCATGGTTCGCTGCGGGAAGGCCGCGATCTGTTTGGCGAGCTCGCGCGCCGCGTCGAGCGCGCTGCCCGGCTCGACGATCCGGTTCGCCAGGCCCATCCTGAGCGCCTCGTCCCCGGAGACGCCGCGGCCGGTGAGGATCATGTCCATCGCGTTGCTCATCCCAACCAGGCGCGGCAGCCTGACCGTGCCGCCGTCGATCAGTGGCACGCCGAAGCGGCGGCAAAAGACGCCGAAGACCGCGTCGCGCGCGGCGACGCGAAGGTCGCACCACACCGCCAGCTCGAGTCCGCCGGCGACCGCATGACCCTCGACCGCTGCGACGACCGGCTTGGTGAGCAGCATCCGCGAGCACCCCATCGGCCCGTCGCCGTCGGGCGTGGCGCGATTGCCGCGCGATTGCGCGACCGCCTTCAAGTCGGCGCCCGCGCAGAAGTAGCCTCCCGCACCGGTCAGAATCGCGACCTTCAGCGCGGCCTCGGCGTCGAAGCGGCGGAACGCCGCGGCAAGCGCCTGCGCGGTCGGACCGTCGACGCAATTTCTCACCTCGGGGCGGTTAATCGTTACGATTGCCAGCTCGGCTTCGGTCTGGAACTCGACGAGACTCATCGCGCGGCCTCCGATTTACGATTTGCGATTCTACGATCTACTTCGCGACTCGTCGACTGACTGTCGCCGCGGCCGCAGTGCATCGGCAAAGCTCGCGCGGCCCTTGGCATCGCGGCCCGCTTCGGCTATGCGATTGGGTACGAACCTCGATGGACACATTCACCATCAAAGACAAAGTCGCGGTAGCCGGTATCGGCGAAACGAAATACTACAAGCGCGGGACCGCGCCGGAGAGCGAGTTTCGCCTCGCGCTGGAGGCGATAATTCGCGCCGCGGACGACGCCGGCATCGACGTCGCCGAGATCGACGGAATCGCGTCCTATAGCAACGATCGCAATGATTCGATCCGCGTCGCCACCGCGCTCGGGCTGCCGGAGCTGCGCTTCTCGAACATGGTCTGGGGCGGAGGCGGGGGCGGCGGTTCGGCAGCAATCGGCAACGCCGCCGCCGCGATCGCCGCGGGCTACGCCAAATGCGTGGTCGTCTATCGCGGGCTCGCGCAGGGCCAGTTCGGACGCTTCGGGCAGACGCCGGCGATGAAGACGATCGCGGCGCCATATTCGTACGCCTGGCCGTACGGAATCACCACGCCGGCGCAATGGATCGCGATCCGCACGCGCCGCTTCATGCACGAGCATCACGTCACCCAGGACGCGCTCGCCGCGATCGCACTCGCGAGTTACCACCACGCGCAGTTCAATCCGCGCGCGGTGATGTACGGAAAGCCGTTGACCCGTCAGGCCTACGACGAATCGCGCTGGATCGTCGAGCCGTTCCATCTTTACGACTGCTGTCTCGAAAACGACGGCGCCGCCGCGGTCATCGTCACAAGCGCCGAGCGCGCGCGCGATCTGCGCCAGAAGCCCGCCTACCTGATGGCGGCCGCGCAGGGGTCCGATTATCGCCAGGGCGCGGGCGCGGACAACATGCCGGACTACACGACCTCCAACTTCAAGACGCTCGCGCCGCGGCTCTACAAGATGGCCGGCATCGAGCCGAACGACGTCGACGTCGCGCAGGTCTATGAGAACTTCACCGGCGCCGTGATGCTCAGCATCATCGAGCACGGCTTTTGCCATCCCGATGAAGCGCAGAATTTTTTCACGCTGGAAAATTTGACCGCGCCCGATGGAAAACTCCCGCTCAACACCAGCGGCGGGAATCTCGCCGAGTGCTACATGCACGGCCTCGAGCTGATCGTCGAGGCGGTGCGCCAGGTGCGCGGCACCTCGACCTGCCAGGTGAAAGACGCTGAAATTTCGCTGGTCGCATCGGGCCCGATGGTCGCGCCGGTGAGCGATCTGATTTTGCATCGATAGAGGCAAGCCGATGGCGGCAGGAACCTCGGAATCGAAAACGTATCTGCCCGCGGGGATGCCCGCGCCCGGACCAATGACCGACGGGCTCGACCGTGAATTCTGGGAGTCGGCGCGGCGCCATCAGCTCGTCGTACAGCAATGCAGTCAGTGCGGCCAGTTCCAGTTCATCGCGGAATGGCTATGCCACAAGTGCCGGTCGTTCGACATGAAATGGCATCGCATCGCGGGGCGCGGTCGAATCTATAGCTGGGAGCGGGTATGGCATCCCGCGCATCCGGCGCTCAGGGGCTCCTGTCCATACCTGGTAGTGGTGGTAGAGTTGCCCGACGCCGGAAATGTCAGGATGGTAGGCAACCTGCTCGGTGATCCGATGCAGGAAGTTCGCTTCGGCGCCGAGGTCGAGGCCGCGTTCGAAGATCACGACGGCTTCACGCTGGTGCAGTGGCGCGTCTGTGACTAGCTACTCGCGCGTAGTTTACCGCACGCCGATTACTCGCTCACCGATAGACTACTCAGTCGAACGTCGATTACTCACTCGACGGGCTGACTGCTACTTCTTTTTGCCTTCGGGGCTCTCGAACTGCAGCGCGGCGGAGTTCATGCAGTAACGGAGTCCGGTCGGCTGCGGCCCATCATCAAAGACGTGGCCCAGATGCGCGTCGCATTTCTTGCACAGCACTTCGGTACGTTTCATGAACAGGCTGGTATCGGTTTTGGTGGCGACATTTTCCGGCGCGACCGGTTCCCAGAAACTCGGCCATCCGGTGCCCGACTCGAACTTGGTGTCGGAGCTGAACAGCGCATTGCCGCAACAGACGCAGCGGAAGATGCCCTTCTCGTGCCACTCCGCGTACTTGTTTGCGAACGGGCGCTCGGTGCCTGCCTCGCGCGTCACGCGGAACTCTTCCGGAGTCAGGGTCTTCTGCCATTCGGCGTCGCTCTTGACGACTTTGTTAACGCTCACGATTCCCTTCCTTTGGCCGGCGTCGGTGAACTCCACGATCGATACCGAATCGACGCCGGCGGCGTTAGATGTATGAGATGACTGAGTCGGTGCGTCCGAGGACGAAAGCGCGTTGCTCTCGTACCACCACGCAACGGCGACCGGCACTGCCGCTATTGCCGCGACGAATGTGCGCCGGGTGATTCGCCTTCTATCGAATGGTTCCGCGCCGCCGACTTCCATACCTCGCTGTTCTGCTTTGATCATCGCATAAGACACAACTGGTGCGAAGCGCGCGCGGTTCCCGGTGAAAAGGCGCGGATCCGCCGGACGGAGCTGCTCTAGATTTGATAGATGAACAGCTTCTGTTCCTTGGGACGCAGAAAGACCGCGGCACCGGGGGTCAGTGCCAGCGTCTGGTAGCGCTCGTGATCAAGTTCGACCTGAACGAGGTCGCCCACTCAGCCTGGAGTTCGGCTTTTACCTGCGGCACGGCTGGATTGATGCTCTTCACGATCGCGGGAAACGACTTTCCGCCGTTGGGGCTGGTGTCGATTTCCGGCAGATGCGGCCGCACATACAGAACCGCCTTGCCGTTCTCCTGATGCGCGTGGGCGTGAGTCTGATCGATTTCAACCGCGGCGTCGCCGATGAACACCCGACCGTTCTCGATGCGGCCGGCGTTCATCACCACAACGCGGTCGGCCAGTTCCAGCGCCTCTTCCTGATCGTGGGTCACGAAAACGCTGGTGATGTGCAGTTCGTCGTGGAGCCGATGGAGCCATCGCCGCAGCTCCTGGCGCACCTTGGCGTCGAGCGCGCCGAACGGCTCGTCGAGCAGCAGCACGTCGGGCTGCACGGCGAGCGTGCGCGCGAGTGCGACGCGCTGGCGCTGGCCGCCGGAGAGCTGCGAGGGATAGCGGTCCGCGAGAAAGTCGAGCTGCACGAGTCTCAGCAGCTCGTGCACGCGCTTGGCGATTGCCTGTTTGGCCGGACGCAGCCGGCGCGGCTGCACGCGCAAGCCGAACGCGATGTTCTCGAACACCGACATGTGGCGGAACAGTGCATAGTGCTGAAACACGAATCCGACCTAGCGATCGCGCACGCTGCGCGTGGTCGCATCCTCGCCCTGGAACAGGACGCTGCCGCGATTGGGAGACTCCAGCCCCGCGATTATCCGTAGCAGTGTGGTCTTGCCCGAACCCGACAGCCCGAGCAACGCGACCAGCTCGCCAGTGCGGATTTCGAGACTGATATCGTCGAGCGCGACGAACTCGCCAAAAGTCTTGCGGATATTTTTGAGTTCGATGCTCATGCTGCGATCCTTTCTGGCTCGGCGGTCCTCGACTCACGCGCCTTGGGCAGCGCGGCGGCTGAGGAGTTGCTTGAGCACGAGCGTCACAACTGCGAGCAGCGTCAGCAGCGAGACGACCGCGAAGGCGGCGGTGAATTGGTAATCGTTGTACAAAATCTCGACGTACAACGGCATGGTGTTGGTCATTCCGCGGATATGCCCGGAGACCACCGAGACCGCGCCGAACTCGCCCATCGCACGCGCGTTGCAGAGCACCGCGCCATACAGCACGCCCCACTTGATGTTGGGCAGCGTCACGCGCCAGAACATCTGCCATCCGCCGGCGCCGAGCACCAGCGCGGCTTCCTCCTCCTGGCTTCCGACCTGCATAATCGGGATCAACTCGCGCGCGGCGAGCGGAAAGGTGACGAAGATAGTGGCGAGTATGATTCCCGGCTCGGCGAAAATGATTCGGACGCCACAGTCGACCAGCCATCCGCCGAGCGGCGAGCGCGCGCCGAGCAGCAGTACGAACAACATCCCGGAGATGACCGGCGACACCGAAAACGGGATGTCGATCAGCGTCATCAAGGTGTGCTTGCCGGGGAACTCGAAACGCGCAATCAGCCACGATGCGGCCACGCCGAAGACAACATTGAGAGGCACGGCGATCGCGGCCGTCAGCAGCGTGAGCCGAATCGCATCGCGCGCCTCGCGCGACGAAATGGCGGCGAGGTACGCGCCCAACCCATCCTTTAACGCCTCGGCAAATACCGCGGCGACGGGCACGAACAGAAACAGGCCCAGGAACAGCATCGCGGTGGCGATCAGGAGCGCGCGCACTAGCGGCGGATCGGCGGTTGCGGAGCGCCGTGCAGCGCTCGTGGAATCGCCAGGCGCGGTGAAGTATTCGACGAAATTTTCGAGCACTGGAGTTGTCTCCTGATGCGTCCCGCTCAGGCCATCAGCCGGCGGCTGCTCCAACGCTGGAAGACGTTAATCGCAAAAAGCAGCAGGAACGACAGGACCAGCATCACGATCGCGATCGCGGTCGCGCCGGGATAGTCGAACTGCTCGAGCTTGCTCATGATCAGCAGCGGCACCACCTCGGTGCGCATCGGGATGTTGCCGGAGATGAACACCACCAAGCCGTACTCGCCGAGAGCGCGCGCGAAAGCGAGCGCGAAGCCGGTGAGCATCGCGGGAATCAGCGCGGGCGCGATGACCCGGCGCAAAATCTGGAGGCGGCCCGCGCCCAGCGTCGCGGCGGCTTCCTCGTACTCGACGTCAAGATCTTCCAGCACCGGCTGTAGCGTGCGAACCACGAACGGCATCGCAACGAAGGTCAGCGTGACTACGATTCCGAGCGGCGCAAACGCCACCTTGATTCCGTGCGGCTC
Source organism: Binataceae bacterium (SeqCode) (assembly GCA_036521875.1). Lineage (GTDB taxonomy): Bacteria > Desulfobacterota > Binatia > Binatales > Binataceae > DATDGX01. The sequence goes on from DATDGX010000253.1 coordinate 18,570, forward strand.
CAGCCAGCGGCCGATCCAAACATTACTGGCCTAGATCGCGGTCAGCGTGATTCCTGCGACCGCGGTGGGCAGCGCGAACGGAAGGTCGACCATGCCGTCGACCAGGCTCTTGCCGGGAAACTCGTAGCGGGCCAGCGTCCACGCGACGATCGAGCCGAACACCGAGTTGATGAGCGCCGCGGCCAGCGCCGCGCCGAAGCTCAGCTTGTAGGCGGCAGCCGTGCGCGGCGCGGTGACGATCGACCAGAACTCGTACCAGGTCAGCGACGCGGTCTTGATGAAGATCGTCGCGAGCGGGAGCAGCACCACGATGCTCAGGTACACCACCAGCGTGTACCCAATGGTGAGGCCGAAGCCCGGAATGACGCTGCGCCGCTTCACTTGCCCGGCTGGTAAATCTGCTCGAAGGTTCCCGCCGTCGGCGAAGTGCGTCTTCTGCGCTATCTGCCAGCCGCCGAATACCTCGTCGACGGTGAAGGTCGGCACTTTCGCGAACTGCGCCTTGTACTTGGCCGCCACCGCCGGGTCGCGCGGGCGGTAGAAGTTGCGCGCGATAACGTCCTGCCCCGGCTCCGTGTAGAGATACTTGAGATACTCGGTTGCGAGTTGCGTGGTGCCGTGGCGTTGCGCGACTTTTGTCGACCACCGCGACCGGAGGCTGGGCCAGGACGGTCACCGACGGGATCACGATCGCGAACTTGTCTTGGCCGAATTGGTTCAACGACAGCCGAGCGTAACGACGTCGGCCTCGAGCCCATCGATCACAGCGCGGGCCTGCTGGCCCGACCCGCCGTGCGACTGATTGATTGTTACGTCCTGGCCGGTCTTTGCTTTCCAATACTGCGCGAAGACCGCGTTGAAATCTTCATACAGCTCGCGGGTCGGATCATAGGAAACGTTGAGCAGTGCCGGTGCGGCGGCCGCGGCTTGGACTTGAGTAACGGTCGTCGCGATCGAGAGTATCGTCAGAATAGTCAGTGCAATAGTCAGTCGTCTAGTTAATCCTATCACCAGTCGGGTAAATGGCACGCTCACGCATTCCTCCAGAAAAAATTCGGGTCCGCGACGCTCCACGGCTCTGCGGACGCTCACGAATTTGCCGCTTGGCTCACACTCGCGACGGGCGGTCGAAGCGAAACTTTTCCTTGCGTTCGATCTGCACGACGCGCGAGTCCTGCACGATGACTTCGATCGAGCCGAAGCGGACCGCATTGAGTGCGGCGCGGATGCGCTCGAGCACCTCTTCCGTCGCTGCGCGCGGCGCGGTCGCCGCGTGCGTTGCGATCGATTGGGCCGGTGCGTCAAAATGCTTTTGACCGGGGGGTTCTGCTTTCATCGACTTATCCTATTGTTTTAATAGACTTTGTGGCCAAAAAAATCGAGAGACAAAGGTCATCAGATTTTAGATCGAAAAGCTCAGCGCTTCCTTACCGTTTACCGCCAGCTCGATGCGTCTCAGCATGTCGGCGAGCGAGGTCGAATCGAGGATCTGGGCGGTCGCCTCCCGCACTTCTTTCATCACCATTCGGATCGCGCAGGTGCGCTCGTCGCGACATTCCCGGCAACGCATGTACGCCGTCTTGCTGACGCACGGCAGCGGCGCCAACGGCCCGTCCAGCACGCGGACCACGTGTCCGACACTGATCTGCGCCGGCGGATGCCCGAGGAAATATCCGCCACCTTTGCCCTTTTTGCTTTGCAGGATTCCCTGGTTCTTCAGTTCGAGCAGGATGAGCTCAAGGAACTTGCGCGGTATCTCCTCGCGCTGCGCGATATCCGAAATCAGGACTGGTCCCTGGCCATATTCCTTGGCCAAAACGATCAACGCCTTGAGCGCATATTTCGTTTTCTTTGAAAGCATTTCTATAGGGCTGCTAGGCTAATGGCGGACGAGGCCCCAGTCAAGTCCGAACGGAGCTCTAAATCACCTGAACCGTCTACGTCGCCTGAGCTTTGCGATCACCTGAGCTTTGCTGCGAGGCTCGCGTCTTGTCGGCCAGCGGCAGCACCACCTCAGGGCCCGCCGGCGGAAGCGCGAAGATGAGGCGGTCGAAGCCGAGAGCGATGAACTGCTTGGCGTGGTCTTCGATCGGTCCAAGTCCGAACAGGGTGAGGCCGAGCTTTTTGCGGCCCGTCCGCTTTTCGGCTTCCCGTAGAGACTTCACCGCGGCGGCAAAGTCGTAGCGCGGAAAATTGATCGGCATCCAGCCGTCGCAATACTCAGCGACGCGATCGAAGGTGTGTTTGGATTGTGAGCCGAGCAGGATTGGAGGGCCGCCCGGCTGAACCGGTTTCGGGTACTGCCAGATCGGATCGAAGTTGACGAACTCGCCGTGGAACTCGGCAGCCTCTTTGGTCCAGATCTCGCGCATCGCCAGGATTTTCTCGCGCACGATTTTCCACCGCTTCTTGAACTGCGCGCCGTGGTTGGCCATCTCTTCGACGTTCCATCCCGCGCCGATTCCGAACACCACCCGGCCGCCCGAGATCATGTCGAGCGACGCGACCTCCTTGGCGAGCACGATCGGGTCGCGCTCGATCACCAGGCACACTCCCGTGCCGAGCTTGAGCTTTTTGGTCACGGCGGCTGCGGCGCCCAGCGCGACGAACGGGTCGTGAGTATGGAAGTACTCCTTGGGCAGTTCGGTGCCGCCCGGATATGGAGTCTTGCGCGAGGCCGGGATGTGCGTGTGCTCGGGAAAAAACAACGACTCGAAGCCGCGCTCTTCGGCGGCCTTTGCGAGCTCTACCGGTTGAATTGCGAAGTCGGTCGGAAACATCGAAAGTCCGAAAGTCGCCATGGCGTCTCCTTTTTTGAATCGTGAAGATTGACCGCGTCAGTATCGCGCCATGATCGCATCGCGTCCGAGTTGCGATCCTTGAGTCGCGGCAAAATCATTTCATAGCACAGTGCGCGGCCGGAGCGATCGTGCCACTGGCGGTTTTGGAACGGATCACTAAATGAACCATTCGTGCCGTGGACGCAGATGGCAGCGCGGCGCTAGGCTCGAATCATGTCACGACTGAATTGGTGCGCGTCGCGATAGGAGGATGCCATGCTCGAGGTTGGAGTTTTTCACAATGGCGCGAGTGATTTGCCGATCGTCAGAACGCCCAATGGCGTGACCGTCAACGACGGCAACCTCGCCGAAGTCCACGAATCGAGCCAGCGCTCGCTGGTCAACCAGGTGCGCCAGGGAATTCTCGCCGACCGGCTCGGCTACAATTATTTTTTCATGACCGAGCATCACTTCCAACCCGAGGGCGCGGAGTTCAGTCCCAATCCGCTGCTCACGGAGACGGCGGTCGCGGTACGCACCAAGCGAATCCGTCTCGGCCAGGCCGCGAATATCATCACCTGGTGGCATCCGATCCGGATCGCGGAGCAGGCCGCGATGCTCGACGTGATCAGCAACGGGCGGCTCGAGTTCGGAGTGGGCCGCGGCTACCAGCCGCGCGAGGCCGAAGTGTTCGGATGGCCGTTCGCGACCATCCAGGACCAGGAGCGCAATCGCGCATACTACCAGGAGGCGTACGAGATCATCATCAAGGCGTGGACGCAGCCGTCGTTCTCGCATCAGGGGCAGTTCTTCACGATTCCGCCGGTGTTCACGCGCTGGAACCATCAGCAGACCATCGCATACTTTGCGACCGGCAAAGCGGGGCGTCGCCTCGAGGAAGTTTTGCAGGTGGGCGGACCGGATCCATACGGCGGCTCGAATCCGGTTTTGCAATCGACGACGATTCTCAAGGAGCTGCAGGTTTTTCCGCAACCGCTGCAACGGCCGCATCCGCAGATATGGGAGCCGCTGACCAGCGAGCGCTCGATCCGATGGGCGGCGGAGCGCGGCCTCAACGGATATTTCATCGTCGAGCCGAACTCGCGCCTCAAAAAGAATATCGAGTTTTTCTACGAGGCTTCAGAGAAGGCGGGATGGCCGGATCGGTTGGGGCGCGGGCGCTTCAAGTACGGCTGGGATGCGGAGCGCCGGCGCGGCGTCATCACCGGACGCTACATCCACCTGGTACTGCCCGGGATGGATCGCGAGCGCGAGTTGCGGCGCTTTCGCGAGGCGCTCGAGCTGCAATGGGATTACTACGGACCGTTCGGCTTTGCGGCGGTGCTCGCCGACGCGAACGAGGAAAAAATGGCGCTCGACAAGAAGGTCGACGCCGCCACGCTGCTGCAAAAGGAGATTGCAATCTTCGGAACGCCCGCAGAGGCCGCCGCGGCGATCATGCGCATCAAAGAGGTCTGCGGCTACGAGGACTTGGCGTTCAACGCATGGTTCGAGACCGGTGGATTCAGCGGGGAGGAGATCGAAGCGCAGATGCAGTATTTTGCCGAGGAAGTGAAGCCGCTAATCGCGCGCGCGTGCGGAGGGCAGGTCGAGAATCCGGTGCTGGGGTTAGACTTCGAGGCGTGACCCTCGCGTCATTTCAATGAGGCGCCGGCTTGGGCCTGGGTCCGTGACGATGGTGCCCGCCTCGGTTGCGCGGTGGTTTTGGCGGCGGCTCACCGCGCGCCTCGCGCTGTTCCGCGCGCGCCTGAATTTTGTCATCGAACTCCGCGCCGCGTCCGAGCTTGTAGGCGGCGAACCGCGAGGCCGAGTGATCGTCCATCCCGCATAACCGCGCGAACGGCGGCACTTTGAGATTCGTGATGTCGAGGCCTGCCGCCGCCCGGCGCGCGGCAATCACCGCGCCGTTCCCGCTGCTGATCGCGAAGGTCGAGACGGCGCGCCGCGCAGCGCGTCCGCACTGCGGGCATCGCTTGCGCGAGTTCGCTCGCACGGCGGGTTCCAGCGCTTCGAACGTGATCTCGCACGCGGCGCATCGCCATTCGTAAATCGGCATATCCAGCTACTCGATCTTGTGCGGATGCTCCGCCCAATCCTCGGGGTCGTGCGTGATCCAGACCGTCGCGCCGTGCATATCGCGCAGAGCCTTGATGCGCTTGATCGACCACACTGACCGGATCGGGTCGGTGTCGATCGGCATCGTCGCCTCCTGCTCGAGCGCGGCGCGGATGTGGAGCGTGTCGCCGGTCAGCAGCATCTTGCGATTCGGCAGGTTCACGAGCAGCGAGCATTCGCCCGGCGTGTGGCCGGGAGTGAGCAGGAACTGCACGCTGCCGTCGCCGAAGAGATCGAAATCACTATCCAGTTCGAGCCAGTCGTAGCCGCGAGTCGGAATGTAGTCATTCAAAATGAAAGCCCAGCGGCGGTCCGGGTCGGGCCAGTACGCGTAGCGCAACTCGTTGGCGCCGACTATGAACTTTGCTTTGGGAAAGTAGGTGAGGCCGCCGGAGTGGTCGAGATGCGCGTGCGAGAGCACGACATATTTGACGTCCTCCGGCTTATAGCCGACCGCTTTGATCTGCTTGTCGAGGGTATCCGACTTGCTCCACTTGAGCGGCAGAGTGCGCGCGACGTCGCCCCAGTAACCGATCGCGTCGTCGATTACTTTCGGATTGCATCCGGTGTCGAAGAGCACCAACCCCTTCGTCGGGTGCTCGATTAGGAACGATGGGCAGTGGCAGGTGACGAGACTATTGTCGCCGCCCTGCATCAGGAGCGAGAGGGGCGCAGTCAACTCGGCGCCCGGCAACGCCCACATCCGTCTGGCTCTTGCTTCCGCCATAGCTCACCTCGCGCCAAAAGAGGCAGTTCAATTTTGGATCCGCGAACCTTGTCTCGTGATGTGCCACAACTCGCGGCGAAAAGTCGAACGTCGCGTGGATTCAGCGCCGCGACAATAGCCAGATTAGCGCAATCGGCAGACCGACCGAGCCCTTGAGGAAGGCTTGCGGAGCGATCGCAAACAACAGCCCGCTCGCAGCCAGAGCTTCGGTCAGGACCGGCTCGAAGCATCCGCGGATTTCCAGGCCCGCCGCCACGAATGCCGATATGTATTCGGCGTGAGGATGCACAAAACTCTTCACATTTCGGAAGTAGCCGTTCTTGTCGCGAAATATCGCGCTGCCCCCGAGGAAGCCCGCCATCGGATGATGATCGGCGATGATCGCTCGGCCACCGGGCCGCAGCACGCGCGCGAACTCCGCGATGGCCCCGGACACCTGGGGCAGATGAGTCAGCGCGAGACCGCACATCACCAGATCGAAGCTGCCAGCCGCAAACGGCAGAGCGTCGAGGCTCCCCGCGAGGAACTTCGCGCCGAGCGCTCTCGCGCGGGCGCGCTGAATCATATCCGCGGTCACGTCGACGCCGGTCACCTGATGCCCGCGCGAACCCAGGTATCGCGTGTAGCGTCCGGTGCCGCAAGCCGCGTCGAGCGCGCGTCCCGGCGGTATCGCATCGAGCAGGCGCTGAATGACCGGCTCTTCGATGGTTATCAGTGGATTGGGAAGATTGTCGTAGGTCTCCGCCCACGCGCCGTAGCCGCTCCGCACTTCCATGTCAGGGATGTCGAGCACAAAGCCGAGTGCGGGATCGTCGGTGAATCCGCGGGTGAGCCTTACCAGCTCATCGGCGCAGGCCTTCGCGGTTTCATCGCCCGCCATCCAGTTGCGGATCACCGCGATACCCGCCATGCCGAGCGCATAGTGTACCGGCCAGATTTTCTTCATGAGAAATTATTAGACTAATCGGCGCTGCCAATGAACCAAAGAAAATGGTCGAGAAGGAAAGTGGCCGAAAACAAAATGGCGTGGACGCAAACGTCCACGCCACTTGTGTCGCGAACTGAGATGCTTAACGCGCGGCCGCGCCGGAGCGCAGCACCTGTCCCGGCATCGCGCCGCTGGCCTTCCCGTGCTCGTAGAGCACGCCGCCATTGACGACCGTGTACTCGATTCCCTCGGCCGGCATGACCAGCCGCCGTCCGCCGCCGGGCAGGTCGCTTTGCATCTTGGCGCGCTTGGCGGAGCCGACTTTGCGCTCGTCGAAGATCGCGACGTCGGCGGGCAGTCCGGTCTGGAGCCGTCCGCGATCGCTAAGCCCGAAGAAGTCCGCGGGCTCCGAGGTGATCCGTTTCACCGCCTGCTCCAGCGTCAGCGTTTGCCGCTCGCGCACCCAGGTGCCGAGCAAATAAGTGCAGTAGCCAGCGTCGCACAGCATGTTCACGTGCGCGCCGCCGTCGCTGAGGCCAATCATCGTGCGCGAGTCGGTGATGAGCCGCTGGATTCCTTCCTCGTGGTACTGCGCCATCGTGTACTGGATATTCAAATCGTCTTCGAGCGCGAGGTCGAAGAAGGTGTCGAGCGGATCCTTGCCGCGCTGCTCGGCGACTTCGCCGACGGTCTTGCGCTCATATGATTTGAGCGCCGGGTTGACGGCTTCGAGCACCTCAACGCGATCCCAGCGGCCGCGGAACAGATGCGGCCGCTTGAGCTCCTCGCGGAACGCGCTGCGGAAGTTCGGATCGCGATAAAACTCCTTCTGTTTCTCCGCCGGCTGATTGAACACCGGGCCCCACATCTGCATGTCGGCAAACGAGAACGGATTGCGCAGATCGAGCTGCACGACGAACGGCTTGCATAGCACCTGCGGCACTCCGCCGCGATTGATGAGCGGCTCCAGGCGCGACAGCAGTTGCTGGCTCGCCTCGGGGCGGTCGGGGCGGCTCGCGATCGCGAGCCAGGTGACGGGGCGCTGACTTTCGTCGAGCAGCAGTTCGAGCACCTCGTGCTCCTCTTCGGACATCGCGCCGATCCGCTGCGTCAGCGCGATTTCGATCGAGCCCTTGCCAAGCTCGCGGAGCGTGTTGGCATAGGCCTTCAGCTCGTCGCGACTGGCGAGGCGGCACGCGAGCGAGCGGCCCTGGTAGCCGATATGCTGCGCCAGGCGAGTCGTCGAAAAACCGACCGCGCCGGTGGCGACCGCCTCCTTGAGCAGCGCCGCGATCTTTATCGTCTCGCCGGCGGTCGCCGCCCGCTCCATCGACTCCTCGCCCATCACGAAATGACGAAACGGGGTGAGCGGCGCGAGGAACGCCAGGTTGATTGCGGAGCCGCGCCGCTCCGCGGCGTTCATGAACTCGGGAAAGGTCTGCCATTCCCAGGTGATGCCCTTGGTGAGCGCTTCGAACGGAATCGCCTCGACGTTGACCAGGTCCCATGCCGCGATTTCGCGCGCCGCGGGACGGCACGGCGCGATCCCAACGCCGCAATTGCCCATCACTACCGAGGTCACCCCATGCCACGAGGTGCAGCTCACCATCGGGTCCCAGCAGATCTGCGCGTCGTAATGGGTATGCGGATCGACGAAGCCGGGTGCGACGATCAGGTCGGACGCGTCGATGGTTTTCTTCGCGCCCTCGGTTACTTTGCCTATCTCCGCCACGCGGCCGTTAGCCACGGCGATATCGGCGCGGCGGCGCGGCGCGCCGGTCCCGTCGATCACGGTGCCGTTCTTGATCAGCAGATCGTACGCCATGGCATCCTCCTGGCTATTCGATGCGGCGCGGCCGCCATCTACTGGCTATTAACTTATCAGGCTCGACGTGCGCAAAGCTCTCAGTTGCTAATCTAGTTGCTAATCATGCATTACTCAGTTGGAGCCACTAATATTAGAAGATAATCAGATAATCAGGAGATACGGAGGGTGAAGCACAAGTGGGATGTGCTGCGTCCTCCTCTATTTCTCTATGCAACTTCTCACCAGCCGCCTTTGCCTCTTCCCGTTGATGCGAAGGGCTTCGGGTTCAGCGCCTAGAAATGTTGAAAGACTGTTTAAACACGCCGTTCGGGCTCGCGGGCAAAACGCCATAGACGCTGTTGGCGGTCTCACCAGTACCGGCGCTCGATTCGGTGCATGAGGGCCTCTGATTCAACACCGTGAGGATCGGTTCGTCCACGACGTATGTAATTGTCCCCGCACCGGATGAGAGCACCGGCACCGCCGACACGGGCGACGGGAACTCTCCTCC
>DATDGX010000254.1:0-2403 GCA_036521875.1 Binataceae bacterium (SeqCode)
GATCGTGGTCTCCCAAGACCATTCCCACCCAAAATTATGTTGGGACCGGGTCTAAGGTGCATGACGACGTCACGACCGAAGATCGGTTCAAACGCATGGAGGCGGAGGCCTCGTACCCGCGGCAGAATGACTCTTGAACTCATGAAGGTAACGACCGCTATCTCTCTACTAGAGAAGTTCAGGCACGTACAAGTTGTGCCCTGAATCAGCGCTTCATACTAGCAGGCCAACTTTTGAAGCGATCAGGCGACCGCGCCGCGAACAGGTTTGCGTTTACGGAGGCCGATTCGCGAGGACTCACGTACCCGCAGCCGCCTGATTCGGAATCTCGAGGCGTCACGGAGAACAGCCAAAGTACAGCCAAAGTCTAGACCGAAATAAGCGCTCCAAGGTCTTGACAGTAAACTGCGGTGGAGTTAGAAAGGCCACATGCACGTTGAGGAAACATGGTGCCGGGGGCGGGACTCGAACCCGCACGGAGCTTTCGCTCCAGAGGATTTTAAGTCCTCTGCGTATGCCATTTCGCCACCCCGGCATCGTCGCGGCGCGCGTCACTTCTCTATCTACCTGAACCGCAAGCCGGATTCTGCCCGCGCGAGTTCGGGGCGGGAAGGAGCGAATTTTGGGGCACGACCTCTAGCGGCGACATTCTGTGGCCTTTTTCTGGCTTCAGCACCTGATGCGGGCGGCAACGCTAACCTACCGTTAACTCTAGAGAATTCCCTCGCTCATGCACGATTTCCGAGGGCGGCGCTGAGTCGCTTGCGCGCATCAATCGCATGCTCGCACCGTCGCTGGCTGCAAGGACGCGTACTGAGAAAACCCTCATCGAGGTTTCAGACTTCCCGTTGGTAATCAGAGGGACGGGAAGCGCGAAACCTGAGGCAGGTTTCGCAAGTTTGGTCTGGTTCGCCGATCGCTCAGGCCAGCCCCAGCCGTACGAACTGGTCTTGCGGCGCTTCGATTTCCTCGAGCGCCGCGCGTAACTGATCGGCGGCATCTTTCTCGATGCGCGTGCCGGCCAGGTTGCGCTCCTCCGCCGGATCCTCGCCGAGCTGGTACAGATGATTTCCGCTGAACTTTCCGCCCGCCCAGAACGGCAGCAGGTCGCCGGCCTTGAATGGCTGGCGAATCACCGGGATCCGCGAGCCCGGCATCCGATCCAGCACCGCGCGATCGTCCGGCGGCGGCATCCGGAGCTGCGGCATTTGCGGTACCGGCATCGTGGACCATCGATTGGACCACAGGCTGAGCGGCGCATTCCGGCCGGCCGGCGCGCGCGCGTATTTCCGCTGCGCATCGATCAGATGAACCTCGCGTCCCCACACTCCCGCGAGCGCCGACTCGCGAATCGACTTCGCACCTCCGCTGATGAGCGGGACTATCGAGCGTCCATGCGTCCGATGCTCCATCGTCACGCCGAAGATATCCGCGAGCGTCGCCGCGATATCGACGTTGGTGGTGAGCGCGCCGACCGCGCCCGCGGCGGCTCCCGGCCACGCGACCATCAGCGGGATGTGTCCGAGCGGCTCGTAGAGCGGCACTGCGGGCTTGCCCCAGATGTCCTTCTCGCCGAGGTAGTGTCCGTGATCGGTGCATACGATGACCGCGGTCGTGTCGTAGAGGCCGCCGCGCTCGATGGCGCCGAGCAGTTTCCCCAGCCACGCATCGATCATCGTGAGCTTGGCGCCATAGGAGGCGCGCACCTGGCGCGCCTGCGCGGGCGTGAGCACGCCTTGTTCGAGCGCACCGCGGAGATACGGCGGCCAGATCAGATGCGGTCCGCGCCACGCCGGATCGTACCTCGACGCGTAAGGCTCGGGCGTGTCGAACGGCTCGTGCGGATCGAACTCGTCGACGAACAACAGAAAGCGCTGGTCGGCGGGCGCCTCGTTCTCGAGCCATCGCGCCGCCGCCGCCATCGTGCGCGGCCCCGGAAAATCCTCCTCGCCGCGGAAGTAGCCGCGCGAGTTGTCATACGGAGTATGGCCGCGGCCGAACGACGGCGCGCCGATCCAGCTTGCGTCGGGACGCGTCTTCCACGGATCGCTCTCATGGCCGCGCTGGTAGTCCCACGCTCTGAAGTCGGTGTGATAATTCTCGCCGCCGACTTCGAACAGATGCGGATGGTCGGAGACCAGCTTGGTGACCACGCCCGCGGCGCGCAGATGCGCGGTCAGCGGACGCTCCCATAGTTCGATCGAGCCCCACGGCTTCCACAGGAAATCGAGCGCGGCGCACAGGAGGTCGTGGCGGGCCGGGATACACGGCAGCGAGCCCGCGTAGTGACGATCGAAACGGAGCGCGCGGCTCGCGAACGCGTCGAGGTTGGGAGTGGCGAACTCGCGGCCGCCGTAGGCGCCGAGCATATGGCGGTTGAGGCTGTCGAGCAGGATCACGATC
>DATDGX010000255.1:0-38216 GCA_036521875.1 Binataceae bacterium (SeqCode)
AGAAGGTCCTCATCGCCAATGGTCTTGCGCCGATTCAGGAGCAGAGGCACCTGGTAAGGATTGTGCCACTCAAGAGCGTGAAACCCGGCCAGCCGCTCGCCGACATGAGCTGGTAGTCTTCAGGAAGGTTCGCTCCAGGAATTATTGCTGCTCCTCGCCCGCGGCACGCCGCTGTGCTCGAATTGCCCCCCAAAACTAGACCGAGCGCATTCGCCGTCAGGTGAGCGGCGAACCAACCTTGCGATCAAAATCCGTATCGAGTGCGGCTATTCCATCGTCACCAGTGGTTTCTTCATGCGATGGGTTGCGGCAATGCCCGATAGTCCGCGTCGGCGCCACTTAGTCCGACCGCTGCCACCATTGCGAGCAACGGCAGAGCTGGAACCCGCATCCGTGATTCCGACTCCGCGCCCGATGCGAGCAACACTAATAGAAAACCTGTCGCGAGGGGAAAGGCGATCCACAGCGCTCCGCGCCAATTGCGCAAACGCAGCACCGCACGCGCAATGCCAAACCACAGGGCCGCGGTTAGCGCCAGTTGAAAGACGATGAGAGCAGTCAGTAGCGGCGAGGTGATTAGCTCCGCGACCGACTTGGTGATCCTGGTAACCGCGGCGGTGGTAGGATTCTGCGAGCCGCCGGAACTTGCGATGACCAGCGCAAGAGCCGTCCGGGTTGGCGCGACGAGTAAGTAGGCGAAGCTCTTGGCCATCATCGCAGCAAACGCAAATGGATGTTCAAGAATTATCCTCACCGACTTGCGTCTCATCTCCGCAAAGGTGGCTCGTGAGGGCCACTGCGCGGGGCCCGAGACTTTGAGCTTTCCCCTAAGCTCGGGAGCGTTCCACAACTCAGCCTGAATCGCGTCATAGCTGCCGCCCTGCGTCCACCAGAGAACGCCGGGAATCCGATACAGGTAGAGGTTCACGTCGCCCACGACCGAGAATTCGGGAATGCCCGCGACTCGCGCATTTCTCAGCGTCCAGCCCGCTACCACCGCGGCAGGTATCGCGAACGCAAGACCGGCCAAAGTAATTCGCCTGTTCCACGAGGCATTGGGAATGCCAAGGACTATAGCCACTGGGAGCAGGGGGAGTACGAATTCCGCGATCGGCCTGATGAGAACGGCGAGTGCGAACAACCCTCCCCCGGCGAGAGTGAGTATGGTGGAGCGAAGTGATTTGCCCTCGCGCTCGATGACCGAAAGCAGCGCCAGGATCGCGAGCGCGATGAAGAACTGACAGAGCGCTTCCGTCATCAACTGCGCGCTATACACGATCGATGGGACGTCGGCAACGAGCAGGGATGCGGCAATCAGCCCTGCGCGGCTTCCCCACCTGCGCGAGACGAACAGTCCAAGGATAAGACAGAGGGCGGCGCCCGCGATCGCCTGCACCGCGATCGCGGTTCGTATCCCCTGCATCAGTGCAAGAAAGGCCGGATAACCCGGAGTGCGGAAGATCTCGGGCGCGGAACATACTCCGTTCACGTAGCGCGCAAACCCGCATCCGGACCATAGCCCGTCGGCGAGCTGTAGATACCCGGTCGCATCAGCGGCATTGCTCATTGCCCACGAGCTGCCGGCTCGCAGCAGGGGCGCCAGGCGGATCAGCAGGGCTGCCAGAACGACCAGGTAGAGAGCCAATCGATCGACGCTGCGTACGCGGTCCATTTTCCGGCTCGTGCTGACGGGAGTGTGGGGATGCGAAGGAGGTCAGGCCAACGCGGCCGCTTCACTCGATGCGCACGTTCATCGGCGGACGGTGGTTATCGCAAATAGAGGAGCGCATCGAATTACGGAAGTCCATTTGACATTTCTTGTACATCCATCCTCGGTGCAGAACCAGCAGGCTCGGCGAAAACGATCGCGCCACGCCGCATCGCCACGCAGACAGTCGAGAAGATCTGCGATCGGCGCGAGACTAGTAATTCCTACACAGTACGCTACCGGCGGCCGAAAATTCCTTCGATAAACCGTCGAGGCATGGAACATGCTGTTCCTTTCGGGCAGAGGAGAGCGACTATGAAACCTTTCGTAGTTTCACTCGGCTTTTGGTTGGTAATAGGAATTTTCGTGGCTCTTGGCTATGCGCTCAGCGAGGATTGCGGCGGAATCGATTGCGCTAACGTCCAGCCGGCATTCGTGCCATATGGGAGCGCAACTCCGAGCCACGACCGCGCCACAAATCCGGTCAGCGCGCAGGAGCGCAGCGATTTTTCCGATCAGGCGCGCAGCTACGTTTCCGATCAAGCCAGCTATCTTTCCGAACGGACGCGCAGCGACGATTCGGATCAATCGCGCGGCGAAGAACCATATGAATCATCGGTTCGCTCGCGATGCGCTGGTACCCAATTCTTTACTTCGACCGGACCCGGACTGCCGCCGACCCCTGACTGGCAAGGCGGAAGCCCCGTGACCACGCCGGCGCTGGTGCTCAGCTTCAACAGCAACGAATCGCCACGACTCGGGATCTGCCCGCACGTCATCGGAATAGTCCACTAGAGCCCATTGGTGGTGAGGCATTCAGTACTATGCGTCCACATGGGAGCAATATCCTGGGCTCATGCGTGGCTGTTACTATGATGCTGACCCTGCTGGTTTTGTTTCTGGTAGTGGTATTGAGCGGCGCGAGCTGAGCAGATCTGAAATTGAATTGAATTTGAATTGAATCGAGCAGCTACGCGGAGCCATTCCCCCATCCAGGGAAAAGTTCAGGAAAAATCGGGGCCATGTGAAATCAAAATCTCTCGCCGGGTATCGCCGCCTCTCTCCTGCAATATGTTACGCAGCCGCCGCGATCGCGCTATGCCTGATCGCGGCTGGATGCGCTTCCCGAACGCCAGAGCTACCGCCACCTCTGCCGCCGGTAATTGTCGCGCCCGCGCCGCCGCCCGCGCCTGCCGCCACCGAAACCCGGATCGTCATGGCTTCATGGTATGGAGAGGAAGAGTCCGGCAACCAAACCGCTAGCGGCGAGACTTTCAATCCCGACGGGCTCACCGCTGCGGCCCGGGACTTTCCGTTAGGCACGCGAGTGACAGTGACCAACCTCGGCAACGGACGCTCCGTCGAGGTTCGGATCAACGATTGCGGGCCGCATCAAAAGGGACGGCGCCTCGACTTGTCGAGGGCCGCCGCTCGACGGATCGGCATGACGGGCCACGGAGTGACCTCGGTCAGAGTCACCGTCGTGGGGCCGCCCGTCAGCGAGCATCGATGCACTCCTCGCAAGTCGTGACTGGAGCGCCCATCATTTGACTAATAATTACCGGGCATCGTAAAATGTACACGATCATCGCTCGGTAAATCTACAAAAAACAAGGCAAATCCGGGGCATGCCTCTTGCCCCTACTGGCAAAGGCGGCCTCAATTCGGCGCTCGCGCCGTTTTCGATTAATATTCGCCTCGGAGGAGCAACAGGAGGCGATAGCGGTAACGAAGCCGATCGACAAGTTTGTCAACCTGGTCGCCCTCAGGGGAAACGCAATGGCAGAGCTCACGAGAGTGCTGGTCGCGGAAGACGACGTCGCCACTCACGAGGAATGGCGCGAGTCGCTCGCCGCATGGGGATACGGCGTCGAAATCGCGGAAGACGGCGAGCGCGCGCGCGAGTTGATCGATACTTTTCATCCGCAGATTCTGCTCGCCGACTTGAGGATGCCGCGCAAGAACGGGCTCGAGCTTCTGCGCGAGATCCGCGAGATGGGCATCAATCTGCCGACCATCATGATCTCGGGGCTCGGCGATATTCCTGACGCGGTCGAGGCGATCAAGCTGGGCGCGTTGGACTATCTGCGCAAGCCGGTCGACCCGCCTCACTTGCGCCAGATACTGAAAAATATCGCGGAGAACGTCCGCATGCGCGAGGAGAACATGTCGCTGCGGCGTCTGCTGGCCGACGTCGGCGTGATCGGCCCGATTTTCGGCCACTCGCCCGCGATGCGCCGCGTCGTTGCGGCAATCGAGCAGGTCGCCCAATCATCGGCGTCCGTAGTCATTACGGGAGAGAGCGGAACCGGCAAGGAACTGGTCGCGCGCACCATCCACGAGATGTCCTCGCGACGCAATACCGTGTACGTGCCGGTCAACTGCTCCGCGATTCCCGAGACGCTGATGGAGAGCGAGCTGTTCGGTCATGAGAAGGGCGCTTTTACCGGAGCTGATCGCCGCAAGGAAGGCTGTTTCGAAATGGCTAATGGCGGCACGCTGCTGCTCGATGAGATCACCGAGATGAAAGCCGAGTTGCAGCCGAAATTGCTCCGCGTGATCGAAGAGCAGAAGCTGCGCCGTCTCGGCGGCACCAGCGAGGTGCAGCTCGATGTCCGGGTTCTCGCGGCGTCCAATCGCGACATCGAGCAAGCGGTGCGCGACGGCGTGTTGCGCGAGGATCTTTACTATCGGCTGAATGTTTTTCAGATCCGGCTGCCGCCATTGCGCGAGCGTATCGAAGACTTGCCGCTTCTCACCCAATCGTTCGTGCAGCACTATGCGCAGCGAAGCAAGTCGGATGTCATCGGCGTTGATGAAGAGTGTCTCAACGTGATGAAGGCGCATCCGTGGCCCGGTAACGTTCGTCAGCTTCGCAACGTCATCGAGCGCGCGATCATCGTGTGCCAGGGCCGCACCATCGGCAAGAGCGATTTGCCCGAGGAGTTTCGCTCCGTGGGTTCGCAGGACGGCGGCTACTTCAAGGTGCGCCTCGGATCATCGGTCGACGAGGTCGAGCAGGAGCTGATTTCACGAACGCTCGAATTCACCGGCGGCAACAAGACCCGCGCCGCGCAAATCCTCGGCGTCAGCGCAAAGACGCTGTATAACAAGCTCGAACGTCACGGACGCGCGAAATAGTCACAATTGCTTCATCGTGTTTTTCCCGTGCTCCGGTGCGCTCATTGGGGCGCGTTCTGAAGCGTGAATAAATTCCTTCTCCGCTGAGCGAAATTATCGCGATCGATTAGCCTTTCTCGCTGGCCTCGCTCTTGCTGAGTATTATCTAGTGTTTGAGTTTCGCTGCAGAATGTGAGGAGGTAACTCAGGTGAATAGGGACATAGTGAAAGGAAAGATGAAGCAGCTACAGGGAGAGATCAAAAAGAAGTGGGGTCAGCTCACCGACGACGATCTCACTCAGGCTGAAGGAAGCATGGACAAGTTAGTCGGTAAAATCCAGGAGCGCACTGGCGAGCAACGAGACGCGATCGAGAAGTGGCTGAAGACTCGCGGCTACGGGGCCTGAGCTGCTGCCTGACTGACACATAATCCACGACAAACCGAACCGAAAGAGGTACTCCATACCGAAGGAGGTGGTATGAAACCGATCGAAACGAAAATTGCAAAGATTTCTGATCGCACCCGCAATCGTCGTTGGACTGGCGCTGACTGCCCCCCGTGTTCGCACAAGACAGTAGTATGGACAATGGTAAGTCGGTAGTCAGTCGATCCATGCGGCGGGCGAGTCGGTAGAAGCCGCTGGATCCGATACGGCTACTGCGGCCAAGCATGCTTCCCATGGAACCAATACCGCCGCGCAAGATACCATCATCACCGCCAAGGTGAAAAAGGCCTTGCACGGCCAGGTCCCTGGCTCTGATATCCATGTCAGCACCGTTGCCGGAGAGCTCATTCAGCTATACACGCGTTCGATGTCCGGGTAGCATCCGCATCCACGACCGATCTGAATGACGTGCTCGGCGCAGTCGCGCTTTGGCTAGCGCTACTTCGCTGGGCGGGCATATGAGGTCCGTGCGGCGGGATGGCGTGAGTCGCACTTGGATACGTAGATTTAGTTTGGCGTCTTACCGCTGCCGACGCGCGGAAACCTCTTGCGTCGCATTCTCAAGTACAG
This sequence comes from Binataceae bacterium (SeqCode), assembly GCA_036521875.1. GTDB lineage: Bacteria > Desulfobacterota > Binatia > Binatales > Binataceae > DATDGX01. The sequence continues at coordinate 5,845 of DATDGX010000255.1, forward strand.
TTACCTGACTGACTCAGGAGCGAGGTACTCCGCCGATGAGCTTGTAACATGGCCACGATTAAGACCATGCCCGGAGAGCCATACCCACAAGGCGCAACATGGGACGGCGCCGGGGTCAACTTCTCGCTGTTCAGCGAGAACGCGACCGGCGTCGAGCTTTGCCTCTATGGAGACGCCGGCCCTAATCGGGAAACCGCTCGCTTCCCGATGACCGAGCAGACTGATCGCGTGTGGCATATCTACCTTGCGGGCGTGAAGCCGGGACTGCGTTATGCCTATCGTGTGAACGGTCCTTATGAGCCGGACAAGGGCAATCGTTTCAATCCTGCGAAACTGCTTATCGACCCTTATGCAAAAGCTATCGATGGGCCGGTTCGCTGGGACGACGCACTATTCGGATATGTGGTAGGACACGGCGATGAAGATCTGAGTCGTGACGAGCGCGACAGTTCCGCTTTCATGCCGAAGTGCGTCGTGGTGGATCCTTTTTATGGCTGGCGCAACGATACTCAGTTACGGATACCATGGAACGAAACCATCATCTACGAAATTCATGTCAAAGGCTTCACTATGCTCCATCCCGACATCCCGCCGGAGCTAAGGGGAACCTACGCCGGTCTCGCTTATCCTGCGGCGATTGAGTATATCAAGTCGCTCGGCGTAACCGCGGTCGAGTTGATGCCGGTCCAACATTCAGTCCCGGAACGTCATCTCATCGAGCGCGGGCTGACTAACTATTGGGGATACAATTCGATCGGCTTCTTCGCTCCGGACAGCCGCTACTCTTCGTCGGGTTCGGCCGGTGAGCAGGTCGCGGAATTCAAGACCATGGTCAGGACGCTGCACAGCGCCGGCCTCGAGGTCATCCTCGACGTGGTCTATAACCACACGGCCGAAGGGAACCAATTGGGACCGACACTGTCCTATCGAGGAGTCGACAACCTCAGTTACTATCGCGTCCTTCCCGATCAGGCGCGTTACTACATGGACTACACCGGTTGCGGCAACACCCTCAACATGCGGCATCCGCGAACGCTGCAAACTATCATGGATAGCTTGCGCTACTGGGTAGTCGACATGCACGTCGACGGCTTTCGATTTGACCTGGCCTCTGCGCTGGCGCGGGAGCTGCACGAAGTCGACCGCCTCGGCGCGTTCTTCGACATCATTCATCAGGACCCGGTTCTCTCGCAGGTCAAGCTAATCGCGGAGCCGTGGGATTTGGGCGAGGGTGGCTACCAGGTCGGCAACTTTCCCGTCCTGTGGTCGGAGTGGAATGGTAAATATCGCGACTGCGTGCGCGACTACTGGCGCGGCTCCGATCAGAGTCTCGCCGAATTCGCCTCGCGGCTCACGGGCAGCTCTGACCTCTACGAATCAGGAGGCCGCAGGCCATACGCGAGCATAAACTTTGTCACTGCCCATGACGGATTTACGCTGAACGATCTGGTCAGCTACAACGACCGTCATAACGAGGCCAACGGCGAGGAAAACCGCGACGGCGAGAAAAACAATCGATCGTGGAACTGCGGCGCGGAAGGACCTACCCAGGACGAGGCAATCAACGCGCTCCGTGCGCGCCAGAAGCGCAACTTTCTGGCTACTCTGTTTCTGTCGCTCGGGGTTCCGATGGTACTGGGTGGCGACGAAGTCGGGCGCACGCAACGCGGGAACAACAATAGCTATTGCCATGACGATGAGATTTCGTGGTTCGATTGGAATCATGTTGACGAGGACTTGCTGGAATTCTGCAAAGGAGTAATCAGTTTTTACAAAAAACATCCGGTGTTTCACCGCCGGAAATGGTTTCAGGGACGGCCGATTCGCGGCACCGCGGTCGAAGACCTCGCCTGGTTTCGCCCAGATGGTGAGCAGATGTCAGACGACGATTGGCATGTCGGATTTGCGAAATCGCTGGGCGTATTCCTCAACGGTGAAGCGATTCCCGGTCAGGACAAGTTCGGCCGCCGCGTTGTGGACGACAGCTTCTATCTCATCTTCAATGCTCACTCGGAGCCGGTGCAGTTTGTGCTTCCGCCCGAAAAATGGGGTAAGAACTGGAAGAAGGTAATGGATACGATCGGCAACGCGCCGAGCAGAAGCAAGAGACTATATGTTGCCGGTGCCCGAATGAGAGTAGAATCGCGTTCTCTAGTCGTGATGTCCCGTGTCGCGTGAGCCACTATCTACCTATCGGGTTCAACTCAACCAGGAGTTTGACTTCGATGCCGCGACCAGGATCATCTCCTATCTCGACGAACTTGGTATAGACCAGCTTTACTGCTCGCCGTATTTTCAGGCCGCGCCCGGCAGCACCCACGGTTACGACGTAGTCGATCATTCGCGCGCCAGCGAAGACCTCGGCGGCGCGGAGGGTCACGCTCGCCTGTGCGAGGAACTCAAGCGTCACCGCATGGGCCAGGTGCTGGACATCGTGCCCAACCATATGGCCATCACGGGGCGGGAAAATCCGTGGTGGTGGGACGTGCTGGAGAACGGTCCCTCCAGCACTTTCGCCGCGTTCTTCGACGTCGACTGGGAGCCGCCCGAAACCCGCCATCGCAACTCAGTGCTGCTACCCGTGCTCGAGGATCAATACGGCCGCGTCCTCGAAGCGGGAAAGCTGAAAGTGATCCGCGAAGAAGGCCGCTTCGTGGTCTGCTACGGGGACAAAGTCTTTCCGGTCGCGCCGCGATCATTGCGCGAAGTGCTCGCTGCCGCCGCCGCGCCCTGCCGAAGCGAGGCGCTCGCGTTCATCGCGGATGCCTACGGAGAGTTGCCAGCGCCCGCGGCCACCGACACCAAAAGCATCACCCGCCGTCATCGCGACAAGCGGGTGCTCAACGTGATGCTCGATCGCCTGGTGCGCGAGGAGCCGGCGGTCGGCGCCGCGATTGATAAGGTTCTGGCGGAGCTGAATTCGGATCACAATCGTTTGTACGAGTTTCTCGAGCATCAGAATTTCCGGCTCGCCTATTGGCGCATGGCCACTCGCGACCTCGGCTACCGGCGCTTCTTCGATATCAACTCGCTGGTGGGCCTGAGGATGGAAAACGATTCCGTCTTCGATGCCACGCACGCATTGGTACTGAAATGGATTCGCGAAAATAAATTGAACGGTTTGCGAGTCGATCATCCGGACGGCCTGCGCGATCCGCTCGCGTACTTTGAGCGGCTGCGCGCCGCCGCTCCCGACTGCTGGATCGTCGCCGAAAAAATCCTCGCCAGGCAGGAGAGCCTGCGCGACTCGTGGCCAATCGATGGGACCAGTGGATACGATTTTCTCAACCTTGCCGCGGGCCTGTTCGTCGATCCCTCTGGCGCCGAGCCGCTCGACGCTTTCTACCGCGAGTTCACCGGTGAATCGGTCGACTATGCGAGCGTCGTTCGCGCGAAGAAGCAGATTGCGATGCGGGAGTCGTTGGGCAGCGACATCAATTACCTGACCGCGCTGTTCCTGGACATCTGCGAGAGCGAGCGATTTCATCGCGACTATACGCGTCACGAAGTGCACGAGGTGTTGCGCGCCGCATTGGCTTGCTTCCAGGTTTATCGCACCTATGTTCGCACTCCGGGCGAAGTCGTTCCCGAGGACGAGCGCGAGATAGCTGCTGCGATCGAGCAGGCAAAGGCTTACCGGCAGGATTTGGATTCGCGGCTGTTCGATTTCCTGGGAGATATTTTGACGCTGCGCGTGCCTGGCGATCTGCCGCTCGAATTGGCTATGCGCTTTCAGCAGACCGACGCGGCCGTGACGGCCAAGGGAGCTGAAGACACCGCCTTCTACACCTTCAACCGGATGATCGCGCTGAACGAAGTGGGCGGCGACCCCGGCTCATTTGGAATCGCTCCGGAAGAGTTCTATCGATGGAGCCGGAACATCCACCGCAAGTGGCCGCGCACGATGCTCACAACGTCGACGCACGACACCAAGCGCAGCGAGGACGTGCGCGCGCGGTTATTTTTACTCTCCGAGATTCCGGATCAATGGAGTCGCGCGGTGCGCGACTGGTTCGCTATCAACGAACGTTATCGGAAGGGCGACCTGCCCGATCGCAATATCGAATATCATCTCTACCAGGTACTGGTCGGGGCTTGGCCGCTCGACCGGGCGCGGCTCTGGTCATATGCGGAGAAGGCGGCGCGCGAGGCGAAAGTTTATACTTCGTGGACCAACCCGGAACCGAACTACGAAGCCGGGTTCAAGCAGTTCGTCGAAGGCATCCTTGACGATCGCCGATTTGTGAAGGAGCTGGAAGAATTCGTTGCACCGCTGATCGCGCCGGGACGCATCAACTCGCTCGCGCAGACTCTGCTCAAGCTCGCCGCGCCGGGCGTCCCGGATTTCTACCAGGGCACCGAGTTATGGAATCTTGCCCTGGTCGATCCGGATAATCGCCGGCCCGTCGATTACGACACGCGGCGGAAACTTCTCGCCGATCTAAGAACCGCAACGCCCGAGCAGGTAATGGCCCGCATCGACGAAGGGCTGCCCAAGCTCTGGCTAATCAAGCAAGCGCTCGCGCTGCGCAAACGTCATCCTGAATGGTTCGGCCCCGATGCCGGCATCCATCCGCTCACGGCGAGCGGAGCGCGCGCCGAACACGTCATCGCGTTCGCTCGAGGAACCTCGGTGGTGGCAATCGCGCCGCGGTTGGTTATCAAGCTTGGCGGCGATTGGCAGGATACCAAATTGACGCTGCCCGAGGGCGAGTGGATTAATCACCTGACCGGCGAGCATTGGCATGGCACGTCGGTGCGGCTCGGCGATCTTCTGCGCAGATTTCCGGTCGGCCTATTGTCGCAGCCAGAGGCCGCGAGGTGAGTACCCGGCGCGTCTGGGCGCCATCTGCGGCGAAAGTCGACTTGGTAACCGCCTCCGGCCGCGTTCCGATGACTAAGGAAAGCGGCGGATGGTGGAGAGTCGAGCTCGCAGACGACTGGTCGCGATCGGATTACGCCTTCATTCTCGATGGCGGCCCGCCGCTGCCCGATCCACGCTCGCCCTGGCAACCGCACGGCGTACATGGATTTTCGCGCCCGGTTGATCACTCGAGCTCCGCGTGGAGCGATTCCGGATGGCAACCGGCGCCGCTCTCTTCCGCGATTATTTATGAGTGTCATGTCGGCACATTCACGAGCGCCGGCACTTTCGATGCGGCCGTCGAACGACTGAGCTACTTGAGAGAACTCGGCGTGACGCATCTCGAGATCATGCCGGTCGGTGAATTTCCGGGAACCCGCGGATGGGGTTACGACGGTGTCGATCTCTATGCACCTAATCACGGCTACGGCGGACCGGACGCGATGAAGCGACTGGTCGATGCCTGCCACGCGAATGGGATCGGCGTAATCTTGGACGTGGTCTATAATCACTTCGGTCCCGACGGAAACTACCTCAGACAATTCGGACCCTATCTGACTAATCGATACGTGACGCCCTGGGGTCAGGCGATCAATCTCGACGACGCCGGCAGTTCAGAGGTGCGCCGCTATCTCTGCGACAATGCCCTGATGTGGATGCGCGACTACCATGTCGATGGTCTGCGCATCGATGCGATTCACGCGATCTTCGACGCTTCGGTGATTCATTTTCTCGAGCAGCTCGCATCGGAAGTCGAGGCGCTGTCGGCCCGTCTCGGACGCCATCTGATTCTGATCGCGGAGAGCGACCTCAACCAGCCACGCGTCGTGGTGCCGCGCGAGGCCGGCGGCTACGGAATCGATGCGCAATGGAGTGACGATTTCCATCATGCGCTGCACGCGCTCCTCAGTGGCGAGCGCGATAGCTACTATGCGGATTTCGGCGCGCTCGCGGACTTGGCGAAGTCGCTGACCCGGGTCTTCGTCAATGACGGCGGCTACTCGCGCTTCCGCCGGCGCAACCATGGGCGGCCGATCCCGAGCGGCCTCTTGGGCCATCGCTTCGTTGGATTTCTGCAGAACCACGACCAAGTAGGTAATCGCGCCAAAGGCGAACGCATAGGTCATCTCATCTCAGTCGATCGTTTGAAAGTCGCGTCGGCGCTTTTGTTTGCGTCGCCGTTCATTCCGATGCTGTTTCAGGGCGAAGAATGGAACGCCTCGAGCCCGTTTCAGTACTTCACCGACCATACCGATCCGGGGCTGGCCGACGCGGTAAGTAAGGGACGCCGCGCGGAATTTCCGGAATCCGCCAGATCCGAGGTTCCGGATCCGCAGTCGGCGGAGACATTTCAACGGTCGAAGCTCGATTGGTCGGAGCGGGAGCGGGGCGATCACCGCGATGTCTTGCAATGGTATCGCGCGCTGATCGCGATGCGCCGGAGCGTTCCGGACCTGGCCGATGGACGGCTCGAGCGGACCGCGGTCAGCTTCGATGAGGCGGCACGTTGGCTCTGGATGCGGCGCGGAGCGTGCGTCGTCGCATGCAACCTGGCCGCTACTGGCCAGCGGATTTCCCTGGATACGGGGTCAGAACAGCTCGTCATCGCGCTAGCGTCGAAGAGCGAGGCTCGCCTCGAGGCCGCAGCCGTCTACCTGCCGCCGGTCTCCGTGGCCATTCTGACGCCAACACAGCTGGCTGACTAGCTATTTCGAGATAGTTAAAGGATTCGTCAGGATTGGCAGCATCGGAATGGTATGTGACTTGCTACTCTACCCTTAGTCAGCGGAATCCCATTCGTATCTGGCAAGGGGTTTAATCCATGAACAACCGCTACCTGCCGCTAATCGTTGTGCTTGTGGCGCTCGGCGGATCTCCGGCGCTTCAATCCTGTTCGACCTCGACAACTCAGACCACGGTCACGCAGAGCGATCCGTCATCACCAGAATCGTCGTCAACTTCCACCACTACCACGACGACTACCTCCGAACCGGAACCGGACAGCGTCGTGGGCTCGACTCTGCATGCGGTCGGGACGATCATCCTGTTCCCATTGCGACTCGTAGGCGATGCGCTGGGCCTGATTTTGTGAATAGTTCCTCGCGGCGATCCGTCCTGATTGGTCTTGCTCTCGAATAGTCACTGGGTTGTCTCGATTAGTCACTTTATACTCCGGTCGCGGCGAGGGTCGGGCTCCAGGTTGGAGAGTCGTACGCGAGTCGGGGTTCATTGTGACCAGGAACTTTGCAGTTGCACGCCGACAGCCGCGGGTCTACAAGCGCGTGAGTAGCCGTGCAACCATCGGCCATTCGGTGTCGGTAGACTTTAGTGAGATAAGATCGATGCCCGGACGTTCTATCAAGGTTCCCGAGCCCGGTCTCTCGCCTGAGGCGATGATTGCCCGCGCGCGCGAAATGCGGACCGTGCTGCGCGAGCGCCAGCCCGAATGCGAGAGGGCACGGCGGATTCTACCGGCGACGCACAAGGAATTCGTCGCGGCGGGCTTCTATCGCATCATGCAGCCGCGGCGCTTCGGCGGCTACGAATTCGACGTGCCGACTTTTCATCGCGTGATGATCGAGATTGCGCGCGGATGCCCATCGAGCGGATGGGTGCTGGCGCTCACCGCGGGACATCCTCTCGTATTTGCCCGCTTCGAGGAGCGCGCGCAGATTGAAGCGTATGGCGCCGAGGGCGAATTTCGCGCGCCGGCCTCTGGCGCGCCGGCCTTCATAGTTCGCGACGGCGACGGCTACAAGGTGAAGGGATTCTGGGACTACGCCTCGGGATGTGACGTCGCCACCCATTTCATCGGCCCGGCGGTGCTCCGCGGCGCACAGGGCGAGCCGCCCCGGCAGATTCTGCTGCTCCTCTATCCGAGGGATTACGAGGTCGTCGACAACTGGCAGATGTTCGCGATGCAGGGCACCGGCTCCAAACGGATTGCGATCGCAAATGAGATCTTCGTTCCGGATTACCGCACCACCAGCGGCGGACTCGCGGAAGATCCTCCCCCGGATAGCGGCCGCATCGAGGGCCTCGCCAATCCGCTCTATCACGGACGGATAGCGAGCTTCCTGGTCGGTGAGGCGGCGGCAGTTGCGGTGGGCACGGCGCGCGGCGCGATCGACATCTACGAGGAGATTCTCGCAAAGAAACCCACCAGCTTTCCTCCCTTCGTTCTACGCAGCCAGAACTATGAGCACCAGGAGTATCTCGGACGCGCGCATGCGCTGGTGGAGACGGCGGAGGCGGCGCTCCTCAAATTCAGCGAAGACTACACTCGCCTGTGCGCCAGCCGAATGCGCGATGAAAGCTCATTCAGCGACGAGGCGGAGCGCGCGCTCATCCTGAGACTTCAGCAATCCATCAACTTGTGCTGGGAGGCGGTCGACCTGCTTTTCGCCACCAGTGGCACCAGCAATGGGCGCGTCGATTCGATGCTCGGGCGGTACTTTCGTGACCTCGCGGTGATGCGAACTCACATCGTTCTGCAGCAGGCGCGCACGGCGGCCAACTTCGGGCAGCTACGTCTCGGCCAACCGCCGCTAACCCCGATGTAGCCGGGCGATTGCGCAGGACAGGGCTCCATGACACAGCACACGCTTCTCCCGACGATGGTGGTCGGAAGCTATCCGCAACCGGACTGGCTCATCGATCGCGAGAAGCTAAGCACCTTCGTCCCACGCACCCGCGTTCCCGAATTATGGCGAATCCCGGAGCGATGGCTCGAGCAGGCGCAGGACGACGCTACTATCGTGGCGATTCGCGACATGGAGCGCGCGGGCGTCGACATCATCAGCGATGGCGAGATCCGCCGCGAGAGCTACTCCAATAAATTTTCCAACGCGCTTGCGGGACTCGATCGTGAGAAGGAAGGAAAGCTGACTCTAACCAACGCGGGCCGCACGATAACCGTAGCGGTGCCGCTGTTCTCCGGACCCGTGCGCCGCCTCGCCCCGGTCGAGGTTCGAGCCGTCGAGTTTCTGCGCGCGCACACCGATCGCAGAATCAAGATTACCCTGCCGGGACCGTTCACGATGTCGGAACAGTCGCAGACCAGCTACCATCGCGATCGCGAGACGCTCGCGATGGAACTCGCCGCCGCCGTCAACGAAGAGGTCAAGGACCTGTTCGCGGCCGGCGCCGACATTGTGCAGCTCGACGAGCCGTGGATGCAGCGCTTCCCGCAGCGTGCGAAGGATTACGGCGTCACGGTGGTGGATCGCGCGCTCGACGGCATCACCGGCACTACCGCGATTCACATTTGCTTCGGCTACGCGGCGGTGGTTCCGCAGAAACCGTCGAGCTACTCATTCCTGACCGAATTGGAAGACTGCGCCGTGAACCAGGTATCGATCGAGGCCGCGCAACCTCGGCTCGACCTCGCGGTCCTGCGCGAGCTTCCGAGCAAGATGATGATCGTAGGCGTGCTCGACCTCGGCGATCGAAGCATCGAGACGCCGGAGGTCGTAGCCGCGCGTATCGAGGCCGCGCTGAAGCATGTTCCCGCAGAGCGCCTCGCAATCGCGCCCGACTGCGGTATGAAGTATCTCTCCCGCGAAATCGCCTTTGGCAAACTCAAAGCAATGGTCGAAGGCACGCGGGTCGCGCGCTCCAGGCTCGGCTGACGAAATCGTCCCGCTCTCGCGCCGATTGCGGAGGGGACTAGCCACGTTCAAGCAGCCAGCGGGCGATTCGTTCTCCGACGACCAGGGCCGGGAGGTTGGTGTTCGCGCGCGGTATCACAGGCATGATCGACGCGTCAGCTATGTAGGCGTTGTCGAGCCCATGGATCTTCCCACGCGAATCGACGACCGCGGACCGATCGCTCGCCGGGCCCATCCGGCATGTCCCTACCGGATGGTAGTAGTGCAGGCAATTGGCCTTGACGAACGCCGCGATCTCGGTGCGGGTCGCGACTGCCCTGCCGGGTGAAAGCTCCCGGCCCGCTAGCCGCGACAGAGCGGGTTCCGCGGCTATTTCGCGAGCGAGCGCGACGCCGTCCGTGAGCACGCGCAAATCTTCGTCCTCGGGATCGGATAGGTAGCGATGGTCGATGATAGGCGCCGCGGCGTGGTCCGCGCTCGTCAGCCGTAGCGCGCCCCGGGATCGTGGCGTCAGGCACGCCACTTCGAGTGTCCATCGCCAACCGGTTTCGGTTGTGCGGTCCGGTCCGCCAACCGGATAGATGTGGAGATCAAATGCTCGTGTACATCGCGAGGATCGCGCCTTGGCAATCGTCTGTTCCTCGGGCATCCAGTGATCGCGCGCAAACGCGGCCATCATCGCTTCGAGCTCGCGCGACCCCGCGTAGCTCAGTGAAACCCGTGGATGGTCATGCAGATTCTGACCGACTCCGGGCAGGTCGTGCATCGGCGTGATGCCTGCCGAGCGAAGTTCGGAGGGATCGCCGATCCCTGAGCGCTCGAGAATCGCGGGAGAGCCGTAGGTCCCCGCAGCCACGACTATACGGCCGGCTTCGATGCGGACCGGGCCCTCGCGGCCCGCTACGACGACAGCGCTTACTCGTCCTGACTTGATTTCAAGGTGGTCGCACGCCGAGTCGCCAACGATAGTCAGGTTCGACCGCTCGCGGACTGGATCGAGATAGGCGAACGCGGTGTTCCAGCGGACGCCGTTCACGACATTCGCCGGACTCGGCGCCATCCCCAGGTTCTCATCGAGATTGTTAAGGTCAGCGACGCGCGGGATTCCGGCGGCGGCCGCGGCGTCCAAAGACATGTGCTGGAAAGGAGTGACCTCGATTGGCTCCGGAATTCGAACCCGCAGGCGCTCGGAGCCGGCGCGGAACAGCGGCCGCAGTTCGTCCGTTGACCATCCCGGATTTCCGACCGCGGCCCATCCGTCGTAATCGACGCTACTGCCCCAGATCGCCGCGCATCCGTTATGCGACGAGCATCCGCCGATCACCCGCGCGCGCTCGTAAGTGATAACACGCGGCGCGTACATCTCCCCGCTATGGTAGCCCCAGTCGTGCGTGGTCGGGATCGCGCCGGCATCGGTGAGTTCCGGGGGCCATCGTCCCGCGGCGAACGGACCATAATCCGGACCGGCCTCCAGCAGCAGCACAGGCTGCGCGGAATGCTCAGCGAGAAGACCCGCGACCGCCGCTCCCGCGGTGCCGCCACCGATCACGACGGTATCGGCGAACTTCGGAAGCGACGTCCCTGTTGAAGGTTGATCTTGTTTTCGCGCCATCCGAGACATAGCAAACGGGCGGCCCGAGCCTACTCCACCTGCGAGCGACTCAGAAGAGTGGCTCGTCGCCAGGTGCTGTCCGAACGAAGACACTGCGGCGGCAAATGAAAACAGTCTGAGCGGTCTATCCGCGGAACCAACTGATTGATAGGTTTCGCCATCGGGAATGGTATTTCCCGACCGCAAGGATCAACAACTAGAGAGACGCGAGCGCGAGAGTCTTATGAATGGAAATGAGGGAGTCCTCGAAGGACTCAAAGTGATCGATTGCGCTACCTATGTCGCCGGACCCGCGGCGGCCACCATATTGTCCGACTTCGGCGCCGACGTAGTCAAAATTGAACGACCGCCCGACGGCGATCTCTGGCGCAACTTCTCTTCAGTCCCTGGATATCCGAGCTCCGCGTTCACCTACACCTGGCTTCTCACCAGCCGCAACAAACGAAGTATCGTGCTGGATCTCACCAACACCGCCGGGCGCGACGCTCTACTGCGATTGGTCGCCGGCGCTGACGTCTTCGTGACTAACTTTCAGCAGTCGCTGCTCAGGAAGTTTCAACTGACCTGGGAGGACCTGCGCCCGCTCAATCAGCGCCTCGTCTATGCGCTGGTCACCGGCTATGGCGAGCGCGGCGACGAAGCGGACTCGCCGGCCTACGACGGGCTCGCATACTGGGCGCGCTCTGGATTGATGACGAGTGTCACCGGCACCGATGGAACTCCCGCGGGCGCGCGGCCCGCGATGGGCGATCATCCGACCGCCGCCACTTTGTTCGGCGCCATCATGCTCGGACTGTATAGGCGGGAACGCACTGGCCAGGGTTCCAAGGTGAGCACCTCGCTGATGGCGGCAGGCGCGTGGGCGAACAGCGTCGATATCCAGGCGAAGCTCTCCGCCGCGCGATTTCCGGTGCGCAAGCCGGGCGAGCGTCCGCTGAATCCGCTGATCGCCGCATACCTTAGTAGTGACCAGCACGCCATGATCATCGCGCTGCTCGACCCTGAGCGCGAGTTCTCACGCTTGTGCGCCGCGCTGGGTGAACCTGAGCTCGCGACCAGCCCTTTGTTCGCTACCTTCGAGGCGCGGAAGGAAAACGCACCCGAGCTCCATGCGATCCTGCAATCGCAGTTCGAGAGCAAGCCGCTGAGCCACTGGCGGGAGAACTTTCGCACCCACGACATCAAATGGTCGCCGCTGCCGACGCTCGACGAAGCGGTGCGTGATCCGCAGATGCGCGACTGTGGTGCGATCGTGAACTTCGACTATCCCGGCCACGGCGTGATCGAAACGGTGGACAGTCCGATCTTCATTGCCGAGAGCGAGAAGCGAAAGCCGCAAGTGCCGCCCGATTACGGCGCGCATACTCGCACGATTCTGCAGGAAGCCGGATACAGCGCGGCCGAGATCGAGCGCCTGCTTCAGTCCGGCGCCGCAGTCGCTCGCGACGGTAAGTGAGCTGGTTGATCAGAGGAAGAACTTGATTCAGATCTCCACGGTCTCCCGTAAACACATGCTATGTAACCGCTGTCGCACGCGCGGTTCATCACCGCTAGTAGCCCTCGGCGCCACGCTCGTGATGCTGGCGACTGCGTTATTTCATGCCCCTTCGAGCGCGGCGGGCACGCGGCGAACCTCGACCACGGTGCCGGCGTTTCAACAGGAGATGCAAGTCAACTACCGGGACTTGTTCGAGGCTGCAATCATCACCGGCGCCCAGGACCCGAACGGAGCGTCGATGCCGCTCGAGCGCCTGCTCGCAGCCGCCAGCCGCGACGGCCTGCAACGGCTCGGCGACCAGTCGATAGCCGAGTTAATCCGGCTTCGGTCGGAGCTGGCCGATCGCGCCGATTTATCGACCTGCGCGGGACTCTGGTCAGGTTCGATGGCGCGCGGATTCGTCCCTGCCGTCGAATCGCTGCCGCCGCAACGACAACGGGAGTGGGCGCAGCTTTTTGATCAGGCGGCGCGGGCGACTATCAACCGGATGCCCATCAGGCCAGCGCCGACGCCGGACCAATATCAGCCCGCCCTCACCCGGATGATGAGCCGATTGCCGCCGGCCGACCTCGAGGCCTTAAGATCGGCGTTGGACGACTCCGCACATCTCACGCCCGCGCAGGAGTGCAAGGCCGTGCGCGTATTTTACGGCGCACTGGCGCGCACCAATCACGCCGACGCCGTCACGCTCGCGCGCGCGATGCTGTATCAATGACGGCTCGATCAGTGGTGAGGATAGATCGACGAAAAGTTGATGTTGTTTTGAGTATAAAGCGCCTTCATCTGTTGGACGGTGTTCAGTTGCACCGTTGAGTCCGGCAAATAAGCCGTCACGGTCTTGCCGCCTCCTACCTGGGGTCCATAGTTGGTGCCCGCCAACGCGGGGTTATTTCTGTATTGCCACCAATCCTGCGGATAGTGCTGAATGAGCTCCTGTAGCGGGCCGTTGCGGTACTGCGGATTTTTCATTAGCTCATCGAAAAATTGCCGCGTGACGTCGTTACCCGCAGTATCGTAAACACCGTGAAGATCAATGTCGCTATAGAAGTGCTTCCCATACTGCGAGACCAGACCCGTGCCCGGGTCTAATTTGTACCCGAGCTTTTGCTCCTGTTCCGTAAGCTTGTCGGCGCGAACCAGCCCGGCGTTGGGCTGTTCCGACATCGGTTTGGCAGGGTCATACGGAATGGACTTCGCCTTGAGAGCTTGCGGCTTTGGAAGATAACCAGGACGGCCCGCCCACTGTGCAGCGGCAGGATTTGAATCGCGGACGACAATGACCCATTTCTTGGCTTTCGCGAGCGCCTTCAGAGCGTTGTCGACGGGCGGCGGCATACCGCGCGAGATCGGGTCTGGCGCGGGAGGGAACTGCGCCTTGGTGCCGGCGCTCGGACCCGATTCCTCCGGCGCGGCGGGCTCCGAAGACGGTTGGCCGCCCTTGGATGCTATTCTCTGGCCGGGGTTTCCCTTACCGTTTGTCGGCGTGATGCCTTCGCCATTTGGCTCGCCTCCGGCTGTGACTTTTCCTGGAAGCCGCGTGGGAGGCCCGTTCTGGCCCGTTGCGCTGTTGGACGCGATAATTCTCGTACCTGCGCCGGCCGCGCGGCCCAGGCCCGCTGTCACCTTTCCTTCCTCGGCCGCCGCTGACGCCGACGCTTTCAACGCTTTCCAGAAACTGCCGCCTTCGGCCCCGGTGCGCGCAGCACCCCCGACACCCGCGCCGAATGCGTTGCTCGCCCACGCGTCAACGACCTCCATGAGCGCGGTCCCCGGATCCATCGGGTGAGTCCACTTTTTGATCAGGTCCTGCCGCATCGTATTGGCGACCGCCTGCATTTTGCGGTTGGCATCGTTCAGCCCGCCGTTAATCGTCGTGTCCACCTGCTGCATCTTGCGCGCGGCGTCATTCAGCCCGCCGTTGATCGTCTTGTCCACCTGCGAGGCGGCCTGACCCGCCTTCTGGAGTCCTTGCGAGCCGCCCGGGGACAACTTGCCGGCCGCGTCGTTCAACGCCTGCAGCAAAGAGGGCGGCGATTGATTTCCCCCGTTAGGACCTTCCGGCTGATTGCTGACGTAGCCCCGGAGCGGATTTAGCGCCGAGCCGGCTGGCGCGGACGGCGCACCGCCGTTCCCTCCCTCACTCTGTTCCCTGCAGATGTCATGTTGTGCGCTCGCATCGACCCGCTGCTTCGCGAGTTCGCGCCCCTGCGCGTCGTACTCCTCCCCCGCGGCGCGTCTGCAGCCTGGATCGCCGTTGCAATCGATCTCCTGCTTCTTGAAGTTCGCGTCGACGAGCGTTCCCGCCTCGACGATCTGATGTTGGGCCTCGGAATATGCCTGGTCGCAGGATTGGGTGGTGCCGCCCGTGCCGGCCTCCGAGCCGGTGCTGGTACTGAATTGATCCTGCGCCGGTGCTCGGGTCGCGATTGCCAGCACGGCGACAGCCAGGCAGATGATGCGCCTGACCGCCGCACTCCGGGCGCAGTTATCGCTCGGCACAGGACCACGCCCCGATTTCAGAGTGCTTCGCGCTGTTGCCAGGCTCATATCATAGCGACCCTCCCTATGCGCCCCTTTCCTTAGCACACACGGTCGCCGTGACGTAGGCCTGGGTGCACAATTATAAGTCGCGCAACTGATAGTTACGGGCGCGATTGACCTATTTAGCTTTGATCCGAGCGGCGACTCTGCGTGCCAGCGCGGCGCTCCAGCTGGCGCACGTGGCCGGCCCACAGAACAGCTCGATCCTGAAATACGTGCCGCTCTTCATCAAATACACCTGCGCGGTGTCCTGCCCCGACGTGTTCAGGAACGCAGCATCACCCACGCCGCTCAACTTGGTCAAGGGTGGGAAGTGGTAGCGGGTACTGTCATCCTGGAGCTGGCGGATATTGGTATCGAAGTCGGCGCGTCCGCCCGCGACCGTGTCGCTTGGCGGACATGCATCACTCACCGCATGAGGTTGATCGACAAGACGGTATCTTCCCGAAGGGCAGAGCGAGGACGGTAAGCGTCGTTTTCGTAGCCGTGAGAAAGAGGTGGAAGAGCTAGCCAGGTTCGCCTGGCGCGAGCGTCTTCGGATTACCGTATGGGTCGAGCGCGACGACCAGCACCGGCCGCTCTCGATTTCGGCTCACTGGGCAGGTACCATGGACGATCAAACGAGTACGCTTTTGTTGGAGTTACTGACCGTGATCGGATTGCTAATGGCGTGGATTGCGCCGAAATTATCGGCGGGAGCGCTGGCGTTGCTCTTCGCGATGATGGCGGCGGTTGGCTTTGTCCTGGCGATCGCGGGACCTAATCTCGGAGAAAACGGGCAACGGATGGTAGCGGCCCTTTTGACGGTTCCTGGCGTGGTGCTTGCCGTGCTGGGACGTACTCGGCTGTTGCGAGAGTAGGGCGAGCTCCACGATTCCGATTTGACTACCTTGCGGGTGCGCAGCGCCGTGATTTCTTCGACGCTGAGCCCCAGTTACGAAAAGCAGGGGGAATCGGAATTTATGAGCGGAATTCCCGGGTCAAGCAGTACCTGCAAGGCGCCTCAAAAAGGCTGGTGATTCAAACTGATCCACTACGGATTCGAGCGGGATTGCTTTAGGTCCGTGAGCGATACATAATCCGCCGCCGTTCCTCGGCATGGCCTCGACATTTTGGGGGAAAGAATCATGACCGACACATGGAACAATACCGCGAAGAGAATCGTGCGGGGCCTCACTTTCCTTGTGATGCTCGCAACCCTCGCGATGGTCGAGGCCGGGTGCACCAACCACCACTCGGGTCCGTTCGTCCGAAAAAACGCATTATGGGTTGGATCGAACGTGACGACGGGCTTCTATTCGGAGTTCACCAAGCTGCCGCACCTGGGCATCGAGCCCGACCCGACCGTGTTCAACCTCAGTCCGGCGCTGCTTTTGCCGCGCGGCATCATTTTCGACAAGTCGAACAACCTGTGGGGGACTAACTGCGAGGGGCCGACCTCCGATGGCTCCATCACGAAGTTCACCAGCGACCAGCTCAGGCACCTGTTCACGGTAACCAATCCCGATCCCAATGTTTTCATCCAGGATCAGGGCGATGGCGTGACTCTCGATTGTCCGAAAGGATTGGCGTTTTTAAAAGGCAACCTCTACGTCGCATCCAGCGGCTCTACCGACGGGTTTCCCGCGATCGTGGAGTTCAGCAAGGATCAGCTCAGGGTGACCGGGCCCAGCACGCCCGACCCGTACACGTATTTCGTTCCCAAGACTTTCAATTTCGGAGAACTGGGCCAGCTCCAGTTCGACAAGAAGGACAACCTGTGGGTGACCGACTTGAATAATCGGGTGGTCTACGGATGGAAGTTTTCCGCGCTCGACAGCATCGCGGGGAAAGGGGGCAGTGCGAGCAGCCCCCTCCGTCTGGATCCCGATTTCACTGTGAGGTGGAACGCGTTTAATTTTCTCGATGGGTTGGCATTCAGCCCGTCGGGGAACATGTGGCTGACGGACCATGCCAACAACCAGCTCTACGCATTCACACCGGACCAGATAATCTCGAATATTCCCAATCAGACTCCGACGATCATAATCAATCCCGTGCCGATTACGACGCCGAGTGGAACCACCGACAGCCTCGTTACTCCGACCTGGCTTTCAATCCAATCTAACGGCTACCTGTGGGTCACCAACTCCCATAGCGATAACTTCGGCAGCGTCGCGGGATATGATGCGAGTCAACTCAAGGTCAGCGGCAGCCCCATCCCGGAACAGTTCTTCGATTCGAATCCAACCGGGGGCAATTTCCAGCATCCCGTGACACTGACCTTCGGGCTGTCGATTCGGCAGAGCTTTTGATAGGCCAGGCGACTCCGGACTGAACCACCTGGAGCGCGAGCGACACCACGGCTCCGCGAGGCTGTAAGATAGGGTTTGGCGCTGCATCCAGCCAGCAGGCACAAGCTCGCGGTGCGCTCCGCGCAAATACAATCGGGACCGAAAATCGGGAAGGGGTCGGATTTCCGCGGGGATTCGCTCGGCGAGTTCGTCACCAAGCGCGGTCTTTCCCGACGCATCAACTCGCGGGCAGCACTCTCGTCAGTGCTCGCCGACGAATCGCGCCGCCGAGCCCGTTAGGTGCTCATAGTCGATTCGCGATCCGTTGACCGCTATTCGACCGCTGCGCCCAGAAATCGATGCGCGTGGATCCCGCCTAATCCAGCCGATCTGAAACCATCTGCCCTGTGACAATCGGATACGAGAAGGAACGTGAGGAGGCGTCACTACGAACATATCGAGCGCAGCGAACTCATTGCCGCGAAATTCCCAATGTTGCGCAAGTTACGGACATCTTCTCGACGAGCCCGATTCTCTCGTGACACCAATGTTTCGAATCTCCTCGTTCCGCCGGGCAGTCCGCGATTTCCGTAAAACGAGATTCGCCTGAGAAGTCTGTTGATGCGAGCCGTTCGGATGCTTTGAAAATCCTCAGGATGTCGTCTCGATGTTTCATTCGTGACAGCGGCAGCTCTAACCTGCCTCGTTCCCATCAGTCTTCATCTGCAGTGATCTCCGGGCGGTTCACCGGAACGCCGCATTTCTTTTATCCACAGATCGGTAGATTTCCTGAGCAAAAGAGTCCCTCAGAACTTCGCTCTCGATGTTCCGTGCGCTATGATCGTTCCTCAGATGACGAAGAAGGAAGCAATCCTCCTAAGCCCAGGCTCGAAGCGACAGCGGTCAGATTCCCCGGCTTTCTCGATTCGCCGGCGCTCGTCATTTCGTTAACTCAGCCCTAGTATGCGACCCCG
Source organism: Binataceae bacterium (SeqCode) (assembly GCA_036521875.1). Classification (GTDB taxonomy): domain Bacteria; phylum Desulfobacterota; class Binatia; order Binatales; family Binataceae; genus DATDGX01. Next base: position 24,217 of record DATDGX010000255.1, read on the forward strand.
ATCCAAGGCGCGAACGTTCGGACCGGTGATTCGCGATCGGCGACGCCGGCTCGATCTCTATCAGGATCAGCTCGCACGCCGCATGAGGATCTCGGCGCAATACCTTAGACTCCTCGAGTCCGGCAAGCGTCATCCCTCGGACAAGGTCGTCGCCCGGCTGGCTGAAGTCCTCGGGCTCGACCGCCGCGAGCTGTTTTTACTCGCCAATCCTCGAGCCCAAGCGCTGTTGAGCCCCGAACCGAAGTCCAATTCGACCTCGGCGTGGGAGGAGTTCCGTAACAACGAGCGACTCCGCCGAATCCACCACATCACGACCGAGGAGATGGAGATGCTGTCGGAAGTGGCGCTGTTCGGCGAAGTGCAAGCCGCGCGCGACTTCATCTATATCCTTCACGCCGTCCGACAGGCGTTGGGCGGTAGTCTCATTTAGTCGCCAAGTTCCTCCAAATGAACAGGCGAATTAGCACCAAAATTATTCTTTGCCTGAGCGATCGAGGATCGCTCCGAACAGAAGGCGATAAGCCAAAAGATGCCGGCGCCGACACCGGTCGGCAAGATTCGGAAACCAGGAGAAAAAGATGAGTAGCGCTAAGACGACGAGGCGGCGAGTATGCGCGCGATGCGGCTGCACCGACAAGAAGCCATGCGTTGTGGCGCTTCTGGTGAACGACGCGGCAGGACGTCAAACGGAACTCAGGAGCTCGACCTGCTTCTGGCCGTCCCCGACCGCCGTGATCTGCAGCACCTGCGTCGCGGTCGCCGCCCCTAAGGTCATCGACTACGAGTGGCTGCTGAAGCGACCGATCTAGGAGGAGACCGCCGGAGAGACTAGCCCTCGCCGCGTTAGAACGGTCGGGTTGAATGCCCGCGCTCGAATGCGCACGATTGCGGAGCCCGTTTGGCGGACGCACCGCCAAGGCCGAATAATTATCGAGGTTTTCACAGTATGCTGAGCTCTACGGCGGATACGTCGTCGCGCCGTCTCACGTCTGTGGGTGCATAGGAAGCTTCACCGCCCCCATCTGCGATGCGAGCCGCCAAGGCCTCAAGGCGATCCGATCCGCGCGCTCCAAGTACGACCTTCGCACCGCGCTCAGCGAGCAGGAGCGCAGTCGCCTCGCCAATGCCGCTGCTCGCGCCCGTGATTACGACTACTTTGTTTTGGATGCCCAATGAGTGCATATTCGATTGACGTGACGCCGACTTCTCAATACTAATTCTGCCGACTTTGAAACGTTTCCTTGTTATCGCTGCTGGGAATCTCCGCCGATCGAGTCAAGAACGGCAATTATTTCGGATGGAAGTTGTAGTGTTGCAGCTCCGAGATTGTCGCGAAGATGATCGACGGAAGAGGTACCAGGGATCAGAAGAATGTTGGGCGAACGCTGAAGCAGCCAGGCGAGTGCTACCCGCATTGGGGTAGCTTGCAGGGTAGCCGCAGCTGCGTCCAGCGCCGACGAGTGCAACGGACTGAAGCCTCCCAGCGGAAAGAACGGCACATAGGCTATTCCTCGACGTGCAAGGTCATCGACAAAGCCATCGTCCTGACGGTTCGCGACGTTGTACAGGTTCTGGACGCAGACAATTTCAGTAATCGCCTCAGCCTCCGCCAACTGCTTGGGACTGACGTTGCTCAGACCGAGATGACGAATCAGTCCCTGACGCTTGAGCTCCGCGAGCACAGTCAGCGGTTCTTCGATCGACTCCTCGGATGGCCCCATTACTGCTCCAACCCGGAGGTTGACGACGTCCAGAGTGTCGAGTCCGAGATTTCGCAGATTATCATCGACGGCATCTATCAGCTCTTGACGCGAGAGCGCATGAACCCACGATTTGTCCTCCGGCCGCCGAGCACCTACTTTGGTCACTATCACCAGTCCATCTGGATAGGGATGAAGCGCCCGTTTGATGATCTGGTTGGTCACATGCGGACCGTAAAAATCACTCGTATCGATGTGATTGATCCCTGCCGCAACAGCCTCTCGCAGAACAGCTATTGCAGCGTCAATATCACGCGGCGGTCCCCACACCTGCGGACCGGCAAGTTGCATGGCACCATAGCCCATTCGCTTCAAACTTATTGAAGTACCGGCAGGTGTGAAGCTGCCGCCAGGGTCTGTCTGTTTCGTCATTTCGTGTCTCCTCTAGTCTGTACACCAACTGCGGCGATCGTCTTACTGTCGTCAGATGAAGAAAGCTTCAATCTCAGTACTTTCCCAACAAGAGCGCCAGCGGAAAGCACTGATGATAGGTGATCTACTTTGTTTTCTTAACGCGGTTTCTGTTCCATCGATACCCAATTGTCGGAGTTTCGGCAATACGTACTCGCTTGTGCATGCTCAAGAATGCGCCCGCACTCGCGCCGAAGTTCATCGAATCGACCCGGCCATCGGAGTTGCGCCTAAACAAGACCATGCCTTCGATTCCCCGCAGCTCAGCGCGAAACAGAAGCGGGTCGCCAGCATCGGCAGCATGAAGCTCGATACCGCACCGCACCGGACCGAACGGATGACGGCCGCCGATCATGAGCCGGCCTTTGCGGACGAAAATCCTGAGTGCGCCGCCCAGTGCCCACAGACGCAGATTGCTGTTGAAGCCTTTGAGTGCCCTATAGGTTCCGCAGAACTCATTCCAGAGAGTCGGCTGTTCGCGCATCGGACGCTTGACCGCCGGCTCACTCGCATCGGCCGCCTGACGAATTAACGCGAACGCGAGTCCGTCCGGCGGGGCGGTGCTCGTGTTGATGAACACAAGCGCACCGACTGCCCGCTCCGGCGCGAACCACATTGGGACACGAAACCCGGGCATCCGCCGTCATGCCCTGCGACCGGGATGCCGTCGACACGGCCGAGCATGAACGCGAGCCCTTGCCGACGCGATCTTCGGTCGAATCAGAGAGGCCGGCATTCCGTATGGAAGCAGTCCGTTCTCACAAGAGGATATGCAGATCAACACTCGGCGGGGCGGGCGCGGCGTCTATTTCAAGGATCCCAACGGCCACGTACTCGAGCTTCTGACCCGGACCTGATCGGTGAACCCCGGCAGGTACCCCGTGTCCAGTCCGGCAACTTTCTGGAGAACGGACGTTGAACGGCGAGCGGGCTCCAGCAGTGGTCACCTGACGGGTGGAACCATCTGGCTGGACAGGGCTGGATGAACCTGGATGGTGGCAACTTTAACCGGCCACCTAGGAGGGTTTTTTAGCCGCTGAGACGGCACTATCCGAAAGATCCGAAAGTCCTGTGAAAAACCGCACCACTTCATTGAGGTTTGGACGTTCGGATTATCGCTGCCGGAGATCCGAAAGTCCCTCGCAAACTCGTGGAGGTTCGCGCTATGTCGTGCCTACGCGTCGCCGACGTGAACGCGCGCCAGTCGAGCGCGTGCGACCTCCTCCTGCTCAGCTTCACTTCGCCGCTTTCTGAGAGACATCCGGCGCGACCCTCCCAGTGAAAAAGAGGGTCGAGCAAGGTGAAGATGCGCGCCGCGGAGCGCGCAAGGCGTGACCGGCTATTTTCCGCCTGGCGCGGCTTGCATCGTGGAGCGGTGCGCCACCAATGAGTGTCTGCGCGGGCCGGCCGCGCGGCCCGCGTCCGCCTTCACTTGTCAGATATCGAAGCAAGTGCACGCGCACTCTACTTGAGTTTCAGCGGTTCCATCAGGCTGGCCCTGGATTCCGGGGTCGGACCGCCATCATATTCCGGTAGCGTGCCGATCTCGCGGAGATTCAGCCAATTCGCCTTCTTGCCGACCCAGACGTGCTCTGCCACGCGCGCAGGAACATCACCATCGACCAGCCCCGTAGGTATTGCTACGACTGGATTTCCGGCAAAGACAGAAGGCACTTGCGAGCCGCAGGTTTTGCAGAAGGACCTGCGATATGCAGGAGGTTTGCGAAGTATCGGTGCGTCACAGAATGAGATTAGGTCCTCGCCCCGGAGCCAGCGAAACCTCTCCGCCCGCACGCAGAATTCCGCTGCGAAAGGGGAGCCTGTCGCGCGTTGACATCGCGAGCAATAGCAGATCTCAATATTAGTGGTCGGACCGTCGAACTCGAAGCCGACGCATCCGCAGAAACACTGTCCGGTCATGATTCCCCCCTAACAACTGACGAATCGCCCCTGTTTGTCGCGCGCGGCGGCGCGGGCGCGAGCACATCCGGCGCGTACCTTTGCCCGTTGCGTCGTAAGGCGTGGTGGCATCGAGCGCAGAGCGCAACGGTAGGTGCGTCGGCAGCAGCGATATCACTCATCGCTGGTAGCGGCAGGGAAACTGCTGGAGTGATCTCAGAGCTGGGCGACGAAGAGTCACTACGGTCCAAGCGCTGAAAGAACCGTTGGAATAGTGCTGGGATGGCGCTCATAGTGCGATGGATTTTACGCTGGACGAGGGTCGAAAAGAAAACGCCCCGCGACCGACAGTCACGGGGCGTTGAAGATGCGAAATCGGGTCGCCGCTTTCACCTTTGCCAGGCACTCGTCTCTGGAGAATGCCGCATCTCGAGGACTGCCTGGCGGAGAGAAGTGGATTTGAACCGTCGGGGCCCTTCGTTTTCACGGGCTCCAGGCGACTTCACGCGCTTTTCCCCTCTCTGGAGATAAAACTCGCGTTGGCGAAACCGACACGAAGCGATTCTCCGCTAGACCTTTCGACTCGTTTCAATGACGGCCTAACTAATCACCAGGTTGGGGAATTGATGGGGTAACGGATAACGGAAGCAGGCTGTCTGCCTCTTTCAAGCGTCCATTTCTATCGCGCGATTAACGCCGTCACCCTTCGAATCTGTTCTAGCGCGCCGCACCGCGTCTCGAGCGCGAGGATTGTCTCCTCCAAACGTTCACACCGTCAGCCGCACTGGCGTGACGCCGCTCGCAAATGCCCGGACGCCACGGGCGGCCAGCCTGGCTACCGGCGCGCGGCGCACGAGCCAGAGTATCGGCGGGCTCAGCACGATCCGCCTCAGAGTACTCGAGAACAGTAACCGAGGCCCGTACTGCTGCATCCGCTGCACGGCCTTCACTTCGGGGCTCCGTTCCGCTTCGATCCGCGCGGTCGCGGCATCCAGTTCTAGCGACGGCGCGCGGCGGGCAAGCGGCGGGCACAGATGATTGGCCGCGACCAGAGCATCGCGCAACGCGATATTGATTCCCTGGCCGCCCACCGGCGACATCGGGTGACTCGCATCGCCCAGCAACAGCAGTCCCGGCGCGGTCCACTTCGTGAGTCGGTCGGAGATGACATCGAGCAAGAACGTATGCGTCACGTCATGCCGATGGCCGCGCAAGTGCGCAGCCAAGTCATCGGACACATGCGCCGCCACCTCTTCGATCCACTGGTCGAAACCGCGCCGGCGCAATTCGCCGAAGCTCCCCTTCTCGATCATCCAGGCGAACTGGGGCTGGCCGTCATAGGATGGAAAGCAGAGCATCAGATGATTGTTGCCGCGCCCGCCGCCGACATAACCCCGCACGGTCCTGCGGTCCGACATGAAATCGGGAAGCGGCACTTTGCCCCATACCACGTCGAACGCTTGCGGTGCGCGTTGCTCGTGCAGTCCGGCCCGTTTGCGAATCACCGAAGCTCGACCGTCGGCCCCGATCACCAGTTCGGCGCGAATCTCGACCGGCCCGCCAGTCGAGTCGCCGATCACCCCGGCGAACCGGCCACGCTGAAGGATGAGGTCTCGCACGGTCACGCCCCGGCGGAGCTCGAAGTTCGAATAACGACCGGCCTCAGCTACCAACATCTCGAGCATCGCGGGCTGTGACACGACCTTGGGAGCCAGAGCGCCGAAAGCGGCCGAAAATTCGAATCGGCCAAGGCGCCTTGAGCCTTGGTAGAGCTCCACTGCATCGAGCTTCGTTTGCGGTAGAGCGGCGAGTCGCGCGCTGAGTCCCATCTGGGCAAAGGCGTCGACGCCACTAGGCATGAGCGCCTCACCGCGAAACTCGCGTGCGAAATCGGTCTGACGCTCGAGCAGCGTGACGTCGATATTGCGGCGCGCGAGCAGGTACGCAAGTGCAGCTCCGGCCGGGCCCGCGCCGACGATGACTACTTGTGAAGACTCGGCCATCGGCGGTTACTATCCGACGGAGGCGCGACACGAACAAGCGCGCGAACGGTCCAGTGTCCCTACTGAAGATTCCATCCGGTGCGAAAATTTGAGCAGCGGCCAGAACCTATGCCTACCGAAAACTCAGAAAGCGCGGGGAAAGCTAATGTATCGGTTGAGCGGTGCCAAGATCGCTGATCACTACACGCCTACCGCGACGACATCGGAATGATGCAGCAGCTCTGGCGGCTCCCTCCCGTTGTTCCCGCTAGGGAAACCGGTCTGCCGTAGCTACCACACTCGAATGGAGCCCCGCTAATCGTGGCTGCCCGCGAGGTCTCCTACAGAGCCGACTTGTACAGTCATCCGCACCAAGAACGATTCGCGTTTGAAGAATCCACGCGTATGGTAGGAGTCGTCAAGCCTCAGCAGCGAGTAGTCGAGGTAGTGGGCGAACTCGTGGAAGAGCGTACGGATGAAGGTGCGGGGTTTGACCACGTGATGGCGCTTCGCCGTCCGCATCCAAAGCACGATTCGTTGCGGCGGCGTGAGGTAGAAAATCCCGTGCAGCTCGCCGCGCGCGTTATGCGGCCGCACGCCCATCACGTCAATGCGCACCAGCTTGACGCCTGCGATGCGGCATAGCTCGGCCGAGAGCGTGCGCGCGGCGCTTTCCACGACGCCGGTGTCGGCGGCTTCGAGCGCCTTGGCTAGATCCGCTGTCAGCGCTACAGCGCTGGGCGTCGGGGCGAAATCGAAACGGTCGATAGAATCGCTCCTCAAGTAGCAGCGCTGGGCGCGGGCCGAGAGCCGGTAGAAAAACGCCGGCATCGCAAGCGGTGCGCTCGCCGCACTGCCCGGCGCAGTCCTGATTGATCGTTCTGCGCTTTCCAATCCGCACCCGCTCCTGATCATCCTAGCATCACGCAGGTGAGAGTAAACTGGATGGAACTCAAATCAGCCGGCCGAGGTGAACGCGGCGCCGACATACCTCGGCCATCGCCACCGCCTCTTGCTCCCGCAAGATCACGATGATTTGCTCCTCGCTGAACCGGCTGCTCCTCATGGTCCGTCTCTTTCAGGAATTGGTAGCGAAGAGCAGAGCGAGTCGAGATCCGACATGAGGGTTAGAAAATGGGAGAGTACCAAGGATACTGTTCCGGTTCAGCTGGAAATGGAGAGCGGGCGCTCTCCGTTAGCGAATATAGCGCCGTTTTCGGCGGGCCAGTCTGCAACCAATACGCTTGCGGCTAGCGACCCAAGAGCGGCTGAAACTACTACTGGTTTCAAAAAGGAGATCAGCTTGGGGTGGTCCAATTTCACCACTGGGCGCGCTCGGTACCAAGCCGTAGACTGTGTACCGCGGCTCCGAGGCTCGGCTTAAAGCAGAGGCTGATCCTCCACTGAGGAAAACCAACTGGCTAGGAAAAGAATACCCCGTGTGGCCAAGCACCTCAACGAGCGGCGTGCCAGGGTATCAGGCCGGTTCATTAGTTCCTTCGGGCCGGTTGCGAGCGGATTGTGCCCGGTGTCAACTTCCGGTTGGCGCGTCACCCGGGAGCTATCGGACGCGAGCGTCGCAAGCCTTCAAAATCCGCAGCACTAACACTATTGTGTTCCAACTGCGAGTTGTTGCCGGCGCACCGAAGAGTTCGTCAATCCGACCAAGATAGCCGATTGTCTTCAAACCTGGCTTTGGCGCCTGTCGATCCTGTCCGAGTGTCCCAAGTGTTTTGAGAGTGTCCTAATTGACGCAAAGCGCGAACAAGGCGTAGTGTCCGGTAGTCGACGCGGGTTACGCCCCCTTTACCGCGCTGGCAACGGGGGGGGCGGGCGGCTTCCCTGTCCGTCCGCCCTTCAAACGTTTGGTACTGTCTTAATTCGGGCTTGAGTGTCTGAATTTGGAGTGCAGGGTGTCTTAATTTGGAAGCTGGAACAAATCCGACGCTTCGCTCTTTTGAACCGCGATGCGCACTATTTCCGTGGATGGCGTAAGGTTCGACGGTATGTAGGCGCCATCTCGCAAGTGCAACTGCGCAGCGCAGTCGGCTACAACGAATGAAACGCGATCCGCGCCCGGCTTAACCCCGAAAGCCAGCATCGCGGCTGCGCCTCCTATACCGGTCAAAGAGTTTTGGCGCACGAGCAGAAACTGAAAATCACCAGGTCCGGGGCGTCAATATAGAGTGAAGGGTGACCCAAAACCCGAAAACTAGGGCAGCAATAAGTTGAGGAATCGGCGACTGGTGTGGTCCTCTGAGCACGCGGAAGGAGGACCAGGATGTCGAAGCGAGGACACACGGAGGAGCATATTCTGCGGGCGCTGCACCAGGCAGAAGGCGGCACGAGGATAAGCGACCTCTGCCGCGAGCACGGCATCAGCGAGGCGACGTACTACGCGTGGAAGAAGAAGTACGCGGGCCTCGGACTGAGCGAGTTGCGCGAGCTCAGGCAACTGCGCGATGAGAACGCGAAGCTGAAGCGGTTGGTGGCGGACCTCTCGCTGGACCGGCACATGCTGCAGGAGATCGTCCGAAAAAAGTTGTAAGGCCTCGTCACCGGCGCGAGTTGGGGCGCTGGACGCAAGCCGCCTTTGTGGTGAGTGAGCGTAGGGTGTCGAGGCTGTTGCCGATCCAACTGGCAACGCTGCGTTATCGGAGTCGCAGGGACCCGCAGACGGCACTAAGGATGCGGCTGCGGGAGCTGGCCGCCAATCGCGTGCGGTTCGGCTACCGGCGTCTGACAGTGATGCTCAGGCGCGAAGGATGGAAGGTGAACGCCAAGCGCATTTACCGGCTGTACACCGAAGACGGGTTGGCAGTGCGAACCAAGCTACGAAGGAAGATCGCACGGCGCCAACGAGTTCCGCTATTAAGAGCGACTCGGCCGCACGAGCGTCTGAGCATGGACTTCGTCAGCAACCGGTTGCTCGACGGCCGCTGGTTCCGGGTGCTGACCGTGGTCGACCAGTTCACGCGTGAGTGTCTGGTGCTGCTGGTCGACAGTTCGTTAACGGGCCAGAAGGTTGCGTTGGCGCTGTCGGAGATCGTCGCCGAGCGCGGCGCACCGGTCTCGATCACGGTCGACAATGGCACTGAGTTTCAGAGCAAGGCGATGGACGTATGGGCATACCAGCACAGCGTTCAATTGGACTTTATCCGGCCGGGCCGGCCGACCGAGAACGGATACATCGAGTCGTTCAACGGCCGGCTACGTGACGAGTGTTTGAACGTACAGGTCTTCTTCAGCGTTGCCGACGCGCGCGACAAGCTCGAGTGCTGGCGGCAGGACTACAACCAAGTCCGTCCGCACAGCGCACTTGGCGACAGCGCCCCTGAGGAGTTCGCCACCGCTTGGCAAACCGCGGCGGCGACCAATTCCTCGGACGGTTTGCGAGAGGGTCTCAGTTGAGCTACTGGAGGTTTCAAACTGCCGGAAATACCGGCGCTAACCGACCACGCCAGGTCGATTTCTCAACTCCAGATCGTACTAGTTTCGCGGGGCGGATCAAACCACGACCGACTCTACTTATGATCTGACGGGCATCGGGGGGCAGGCCACAGGCGCTCCGGCCGATCGTACTCGGCCGCAAAAACTGGCTCTTCGCCGGGAGCGAAGCGGCGGCGCACCGCACCGCCATCCTGTGTTCGCTGGTGCAGACTTGCAAGCACCTGCAGATCAATCCCTTCGTCTATCTGCGTGACGTTATCGAGCGCGTACCGACGCATCCGGCGCGGCTGGCCCTGGAGCTGACGCCACGCGAGTGGAAGCGCCTGCACCAGAACTCCGGCGCCCAAGCCGCCGCCTGAACGGCGCCTTTCCTAAGGGCACCCCTTCTGGCGATGTCGTCGATCCCAATCTACTTATCGATCGGTAGCTCCGACAACGTTCTTCGCAATCGGCCGCCGGACGGAACAGATGGAGTTGGAAACGTTGGTTACACGCTTACGTAATGATCGAGATCGTTAGACCTATTCCGAGAGAGAAAGATGGACGAAGTCGATCACTGATGGAGATCGACGGTCTCGTTCGCAGAGAACGACTTTGACGAAGTCGATCAAGTGCTGCCATACACAAAGAAAGATTTGATCACGAATCTAACATCGAATCGTCATCCGTCATCGCCGTAACCCGGTTCGAGTACTCACCGTTCAAAGCACGTGTTGATGGGCTGTATATCGCCCAGCAGTATCGAAAGGGCTGTGGCCGCTCCCGTGGGGGCGCCGACCGGAATGATGGCGCCGGTCGGAATGGTGGGATGATAGTCAGCGAAGCAGAACTGACTCAAAAAGGCGGAACTGCAGCAGTCAGACGGTGAGCCGTTTGCTCCGCAGGCCGTACCATCTGCATGTTGCCAAGGTCCGGTTATCTGATATCCCAGCTGCGGCCCGAATTCGCGCGGCTGGGTGACCGGACAGGAGCAGAGAATCTGATTGTCACCAATCGCGCCAACACCAGGAAACTCTTTGCCCGTTGTGCTATCGAAGCAGACACCGCCATCGCACTGCGCGTAGGGTCCCGTCGAGTTACCTCTAGGGCAGGTGTAGAGAGCCAGTGGCGGCGGGGAGCCCGAACTCGGCTTGTATTGTGCGGCGTACTTTTTCGTGACTTGGTCCGGAAGACTGAAGGTGCTCACCGTATAGCCATTGTCCAAACCGTCATTGAGCAGGGTGCAAATATTCTGCGTATTGTTATCGAATTCGAAGGGGATACTGATACTCGCTCCTACTTCCTTGTCGCACTTGCAGTACGCGACACCATTCAAGTAGAAGCACGTAGCTGTAGCGCAGAGTGCGTAATTTTGGTTGCATTGCACGAATGGTCCCTGCTGCGACCTCGCGCGCCCAGGGGCTCCCAGCACGCAGAGCACACCAAACGCGACTACCCAGCCACGCCAGCTGATCCCGCTGGCCGGTAGCATTTCCTTCCGCTCGGTTCGGGGCGTTTGCACGGGTTCTATCCGAGATTTCCGACACTGGCTCATCTGGTCCTGTTGTCTGGAGGTCATCTGCGTTTGTGCCTCTTTCCTTTCCGAGGAAAAATGTCAATTTCACCGGGACACTACCGCATAGCGCCGGCACGAGCAAACCTAAATAGGAGTCAATTCTAGTCCGCAACATGGGTTCCCTTATGCCAAGTCCGAAAGCGAAGCCGATGGCAGCACGGCTCCGTCAATCGTAGCTAGACTCTTAAATAAAACTGCCTGGCGACGTCGAATCCTTCGCCGCCAGAACACTTTCAGATCAAGCACTGGACTGGGTCATTCGGCTTCTCCTCACGCAAAACGACATTTCGCCTTCCGAACAAAACCTGCATCCCCCGCGACCTCGCCAGTATAGCATCCCACTACGACGAACCCTTCGTGCATTACAAGTTTGACGGGAAGTCAAATCGATACATGATGGACAGGCCCGTCTCCTTTCTCGGGGCGCCATGCGTCGCTCTTTTGTGCCAGCTTAGAAGTTCTGGGCGGGGTGGGTTTGCTCACCCACTTACACCTTTCGCGTATAAGCCTCATAGCCGGGAAGCTCGCGCCTCAGGAACCGCTCTTCGAAAACGATCCGCACGGCGATTAGCGCGATGGGAACGATGGCGAGGAGCGCCGCGGCGTATGACCCGAGCCACAGCGCCATTCCCACGAGCAGCAGGAAGACGCTCGTGTACATCGGATGCCGGACCGTCGCGTATACGCCGGTATCGACCACGGTCTGGTTGCGCTCCTCCTGATGCTTCACCACTGGCGCTGCAAACGAATTCTCGCGAAACGCCACCGAGATAAGGACCCAACCGGCGACAAACAACACGAGTCCCGCAAACGAAACGACAGGTCCCGGGGCTCCCATCAAATGAAACCGGAAGACATCCAGCGGGATAAGCAGGATCACACCGAGAAAGGAGAGGACAAAGAGGTTCGCGATTATCTTGTCGGCCAGCGGTTGTCCCTTTTGGGTCGGGCCCTTGTAGCGCTCATCGAGCAGTTCCTCATTGTTCCTGAAAACTCCAATCATCGTTCCTGTACCACAGGCGAAAATCACGCCGAGGAATACCCAAGCAGGGAGCCAATCGAGTGTTCCTGCGGGCAGGAACAGCAGCGTACCGAAAATAACGACGGGCGCTATGACCCCAGTGACCAATTTGACGATCAGCATGTTTGCCTCACTTCGGCAACATCCGACTGCGACTCGGCGCTATGTGCTCCGTAGCAATCTGCGCAGCCGTGGATCGCATGAGCTTGGCCCAATGGGACGGAACATGCAGGCGAGCGTATCCCTTCAACCGCTCCTCGGAATACGGGCCGAACGCACTGACTTGATTGCGAAGAAAGGTCCGCCACGACTGTGTTGGCCTTCTGCTTGGTGCTGGCAAGCTTCGGCGGCGAGCTCCTGCGCTTTGCTGACCAGCGCGGCGTCGTCCGCTTCCTTGGAATAACCGCGCGCGATGCCCGTCGGCGCCGGCGGCTTTCGATCGCCACGCTGCGGCGTTGTGAGCGGTCCGCTGCGCTTCGCGTCGAAGTAAAGTCGCGACCATGAATCGATGTCGATCATCGGCCTGCGTGCCGCCCCATCGAATCGAGCTCGGCGATCGCTTTGTGCAGGCGCTTCGAAGTGCGCCTATCGAGCCGGGAAATGTCAAGCGCGGGCTACCGGCGACGATTCCGCGGCATCCTTCTCTGCCGCTTCCATAGCCTCCTGGTAAACCGGGTGATAGACGTCGTCGGCCTTCTCCCGTGACACCTCCCGGGCTTTCTCCCGAAGCGGCTCTAAGGCAGCATCCGCGCCGTCCTCCATAACGGCGTGATAGACCTCGTCGGCCGCCTGCTTGGCCGCCTCCAGGGACTTCTCTTGTGCCGCATCTTTTGCCAGCTCGAGAGCCTTTCCATTCAGAATTCCCATAGGAATCACCTCTTGTTTCTGAGCTTCCATAGTGCGCCGTATCTGCGACGGTGTGAAGCATGCCCTCGAGGACTCTGCACAGCCTGGACCGTGGGGTAGCGGAGAGGTCAAGGAGCGTATTTAAACGACGCTAATTCCGGTTGAATGACGCTCTCGCTGAGTTATCATCATTGAACAATGAAGACAGATACCACCGAAAACAACGACCTAGCGAAATTTGCGATTGGCTTCGAACGATACGCACTTGGCCAGCAGTTCGTTTTGGAATCAGAATCCTGGCAAGAAGCCGAAGATAAAATCAAGCGGTTACTGGCCGCTCGGAAGGCGCGTGACGAAATCAGCCTATACTTTGAGGCAGACAGAACACTTTGGCGCGAATATCAATTCCTGTTCCTATGTCAGATCATCGAGTTCAAGCTGGCCGAATTCATCGATCATCTGCGTGGTGGCGAAAAATTGAAGGCAGAGTTCATCGCGGAACTTCAGAACAACGCCAAGGCTGACCCGGAACGCGCTCGAGAGGTGTCGACTCACCTCGCCAGCTTCACTGCTAGAGGACTTCGGTTATGGCTTGGGCCGACTTGTGAGAATCATTGAGAGCAGCACGCTATCCTTTGACCAACGCGAGAGTGTGTTGCGGGACCTGAAGGCATTCAACAAAGATCGAGTGAAGTTTATTCATCATTCATTCGGAGGCAAGGAAAACGCCGGAACCGACATTGGTGACGCCTTGCAATCTGGCAAACTTTTGCTGAAGCGACTAGAAGCGCTGATGAAGGACGCATCGGTGAGCAAAACTAGTGAGTGATATGTCGTTGGGATTCTGCGATCTGAGGAGCGCTCCGCCACTAGGAGCAATAGTGGCGTTCAGCCGTTCCCGATGATGTTCGAGCGCGGGATGGCGCTCTGGCGGCAGCGCCGCAATCAGATCGCTGATCAAAGCTCGCATACGTCTCATGATCTGAACGCTGGTCGACCCGCAGAAGCATATCTCGTCAAACCCCAGGCGCAGAAAGGTCCTTCCCACGTCGGACAACTATGCGACTATTTTCGAT
>DATDGX010000256.1:0-4431 GCA_036521875.1 Binataceae bacterium (SeqCode)
TCGCGGAGGACCTCGGCACGGTGCCGCCCTGGGTGCGCGAATCGCTCACCGCGATGGGCGTGCCAGGCTACAAGGTGTTGCAGTGGGAGCGGAAAAATTGGGACCAGCCCAACGAGAGTTACATCAGCCCCGCTGCGTATCCTGAACTGTCGCTCGCGACCACTGGCACTCACGACACTGAAGCGTTGACAGCCTGGTGGCGCGAACAGACCGAACGGGAACGCGCGCGCCTGCTCGCCGCGCTTGGAACTGGGACGCGGGTCAGTCCGCGCCAGTTGCTTGACGCGGACGCGCTCGACGCGATTCTCGAAGCGCTGTACGCGGCGCCGTCGCGGTTGGTGATCATGCCGTTTCAGGACTTGTTCGGCTGGAGGGCGCGAATCAACCGGCCCGGAACGGTCGGCGATTTCAACTGGACGTGGCGATTGCCGCTCACCATCGAGCGGATGCGCGAAAGCCCGCCGATTCGCGCGCGCGTCGAAAAGCTTCGCGCGCTCGCGTCGCGCACCCATCGCTGCTGATTCAGCTTGCGAAGCGGCAACACAAGTCGGGCCGCTTTCCTGTATTATCGATCAAGCGCGGTTCTTTCAATTCGGCGCCATTTCAATTTGAAGGTATCCTGTCGCGCGAGCGCGCGTTGGTCTATAAGCACGAGGTGGGAGAGCGAATCTGATGGGTCCACTTAAGGGTATTCGAGTCCTTGATCTCAGCATGGTGGTCTCCGGACCATTCTGCACCATGATGCTCGCCGACCTCGGCGCCGACGTGATCAAAATCGAGCCGCCCGAGGGCGACGTGTCGCGGATGGACGCCGGCGGGGTGGTGCGCGGCGGCATGCACGTCGGAATCCTCAACTGGAATCGTAACAAGCGCGCGATGGTGCTCGACCTCAAGCGTCCCGGCGCCGCTGAGGTGTTTCTCAAGATGGCAGAGCAGTCACACGTCGTGGTGCAGAACGTGCGCCCCGGCGTGGTCGAGCGGCTCGGCGTCGGCTACGAGGCGGTCAGCGCGCGCAATCCAAAAATCGTCTACTGCTCGATTGCCGGCTACGGGTTCAGCGGGCCGCTCACCAACAAGCCGGCTTACGATCCTATCATTCAGGCGCACGCCGGGGTCATGATTTCGCAGCGCACCCAGGGCCGCCCGCGCGCGGTCAAGAACATCATCGCCGACAAGGTAACCGCGATGACGGCGGCAATTTCGATTCTCGCGGCGCTCAACGAGGCGCACGAGGGCCGCGGCCAGCATATCAAGCTCGCGATGATCGACGCGGTCGCGTATTACCTGATGCCCGATACCGCAACCAAGCACACCTACCTGCCGCACAAGCCCGGCGTCCCGCCCACGATGGGGACCGCCGAGCCGTATCAGACCGCAGACGGATTCATCGCCATCGCGCCCCTCACCGACAAGCATTGGGCGGCGATTCTCGACGCGGTCGGTCATCCCGAATGGTTCGCCGGTGACGAGCCGCGCCCTGAGCGCGTACGCCGCGCAGCGCGCAACCTCATCGCGCTGTTCCCGACCCGCCCGTCCGCCTACTGGCTCGAGCGGATCGAGGCTGCCGACGTGCCCTGCGGCCCAGTCAACGATTACGATTCGATCTGGACCGATCCGCAGTTCACCGAAAACGAAACCTTCCTCGAGTACGAGCATCCGAACGCAGGCCGCGTGCGCGCAGTGCGCTCGCCGGCGCGATTCTCGGAGACCGAGCCGGAGCTGTACCGCCACGCTCCACTGCTCGGCGAGCAGACTGACGACATCCTGCGCGACTTCGGATTTGCGGCGGCGGACATTTCGCGGATGCATGCCGATGGAATCGTGAAGTAAGACCCGTTGAGGGCTGGGGGCGTGGGCGCGATGCGCCGGCGCGGCCGAATCGGCGCACAAACTTAATTCAATGGGCAATGGCTATCGGAGTCCTGGCGGCTCGGCTGGTGAATCCGGCGCAACGGTTATCGTTGGCGCAGGTCCGGCGGGCCTCACCGCGGCTTACGAACTCTCGCGCTCGGGCCGGCGCGCCACCGTCCTCGAGCAGGACCCCGAGCACGTCGGCGGAATCGCGCGCACAATCAACTACAAAGGTTATCGGTTCGACATCGGCGGTCACCGGTTTTTCTCCAAGAACGACGAGATCGAAAAGCTGTGGACCGAAATTCTCGGCGACCGGATGCTGACTCGCGACCGGTTGTCGCGGATTTTCTACCGCGGCCGCTTTTTCAAGTACCCGCTGGAGACCCGCGACGTCCTCGCCAACCTCGGCATCATCGAGTCGGCCGCGTGCGTGATGAGCTACCTGGCCGCGCGCGTGAAGCCGCGGCACGAAATCAAAACCTTCGAGGACTGGGTCACCAACGCCTTCGGGCGCCGGCTCTATGAGATGTTCTTCCGCAGCTACACCGAGAAAGTGTGGGGGATTCCCTGCAGCGAGATCAGCGCCGACTTCGCCGCGCAACGCATCAAGGACCTCTCGATGCGGGCGCTGATCCTGCGGGCAATCGGACTCGGTTCGCGCAAGGGCGGACCGGTCATCAAGACGCTCATCGATCATTTTCGCTATCCGGTGCACGGCCCCGGCGAAATGTGGCAGACGCTGACCGCGAAGCTGTTGCGCGCCGGCGTCGCGATACAGATGGGCGAACGGGTGACCTCGATTCGGCGGGAGCCCGGCCGCGTGACGTCAGTCACGACTTCGAGCGTTGACGGCTCGCGCACCTACGCAGCCGCGCACTTCATTTCCACGATGCCGATCCGGGAGTTGATTCAAGCGCTCGAGCCGGCGGCGCCCGATGAAGTCGTCGCTGCGGCGCGGAGCCTCCGCTATCGCGACTTCATCACGGTCGCGCTCATCATCGATCAGGCCGACCTTTTTCCCGATAACTGGATCTACATCCACGCGCCCGGCGTCAGTGTGGGGCGCATCCAGAACTTCAAGAACTGGAGTCCCGCGATGGTCCCCGATCCGCGCTATACCGTGCTCGGTTTCGAATATTTCTGCTTCGCCACTGGTGATTGGTGGAGCGCGCCCGACGCGACGCTGATCGCGATGGCATCCCGCGAGCTGGCCGCGCTCGGCCTGGGCGACGAAGCGAAAGTCGTCGACGGTGCCGTGGTCCGGCAGCGCGCCGCGTATCCGGTGTACGACGGCGACTATGTCGGCGCGGTGAATGTGGTGCGCGAGTTTATCGACCGCGAGATGCCGAATCTCCAGTTGGCGGGCCGCAATGGGATGCACAAGTACAATAACCAGGATCACGCGATGATGACCGGGCTGATGGCGGCTCGTAACATCATGGGCGGGTCTTATGATCTGTGGCAGGTCAATGCGGACGCTCTCTACCACGAACAGCAAACCGGCGCGGACGAGGGCGCGCGCGCGGTCCCGGCCCGCGTTGTCACGTAGTATCGGAATCGAAACCGTGAACGCCGCGACATCTCATCTGCGATGCGATCGCAATCAAAGATGGCTGACCTCGACCCTCGCGATCGCAGCGCTGGTCTTGCTCGCGCTTCCGCTGCAGGGATGCGCGACCACCAAGCCGCCGCGTCCCGGCAGCAAGACCGCCGAAATACCAAAGACCTCGGTCGCAGCGCTCGGACATAAGTCGCCCTACGCGATCACATCCGGGCTCGACGGCAACCTGTGGTTCACCGAGTACCAGGGCGATCAGATCGGACGCATCACGCCCTACGGCGCGATCGCGATGTTCCAGGTCGCACCCGAGACCTTCGCCGAGCGGCTGACCGCCGGACCCGACGGCGCAATCTGGTTTACTGACGGCGGC
Source organism: Binataceae bacterium (SeqCode) (assembly GCA_036521875.1). Classification (GTDB taxonomy): domain Bacteria; phylum Desulfobacterota; class Binatia; order Binatales; family Binataceae; genus DATDGX01. The sequence goes on from DATDGX010000256.1 coordinate 3,786, forward strand.
GGAAACCGGATCGGGCGCCTCGACACCAACGAAAAGCTCGGCTACGTGAACCTGCCCCACGCCGGAAGCGGTCCGGCCGGCATCACCACGGGGCCGGACGGAAATATCTGGTTCACGGAACATTCCGCCGACCGAATCGGCAAGCTCAATCCTCACACCGTTCAGCTCGTCGAAATTCCGATCCGCAACGGCGTGAGCCCGGCCGGAATCGTCGCCGGTCCCGACGGTAATCTCTGGTTCGCGGAAAATACCGGCAACCGGATCGGCAGAGTCACTCCCAGCGGAGTGGTAACCGAGTTCGAATTGCCGACTCCCGACGCTCATCCAAATACGCTCAGCGCGGGACCCGACGGCAACGTGTGGTTCACCGAGCTCAAGGCGCATCAGATAGCGCGGGTAACCCCTTCCGGCGCGATAACCGAATTCCCGCTGCCGCCGATAGCGCCGCCGGCGGAGGGTGCCGACAAGGCCAACTCAACCACCGGTGCGCCCTTCGGAATCGCGACCGCCGACAAGAGCCTCTGGGTCACCATTACTCGCGAGCCGTTCATCTATCGGGTTTCGCCCAACGGCGATTTCACCGCGATTCCGACGCCTGAAGGCACCGTCGCCAGCTTCATCACGGCAGGCCCCGACGGGAATCTAT
>DATDGX010000257.1:0-10169 GCA_036521875.1 Binataceae bacterium (SeqCode)
ATTCCCGATCCTGCCAACCTCGAGTCCGAGGCGACGCTGCTCGCGCGAGCGCGCGTGCTGCATCCTGACGAGGCGTTCCCCGACGATGCGCCGTCGCGCTTCCGCAAGGACGGCGCCGCCGCCCCTGCCGAAGCCGGCGCCACTGCGCCTGCAGTTGCGAGCGCCGCCGCGAAGCCGGCAGCCGCGGCCGCCAACGGTGCCGCGAAATCTGCAGCCGCGCCTGCGCCCACCGCCCCGAAGCCGGCACCCGCTGCCCCGGCTCCAGCAGCGGCCGCGCCCGCATCGGCAGCAGCGTTGCCCGCCGACGCAAATCCCAATTCGTGGGAAGTGCCGATCATCTGCAAGGACTGCCACCAGCGCTACACGGTTCCGTTCCGCCTCTTCCAGGCCGGCGTGGTTTTCTATTGTCCGTCGTGCTCGGGTTCGTTCGTGCCGAATTCGGTGCTGTATCGGACCGTCAAGGAGACCTTCGAAAATTTCTATGATCGGCGCCGCGCCGAGCGCGAGGCCTTCGAGCGCCGCCGCGCGCGCGAGGCCGCCGCGTTCGAGGCCCGTCAGGCGGCCGAGATGGATGCCTTCAATGAAGGGCTCGAGGACCTGGCGAACCGGATGAAGCCCGCGGGCAAGCTGGTGCGTCCCAAGGGCCTCGCCGCGATGTTCACCTGATCTATCTGATCTGGCTCTGACCGTCTTCGGTAATTGAGTAGCCCGCACGCGCGAGATGCGCGCGAATCGCCTCGATATGCTCGGGGCTCCGCGTCTCCAGCTCCAGCATCACGCGCGCACCGCCGATCGCGACGTCGCGCCAGGTTCGATCGTGATCGATCGCGCGAACGTTCGCGCCGGTCTCGCTGACCACGGACAGCAGCTTGCCGAGCTCGCCCGGCCGGTCGCGCAAATCCACCGAGAGCCGGTACAGGCGCCCGACTTTCACCAGTCCGTGACCGATGATCCGATCGAGCAGGTTGATGTCGATATTTCCGCCGCTCACCACCAGCACCACGCGCTTGCCCTTAAGCTGGTCCTTGAGCTTGACCGCGCCCGCGAGCGCGATTGCCCCGGCACCCTCCGCGAGCAGCTTGAGCCGCTCGAGCATCAGCAGCACTGCTGCGCCGATTTCGAAATCATCGACGGTGACGACTCGCTTCACGCGCTTGCGAATCATCTCGAACGGGAGCGCGCCGATGCGCCCGGTCGCGAGGCCGTCGGCAATCGTGTCGACCGGACGCACGACCGACGTGGGCGCTCCCGCGGCGAGGCTCACGCTCAATTGCGGCGAGCCGGCTGCCTCGACGCCGATAACTTCGGCGCCCGGCGCGCTCGCCGCAAGCGCGGCCGCGACGCCCGCGATCAGTCCGCCGCCGCCGACCGGCACCATCACGAGCTCCGGTGAGAATTCATCGGCGATCTCGAGTCCGATCGTGCCCTGCCCCGCGATCACGAACGGATCGTCGTACGCGTCGACGAAAATCGCGCCGGTCCGCAGCCTAATCTCCTCGGCGGCGCGGCGCGCCTCCTGGTAGTCGACGCCTTCGAGCACCACGCTCTGCCCATAGCTACGGGTCGCGTCGATCTTCGCGGTCACCGCAGTCGTCGGCATCACGATGGTCGCCTTCACGCCCGCGTGCGAGGCCGCATACGCAAGCGCTTGTCCATGGTTGCCTGCGGACGCCGCGATCACGCCGCGCGCTTTTTCATCCGGGGACATCGCCGCGATGCGATTGTAAGCGCCGCGAATCTTGAACGAGCCGGTCTTTTGCAGGTTCTCCGGCTTGAGGCGAACGTCGGTGTCGAGCATCGCCGCGAGCGTCGCGCTCGCCATCAGCGGCGTCGGTTTGATGACATGCCAGAGGCGCTCGCGCGCCGCCTCGATATCTTGCAACGTGACTGTCATTGGCTCCCGCGCGCGCCGCACAGGTTTAGACCGGCTATGCCCGGGCTGGACTGTGCTCGGGCGTGAACTGGCGCTCGGCCGACTTGCCCAAGCCGTCGCCCTCGAACTCGACCTGGATGCAGTGCCCGGTCACATAGTCGAGATCGAGCAGCAGGTTGCGCACCGCGAGGCGCTTCACGGCGCTGACCAGTTGCGCGACCGCTTCGGGATCGGAAGTCGAGAGCGCGCCGATTTCCTTGATGTCGAGATTACTCAGGCGGCCGAACTTGCGCGCCTTGTCCTCGCTCGAGAACGCGAGCACGCCCGCCCACGACGCTTTTTTTTCCTGGTAAACGATCAGCGCGCCCGAACTGTCGAGCAGGAAATGAAGTTCCTTGTAATCGACGCCGCTCACGCGCTTTCGACTCTGAGCCGTCCCGCGCGGATCGCCTCGGCGCGCTCGCGCACCAGCGACGGATACGCGTAGTAGTGCTCGCCGGTCAGGCGCAGGAACGATTCGATATCGACGTCGTCGAGTTCGAGCTCCGCGATCCGCTGCTCGGCGCCGGCGCGCGTCGGCGCGACGGTGATCACGTCGTAGAGCATGCGGCCCTGTTCGGACTGGAAGTCGTCGCGCGGCGGCAGCGCCGCGCGATCGAGCTTGCCGCCGTGGAAATTATCCAGGATGAAACGCAGCGCCTTCAGTTCGTGGCGCAAAATATCGATACGCTTGAGAGTGTCGCGCGGTGGCATCGTCGATGAGCTTATCGCCGCGCATCGCGTCGATACAACTAACGCGCCGCGTACCGCGGGCGTCCAGCGTCACTCGCCTTTGATCAGCCGGTGAATTGCGCCCATGTGTTTTTGCGCGTCGCGCCGGCGGCCCATCGCGTCGTACAGCTCGGCGGCGTTGCGATGCGACTCGACTGAGGCGGGATCGCATTCGAGTGCGCGCAGAAAGCTCTTGAGCGCCTTCTGGCTCTCCTCGCGCTTGCGGTAGAGCAGTCCGAGCTTGAGATGGACCTCGGCGTTGGCGGGCGCGATCGCTCCTGCCCCCAGCAGATGACGCAGCGCGCCGCCCAGGTCGCCTTCGCGCTCGAGCAGCGTGGCCAGGCGCAGATGCGCCTCGAAGTTGGCGGGCTCGCGTCCGACCAGCTCGCTGTAAACGGTGAGCGCCTTGAGCGGATCCTGCTCGGCCATCCGGCGCGCCTCTTCGAAGCGCTCGCGCACGCGCGCGGGTCCGAACGACTCCTCGACTTTGCCCGGCTCGCGGTCGCGCGCAAAATCGAACAGCAACTGTCCCGTCTCGGCCTCGAACAAAACCGCGCCGTCGCGCACCACGATACGGCCCTCGTCGTTGACCAGCTTGAGCGCGGTGACCGGCCGCTCGCCGTCGAAAAATTCGCGCACCTTGACGATGCATCGCTGGATCGGTTCCAGATGGCGGCGCGACTGCAGCAGGTCCTTCGCTAGCCGCATCACGAGCAGATCGTTGAACGCGAAGCGGTAGTTGCGGCCGCGCGTCGCGGTCGGGCTGATCAGCCGATGCCGCACCCAGTAGCGGATTCGCTCGGGAGACACCGCAAGAATTCTTGCGGCCGTGCGCGTTGAGAATGTTTCGATCCGCCCCGCCTCTGCCACCATCTTCACCACCAGCCAAACCGGATCCTGAGTATAGGAAGTCGGACGCAGACTCTCAACGCCGCTCAGCGCGGACTCTCAACAGCAGGCCAGGGTCAGCCCCTGCGTCAGCCCTTGCCGAGTTTCTCGAGCTCGCGCGCGACGCGCACCACCGCGTCGACGCCGCGGGTCGCGTTCTCGATTCGACCCACCGCCTGCGCGTCGGTCATCCCCGGACCGGTGATCGAGAATCCGACCGGCTTTTCGAACTCGGCCGCGAGCATCGTGCTGACGTGCGCGATCGCGTGCGTGATCACTTCGTCGTGATGCGTCTCGCCGGTGATCACGGCGCCGATCATCACGACGCCGTCGACGTCCGCGCGCTTGAGCAGCCGCTTGACGATCGGCGGCATGTCGAACACGCCGGGGACGTGGATAGTGCGGCTCACTTCGACGCCGAGCGATTTCGCGTGCCGGCGCGCGGTCTCCTCCATCGGGCCGGTCACCTCGGAGTTGAACTCCGAGACCACGAACGCGATCTTCACGGGCCGCCTCCGTCGAGCGTGACCGCCTCGCGCACTTCGACGCCGGAGTTGCGCAGGTAGCGCTTGAGCTCGGGAATCGGGTACTGGCCGTAGTGCACGATTGACGCGACGATCGCGGCATCGGCGGCGCCGCGGGTAAACGCGTCGCGCAGATGCTCGGGCTCGCCGGCCCCGCCCGACGCGATGACCGGAATCGACACCGCTTCGCTGATGCGCCGCGTGATCTCGAGATCGTAGCCGAGCCTGGTGCCGTCGCGATCGATCGAGTTGATACACAGCTCGCCGGCGCCGAGCAGCTCGCCCTCGCGCGACCATTCCAGCGCATCGCGTCCGGTGAAGACGCGGCCGCCGTCGATCACGACTTCGTAGCCCGAGGGAATTTCGCGCCGCGCGCCAACCTGCTTGAGCTGCATCGAGAGCACCACGCATTGGCTGCCGAATGCGCGCGCGCCCTCCGAGATGAGCTTTGGATTACGCACCGCGCCCGAATCGATCGAGACTTTCTCCGCGCCCGCGAGCAGCACCGCGCGCATGTCTTCGAGCGTGCGCAGCCCGCCGCCGACGCTGAACGGAATAAAAATTTCGCGCGCCACCGCGCGCACCACTTCGAGCATTATCGCGCGCCGCTCACTCGACGCCGTGATGTCGTAGAACACGATCTCGTCGGCGCCCTGCGCGTAGTAGTACCGCGCCATCGCGACCGGATCGCCGACATCGATATTCTCGACGAACTGCACGCCCTTGGTGACTTTGCTATCACGCACGTCGAGGCACGGGATGATTCGCTTGGCGAGCATCGCTCACATCTTGAGGCGGCAGAAATTGTCGAGCAGCTTGAGCCCGGCGGCGCCGCTTTTTTCCAGATGGAACTGGGTGGCGAGCACGTTGTCGCGCGCGATCGCGGCGACGAACTCGACGCCGTAGTCGGAAGTCGCGATCGCGACTTTGGGATCGGCGGGAATCGGGTAGTACGAATTCACGAAATAGAAATGGGTGTTGTCGGGCACGCCGTTGAACACCGGATGCGCGCGCGTCTGCCGCACCCGGTTCCATCCGATTTGCGGCACCTTGAGCGGGCGGCCGTCGACCGAGCGCGGATAACGAGTCACGCGTCCGGGCACGATCCCGAGGCACGCGGCGTCGTCTTCCTCGCTCCGATCGAGCAGCACCTGGATGCCGATGCAGATGCCGAGAAACGGCTTGCCAGCGGCCGCGACGTCATCGCGGAGCACGTCGACGAGATTGAGCGCGCGCAGGTTTTCCATGGTGGCGCCGGCCGCGCCGACGCCGGGCAGAATCACGCGCTCGGCGGCGCGGATACGCTCGGCGCGGTCGGTGATTTCGCATCGATGGCCCAAATACTCGAGCGCGCGCGCGACGCTCGCAAGATTTCCGGCACGGTAGTCGACGATCGCGATCATTAGAGTTGAGGCCGGTGGCCCGAAGCATCGATCATAGCGGCAATCGCACAACGACCCAAGCCAGGTGCCAGCCCCTGCACCCGAGTCCCGGTTGCGAGGGCTTCTTCCGCTCTTGCCAAATTTGGCCTAAAATCCGATTGGCGACAAAAGCGGTGGGATCGTAAGGGGGGGGCGATGGTCAAATCGCTGAAGCCAGTTAGATGGCTGGGAGATAGCCCTCGAGCGACTTCGTGGTTTTCCGGAGGAGGTCAAAGATGACGTTGGCGCCGCTCTGATGTGGGCTCAAAGAGGCCACAAACACGTCGACGCAAAGCCTATACATGGCTTCGGTGGCGCTAGTGTTCTCGAGGTCGTAGAGAATTTCGTCGGTGACACATACCGGGCGGTCTATACGGTTCGGTTCAAAGAGAGAATCTACGTTCTTCATTGCTTCCAAAAGAAATCAAAGAAGGGAAGCGAAACGCCGAAGCACGACGTCAATTTGATCAAGGAACGGCTGGAACAGGCCAGGAAATTGGAAGAACGGACGACGAAAGAGGTGAGATCATGAGCGAAGACATTGTTTACACAGAAGGGAGCGAGAATGTCTTTGCGGACATCGGCGTCCGTGATCCGGAAGGATCGCTGTTGAGAGCAAAACTGGCGAAAGAAATCGCCGAGCTCATCCGCAGAAAAGGGCTCCGCCAGAACCGGGTCGCGGAGATTCTCGGCGTCGATCAGTCCAAAGTATCCAAATTAGTTAGAGGCCGTATCTCGGGGTTTACCAGCGACCGGCTGCTCCGCTTCCTCAATATGCTGGGATGTGATGTTCGTATCGAAGTCAGTCGACGAACTCGAAGGACAACTAACACACGCGGCAAGGTAGTAGTCGTAGGCGTCTAAGAGGCCTTGCCCGCATTCGTCGAAAATGGAGTCAGCTATGGCGGAACTCGGATTATTCGAGGCGATTCACACCGCGCGTGCGCTGCGCAGATTCAAACCCGATCCGGTGCCGCCCGAATTGATCACGATGATTCTCGAGGCCGCGACCTGCGCGCCCTCCGGCGGCAACTCGCAGGATTGGTATTTCGTCGTCGTCACCGACCCCGAGCAGCGCCGGCGCGTCGCCGCGGTCTACTTGAAAGCCTCGCTGCTCGTGCGTCCCTTCTACGAAAACCGTCCGCGCCCGGAACACATGACGGAGAAGGAGGATAGTCATCTCAAGACCGCGGGATTCTACCTGCATGAGCACATGCACGAAGCGCCGGTGCTGCTTGTGGTCTGTGGCCGGAGCCGCGGTCCGCGTCCCGGCGTCGCAAACCTCGCCGAGCCCGCGCTGCGCCAGGCGATTTGTACCACCCTCGGCAGCATCTATCCGGCAGTGCAGAACGTGATCCTCGCGTGCCGCGCGCTAGGCCTCGGCACGGTGCTCACGACCAATCACCTGCTGTTCGAAAGCGAACTCAAAGCAGCGCTGGGAATTCCCGACGAGGTAGATACTTTTGCACTGCTGCCGATCGGATACCCGCGCGACAAGTTCGGCCCCATCCGCCGCAAACCACTGAGCGAGGTAGCAATCCACGATCGATGGGGTAATCCGTGGCGTGGATGACCAGGTGATGCGAGATCGTCGGCATAGCGACGCGGCAGCGTATACGACTTGATCCAAGCCTGGCGAAACCCACCCGGGTTTCGCGCTTCCCTATCGGCTAAGGTGCGCGCTTCGCGCTGTCAGAACTTTTGATCGGACATAACCTCGCTGCCGAGGCTGAGAAATGCCTGAACATGACAAGTGGTCGCGATGGCTCCTCGAGACGCGTTTCGGCGGCGACGAGAAAGCTGCCGCGGGCGCGCTCAACTTTCTTACCAAGGTTCGCGATCGATTGCTCGATAAGGGCGGACTCGCGGACGGCAAGACGGTGCTTGATGTCGGCGCAGGCGACGGACTGATCGCCTTTGGAGCGGTGGAGCGGGTCGGCCCTACCGGCCGCGTCATCATCTCAGATGTCTCGGAACCTTTGCTGGACCGTGCCCGAGAGGTCGCGGACCAATTGGGCGTGCTCAGCCGCTGCACATTCATCAAAGCCAGGGCGGATGATCTGAGCGCGATCGAAAGCGAGTCAGTCGATCTCGTCACGACCCGCTCGGTGCTGATCTATGTCGATGACAAACTCTCGGCGTTCAAGGAGTTCTTTCGCGTACTCAAGCCAGGCGCGCGCACCGCGTTGTTCGAGCCGATCGATGACCGCAGGATGAAAGAGGACAGCGCGTTCTGGCAGCGGATGGCCTGGGGTGCGCCGGGCGCAGAGCGAGAACAAGCCGACGAGCTCATGAAGCGCCTTCTCAAATACTTCGAAGAGCATCTCCACGTGAACGAGGCGATGGTGAATTTCAACGAGCGGGATCTGCTCCGATGGTGCATCGAAGCGGGATTCGCGGGTGTGCATACTGAGTTCGATTTGGACGCCGGTCCAAGGCCGCCGATGAGATGGGAAACGATGCTGAATATGGTCGCCAATCCGCTGGTTCCCTCGATGGCTGAAATCATGCAGGAGATTTTCAGCGACGAGGAGCGCGCGCGCGTTGAACGCTACCTGCGGCCGCAGGTGGAGCGTGGGGGCGATCCGATGCGCCGACAAGGCTCCTACACCTGGGCATTCAAAGCGCCCATTCCAGAAGATCCGTGGGGACGCAACTGAGTCTTTTTTCAGAGTCGTCAGCGAACAGAACGAATTTGCGAAACCCACCCGGGTTTCGCGCTTCCCGGTGAACTAATATGCGCGCTACGCGCTACTGGAACTTCTGGAGCCTCAAACCCGTCCGCGACTAGAGAAAACAATTGTCGCCATTGCGGCGCCTGACGCCTGAAACTGGGTAAATGCCGCTCCGTCGGTCTAACCGGTGGGGGGAGCGGGCGGGAAAACGGCCGTAAATGTCGCTAAAGTGACATTGAAATGAGAATTGTAACATTGGCTGCTCGACGGGCACTTGAAATGGTGTAAATACTATTGTTACACCTCTTGGCACAGCAGCTTCTGGTGGAGGAGGACGAGCGATGGACGAGAAGGATAAAAACGCACTTGTTTTTTTCAATCCGCGCTCGGTGGGCGAGCCGGTAAACTCCTACGTTTTTCGAATCGAGCCGCAACGGGAAACTGACTACGGCGCTGTGCAACGGCTGATCAGGGAATTGGCTGAGCGCATAACCGCTAAGAAACCAGAAGAGTGAGCGAGACCAAGGGGGAGGACAGCGGGGTCCCTGCGCCGAACTTGGAGCCGTTTCCCAGAGGAACCGCTCCTCCGGTGCAATCCCCACTCTTTTGGGCACAGCAGAAAGATCGCTACCTCCGACAACTGCTAATCCGTGACATCGAAGCCGTGACGAAACGGCGGCTGATTGTCTATTTCGCGAACCGCTCTGAGAATGCTCAGCTCGACGCTACCGATCCTACTTATTTCGTCGAAGTGCTGGAAGATACAAAGGGACAAGCAGTTGATCTCCTGCTGGAGACCATCGGCGGTTACACGGATACAGCGGAGCAGATTGTATCGATTCTTGAAAACATGGCTCCAGACCTTCGGGTAGTCGTTGCCGGGGCCGCTAAGAGCAACGGCACGGTCATTTGTCTTGCCGGCAAATCAATAGTCTTGGGAGCTTCGTCTGAGCTTGGACCGATCGAGCCACAGCTAAATATTTCCGGTAGCCTGATCCCCTCGACGATTCTCGCCATGCCTGCGTTTGCGGCTCAAAATTTCATGGTTCATCATCTCGCGAAATTCGCAATTGAACAGACCAAGAAGCTAGCGAAGCGCCTCCTTGAGAATGGTATGAAGAAGGGAGCATCGGACGCCGAAATTGAAGAATTGATCAAGAAGCTACTCACGCGTGAAACATACTTTTCTCACGGTTCAGTAATCGATCATAAAGAAGCGGTAAAGCTGGGATTGAAGGTCGAATATCTGCCGCCAGAAAGCGAACTTTGGAAGCTCTTCCGTCTGCTCGCCTGTATGTATGAGGCAGATTGCCGACAAAATCGCTATCTCAAGGTCTTTGAGGGCAACCGGCTTAGCTCGGCAATAGAAGCTCCGAGCAAACCTGCGAGCGCCACTCAAACTAAACCCTAGTTGCTAGAGTCCTAGTCGCCCACTTCGCGTTTTGTAGCTCGGAGAAACGGCGGACGGGACGCGATGCGGCCGCGGCGGCACCATCGATGCGACGCCGCAACGCCTTCGTTGGGGCGCGCCAAAAAATCGGACGGCCGGCTCCCGCCGAGAAGGCGACCAAGTCGCCGTGAAAGAAACATTGTCACCAGAACGTCGCCCCTCAAGCTCGCCTCGTGAGCCTGGCCTGAACTCCTGAGCCCGATGCAGTGAAAGACGCTCCCACTGGCGGCGCGGTCGGAGCTGGTCCGGAAAGGTCTAGCGAGAACTGGGCGACCGAGGGACCCAAAACCGACGGGACCGGATGACCTGAGTGACTGTGCCCTTCGAGTTTGGCCTCGATCTTTCCTGCCTGGGTTTTAATGGTTCCTGTCCAATAGAATGCTGAATCTCCGCCAAAGATCTGGTCTCCGATGAAGACAGCGACCCCGTAGTTAGCACCTTGGCTGGTCGAAAAAGCAACAGACCACAATCCGTCCACGAGTCTTCCTCCTTGAACTAACAGTTATCAACAGCTTTAGCCGAATGCACCGCGAGCGACAATCGTAGACAGTGCTGCAACGTGAGAGT
>DATDGX010000258.1:0-5642 GCA_036521875.1 Binataceae bacterium (SeqCode)
GGGTGAACAGTTCCGCGCCCTTGCGAGTGGTGAAATCGATAGCGTCCTTGCCGTACTGCATCGCTTCCTCGCGCGTCGGCGCGCAGATGCATACGGTGGCGGCCGCGGTGCGATCGTTGATGAACGAGCCCACCGGCTCGCAATCCTTGAGCGCCTTCTTGTACATCCCGATCAGCTTGTCGAGCACGCCAGGCTCCGAGATTCCGAACCCGAGCGCGCCGATTCCCATGTGCCCCGCCGTTTCCCAGGTGGTCGGCTGCGTTGACGCGACCCACATCGGGGGATGCGGCTTCTGGATCGGTTTCGGGATCACCTCGCGCTCCGGCATCTTGAAGAATTTGCCGTCCCACGAGAATTTCTCCTGGGTCCACATTTTCGGGATCGCCCTGATGGCCTCTTCCCACATCGGTTTGGAGTCTTCGGGATTGACCTGGAAGCCGTCGAGCTCAGCCTCGGTTATCGAGCGGCCGCTGCCGAACTCGACGCGCCCATTGGACATGATGTCGAGCACCGCGATCCGCTCGGCGACGCGCGCCGGATGATTGAATGGAATCGGCAGCAGGCAGACGCCGTGGCCGAGCCTGATCTGCGAAGTCACCTGGCTGAGCGCGCCGTACCAGACCTCTGGCGCCGACGAGTACGACCATTCGTGGAGGAAGTGATGCTCAACGGTCCACACTGAGTGATAGCCCATCCGGTCGGCGAGCTTCACCTGCTCGGTCGCCTGATGGTAGATGTCGTACATGAATCCTTCGTAATGCGGCCGGCTCCGCTGGATTTCATACTGCAGGGCAAATTCCATTCGTGTTCCTCCTCGCGGCGAATTGGGCCGCGCGCTTGCTGGCTGCTCCGCGAATCGCGGCGCCGCTTTTCACCGTTCAGCTGCCATTGATCTCGATCCGATTTTGATCCCGGGCTGGTTTGATTTCGTCTACTGAATTGATTTCGCGTGATCCGGTTTGGCGTGATCCAGTCTCGCGTTTTTAACTGGCGGGGCGATAATTGACGGCTTGCTCCAGTCCTTCAGAAACTCGTTGGCCTGGCGCCGCAGCGCGCGGTGCAGATCGAAGCGCGGGCCGTGCAGATACCACAGCATCGCGAGGCCGATGGTGGTGGTCCACATCTGCGATGCCGCCCATGGCACATCGAGCGATCGATCGAAGGCGCCCAGCGTCTTGCCGCGCTCGACGAGCCGGCGGAGCTGCTCGAACTGTCCGAGGTTTGCGCGCCGCATCGCGCGCAGCACGCGCGGTCCGATCTTGTGCGACTCGAGCGTGATGATCATCAGCAGGCGGGTGACCCACGGGTTCTTCTCATTGAACTCCGCGTTCTTCGCGAAGATGTGCAGAAACTCGCTGCGGTACCCGGCGCGGGAGGCGGCCTGCGGCATCTTCAGGACGTTGGCGCTCCAGTCACCGAGCACCTTGTCGACCACCGCGAGGAAGAAGTCTTCCTTGTCGGTGAAATGCCAGTAGAGCGCGCCTTTGGTGACGCCGGCCGCGCGCGCGATGCGCGCGAGCGAGGTGCCGCGATAGCCATAGGAGGCGAACAGATCCATCGCGGCGGTAATCAGGACTTGGTCGAGAGAACCGCGCCGGTGCGGGGGCGACGCACTGCGCGTCGCCGGCTTTCTCAACGGTGATATCATTTTACTGAACGAGCGGTATGTTGAGGCTAAAGAGGGTCGCTCGTCAAGGGCGGCTCACGCGCGGCGGCATTCGCCTCGGAGCTTGAACTGAGTCTCCCGGCTAATTCATTTCAACGGTTGAGCGCGGCGCGAAAAATTTGCCCCGAAATAGCGACGAGGGGCGAAACGAATTTCGCCCCTCGATCGAAAATGAGGTCGTGGAAAATGCCGCCGCTTGACTTGAATCAGCGGCCGAAGATTATTGCCGCGCGGTCAGTTCCGGTTCGACGGACCGGCTTCGGCTTTCATATTGCGCTCGAGGCACCAGCGGTCGATGACCTCGGCATTGAAACGCCAATCGGTTCCAATGCGGAAGCCCGGGAGCTCGCCACGGCGCAGTAGCTTGTAGATGGTAGAGGGATGCACGCGCAGGTATTCTGAAAGCTCCTTGACGGTCATCACTCTGGGCAAGCTGTACTTGGTCTCATTAGCCATGTTATCTCCAGTCGCGGCGGGTCCAACTCGCCGCTTGCGGGCATCGATGGGTGTTCGCTTCGGCATCGTAATTCGACCATCCGCTTCCTTGGCCATCTTGAGTATACTAGAACCTCTCAAAAACCGCGTTGAGGGTCAAGAGGCATTTATAGGTTTTCTGCGGGAACTAAGCGGGCAGTTAAAACATCAGGCAGCGGGTTGATTACGCGTGCCGACACGTAACAATACGGGCATCACGAAAGGCCTGCCAAGTCAGGCGGTTCAAGAGCAGCCTCTTCATGACTAGTCGCAAGATAACCTCTGTCCCGCTCCTACTGGCCCTCGCCGCGGCGATCGCTAATGCCCAGGCGCAATTCGCGATCACGAACTCGTCCTTTCCTCCCAACGGTCCGATCGGCGCCACGTTCACTTGCTCGGGCGCCAATCATTCGCCGGCGCTCGAATGGTCCGGGGCGCCGGCTGCGACGCGCTCCTACGCCATCATCGTTGCCGATCCGGACGCGCCGGGTGGGACTTTTATTCATTGGGTTGCGTATAATATTCCCACATCGGTCACAAAGGTGACCGAAGACGTTCCGAAAGTCCCGGAGATGCCAGGCGGCGGCGTGCAAGGAATGAATGGCGCTGGCCGCGTCGGGTACTTCGGTCCGTGTCCGCCGCCCGGCAAGGTGCATCATTATCATTTCAGCTTGTTCGCGCTGGACTCCATGCTTAGCGTCGGCACGGGCGCGGACGCGGAAGCGTTGGAGGCCGCGATGAAGGGACACATCATCGCGCAGACTGAAGTGATGGGGACTTATAGCCGTTGAATTGACGGCCGATCGCAGACGCGCTCCGGAGAAGCGAATCATCGACCATGGGTAGAACTTACAGAGTTGTAGCCGCAGTCGTCGTAATAGTGGTGATTGCGTATGCCGGATGGCGCTTCCACGAGTCGCGACGCGCGCGAACCGCGGGGCTGCTGAGTGAGAAAATCGTACACACCGGCGACGTCTGGACCGCCGACTTCTCGGCGCGGATTCCCGCCACCGAGCCGGCCGTGTTCGACGCGATCAAGGATGTCGAAAAATCGCGCTCCGATCAGGTCAAGAGCATCAAGGTCGTCTCCGAGCAGGGCAACACCAAGCTCGTCGACATGGAGCTTGCGGGACCCGGCGGCCAACCAATTATGATGCGCTTGCAGTTCACCTACCTGCCCGCAGAACATCGCATCACCTATCACACCGTCGACAGTCCCGCGCTCGACACGCAGGCTGAGTACAAGCTCGACGACGACGGGGCCGACACGCTGCTGACGGTTCACCAGACCACCAAATTCGGGCAGCCGATACCGCTACCCGATGGCGTCGTCGAGCAGATCATCCGCGGGATATTCGTGGCGCAGCTCGAGGGCCTGCACCACGCGCTGCACATCACGATCGCCGAGCCGTCTGAAGACAACGGCGACGAGCCCTGAGCGTCGCGTGACGCGATGAGCGAAATCGCCGAGCATTTCGAAAAAGGCGTCGAGCTTTTCAACCGCGGCGAATTCTTCGAAGCGCACGAGGCAATGGAAGACGCGATGAACGCGCTCCAGGACGATACTTCCGATTGGGACTTCTACCGGGGTTTGCTGCGCGCCGCCGTCGCCAATCACAAACTCACCCAGGGCGAGACCTCGAGCGCGATTCTGCATCTGCGCGCCGCCCTTGAGTTTCTCGCGCCGTACTCCGACCGCCATCGCGGCGTGAAGCTGCGCGAGTTCCGTTACGCGCTCAACGTCCAACTCGGGCGGCTGCTCGAACTCTCTGCTCGACCCGCGCAACCGGTGGAAGAGGCTGCGGCGCTCGCGGCAGATGCGGCCCGCGCAGATCCGCCGCGAATCGAGATGGCTCCGTGAGCGGCCGCGCGCACTGACTATGTCGAAGCTGGCCGCGGAATTCGTCGCCTCGGCATTCGCTCTCGCGGAATGCCCGCGATGGGATCGGCGCGAAGTCGCTCTCGCCGGGCGCTCGAATGTCGGCAAGAGCTCGATGCTCAACGCGCTCGCCGGAGTGAAGGGACTCGCGCGCACCAGCAGGACGCCGGGACGCACCCGATGCCTCAACTACTTCGTGGTGGGCGAGTCGCTCGCGCTGGCCGACCTGCCGGGCTACGGCTATGCGAAGCTTCCGCACAAGGAAGCGCGGCGCATCGCCGCGATGATGCACGAGTACCTGATGCGGCGGCAAAATCTCGTCGCCATAGTTATCCTGGTTGATGCGCGGCGCGGCCCTGAGCAGGAAGAGCTCGAGCTGGCGCAGATGACGCGCGAGCGGGACCGCGAGGTCCTGGTCGCGGCTACCAAGTGCGACAAGCTGCGGCGCGCGGAGCGCGCGGCGGCGTTCGAGCGGCTGGCGCCGCTCGGCTCGGAGCCGATTCTATGTTCCGCCACCAGTGGCGAGGGGATAGAACAGCTTCGGCGCCGAATCCTCTCCTTCGCAAGAATTGAAACTCGCCCCCGCGCCGCCTCGCAATGAAACGCGCGCAGCGTCGATGGCGATGACACCAGAGGTCAGCGTAGTCATCCCGACTCACGACCGGCGCGCGATGGTATGCGAGGCGGTCGCGTCGGTCCTCGCGCAACGAGCCGTCTCGCCCGAATCGATCGAACCGTTTGAACTGTTCGAACTGATCGTGGTCGACGACGGCTCAACCGATGGCACCTTCGATAACCTCTCGCGTCTCGTCGCCGGGCGCGCGAGCGGCCGCGCGGAGCCATTCCCGCTGATTCGAATCGAGCGCATTCAGCATCGCGGCCCCGCGGCGGCGCGAAACCGCGGCGTCGCCCGCGCCCGCGCGCCGCTGATCGCGTTTCTCGATTCGGACGATCTGTGGGCGCCGGCGAAGCTCGATCGCCAGCTCGCCTTCATGCGAGCGAATCCTGATTGCGCGATCGCGCAAACCCAGGAACTGTGGATTCGCAACGGCGGCCGCGTAAATCCCGGCCGGCGCCATCGCAAGCGCGGCGGCGACATCTATATCGATTCGCTCCGCACCTGCCTGATCAGTAACTCGGCCGTGATGATCCGCACCGATCTCTTTCGCGCACTCGGCGGGTTCGACGAAACGATGGCGGCGGCAGAAGACTATGATCTGTGGCTGCGAATCTTGGTTGACCACGATGCCGGTCTGGTCGATGAGTACCTGGTGACTCGGCGCGCAGGTCATGCCGATCAACTTTCGGCGACGATGACCGCGATCGATCGGTACCGGATTCTTGCGCTAGCCAAGATGCTTGCCGACCCGAAGCTCGGCGGCGAGAAACGCGAGGCGACGGCGCAGGTGTTCGCCGAGAAATGCGGGATCTACGCGAAAGGCCTGCGGCGCCGCGGCCGGGCGGACGACGCGAGGCTTTACGAGCAGAGCGCAGCGCACGCGCTCGCGCAATGGCGACTACATCCAGACGACGCACTCGCGAGCGCGACTGCGTCGCTGCGTGCCGTGCTCGAAGATGAGCGCGGTGGCGTGGGAGTGCCTGCCCGCCGAAACGGCGGGCAGG
>DATDGX010000259.1:0-10530 GCA_036521875.1 Binataceae bacterium (SeqCode)
GATCGTGGAGAGCTTCGCGCCGGGAACGATTGCCGCGATGGGACTGTCGTGGGAGGTGATGCATCGCGAGAACCCCGCGCTGGTCCTGTGCTCGATAGCGCCGTTCGGGCAGACCGGGCCGTATCGCGATTTCGTCGCCGACGACACGGTGCTGACCGCGCTCTCCGGGATGCTCTACGTCAACGGTTTCCCCGGCCACCAACCAGTGCGGCCGCTCGGCCTGCAGGCGTATCACTCCGCGTCATACTACGGCGCGATTGCCGTGATGACGGCGCTGCTCGCGCGCGATCGCACCGCGGAGGGGAGCTGGATCGATCTGAGCATGCAGGAAGCGGCGGCGGCCGCTGTCGAGCACGTCGCGGGCAGCTACTTCGAACGCAAGATCGCGGAACCGCGGCGCGGAACGTTGCACTGGAGCCGTTTTTTCCGGGTCGGCAAATGCCGCGACGGTTACATCATGCATTGCACGCTCGGCGACTGGACGTCGCTCGTCGAATGGATGAAGGCCGACGGCAAGGCCCAGGATCTCGATCAGCCGATGTATGCCGAGGTGATGAACCGCTACGCCAACGCCGAGCACGTGTTCGACGTGCTCGACGAATGGGTGAAGGATTATGCGCGCGACGAGCTGCTGGAGCGCGCGCAGCTCCTGCGCCTGCCCTACGCGACGGTGCGGCCGCCCGAGGCGCTGTTCGAGGACGAGCAGCTCGCGGCGCGCGGCTACTTCGTCGAGGTCGAGCATCCCGAGCTGGGGCGCAAGTTCCGCTACCCGGGCGCGCCGTATGTGTTCCACGGCACGCCGTGGTGCGCATATCGGCGGCCGCCGCTGACCGGAGAGCATAGCGGGGAAATTCTGCGCGACGCGCTCGGACTGGAGCTCGGCGAAATTGCCGAACTGGCGGCGGAGGGAATCATCTGACGATGGCTGAGCTGCCACTCAAAGGCGTGCGCGTGCTGGACTTCACGTGGGTGGTCGCCGGACCGGTGGCGACGCGAATCCTGGCCGATCACGGCGCGGAGGTGGTGAAGGTCGAGCGCAAGGTGCCGCCACCGATCGGGAGCCGCAAGACCGGACTGCAATGCGACCTGCATCGCGACAAGCTGTCGGTCGCGATCAACATGAACGTCGCGCGCGGCGTCGCGCTCGCGCGAAAGCTCGCGGCGAAGAGCGACCTCGTGATGGACAACTTCTCGGCGCGCGTGATGCGAAGCTGGGGGATGGACTACGCGAGCCTCCGCGAGGTCAAGCCGGACATCATATGCATCAGCATGTCGGGGCTTGGGCACACCGGGCCGCGCTCCAGCTACGTGAGCTACGGGCCGACGCTGCAGGCGCTGTCGGGATACACGGCCCTGATGCAGGAGCGGGACGGCACGCCGGCGGGTTACGGCTACTCGTACGCGGACATGGGCGGCGGCTACACTGGCGCGCTGGCGGCGCTGATCGCGCTGTGGCATCGCAATCGCACCGGCGAGGGCCAGTTCGTCGATCTCTCGCAGTTCGAGGCGGTGGTGAACGTGATCGGACCGGCGCTGCTCGATATCTCGGTCAACGGACGCGAGCAGGCGGCGCCGCTGTACAATTCGCAGGAAGGACCTGCGGCGCCGCACGGGGTTTACAAGTGCGCCGCGCTCGGTGACGACGACGATCGATGGGTCGCGATAACGGTGCGCTCGCAAGCCGAGTGGGAGCGCTTCGTCGCGGCGATCGGAGATCCGTCGTGGGCGAGGGAGCCGAAATTCCGCACCATGTACCTGCGGATGCGCAATCGCGACGAGCTGGACGCACAGGTCTCGCGATGGACGGCGGAACGGAGCGCCGAGGATGCGATGGCGGCGCTGCAACGCGCGCAGATCGCGGCGGGGGTGGTCTCCAACGGCATCGACTTGTGCGCTCGCGATCCGCAGCTACAGTCGCGCGGCTTCTGGCCGTCATTGAAGACCTCAACGCCCGACGGCGTCGCGACGCAGGTAACCGGAATTCCGTTCCGGCTCTCGGCGGGATCCGGAGCGGTGCGCACGATCGCGCCGGAAGTCGGCGAGAACAACGACTACGTTCTCGGCGACCTGCTCGGTCTCAGCCGCGCCGAGCGCGAGGAGCTGATCGCAGTCGGCGCCGTCTGGCCGTAGCCATTTGAGGGTACCTATTCGCGCGCGGGCGCAATGCGCTAGCATCCCGGCAGGCCCGGCAGCGGGCAAAGGGGTTCTATTTGCTCGCCAGCGTGCTCTCCTCGACTCTCGTCGGCGTCGACGCGTCTCCGGTCGAAGTCGAAATCGACGTCGCCGGTGGCACACCGAACATCAGGATGGTCGGCCTGGCCGAGGGCGCGGTGCGCGAGTCGCTCGACCGGGTCAAATCCGCGATGAAGAACTCGGGCTACGAATGGCCCAATCGCAGGATTACGATCAACCTCGCCCCCGCCGATATGCGCAAGGAGGGCTCCGCCTTCGACCTGCCGCTCGCGCTCGGCCTGCTGGCGGGCAACGGCACACTGCGCGATCGCAACCGGCTGCGCCAGTACGTGGTGCTCGGCGAGCTCGCGCTCGACGGCCGTATCAAGGGGATCAAAGGCGCGCTGCCGACCGCGATCCTCGCGCGCGCCCATGGCCTGGAGGGCGTCGTGCTGCCGCGCGAGAACGCCGCCGAGGCGTCGGTCATCAGCACGGGATGCGCGGTACTCGGAGTCGAGAGCCTGCGCGAGGCATTCGAGTTTTTCGAAGGGCTGCGTCAGATCGAGCCGAGCGTCGCCAACCTGGAAGAATTGTTCGGCTCCGCGGGCCGCTACGACGTCGATTTCAGCGAAGTCAAAGGACAGGAGCAGGCCAAGCGCGCGCTCGAAGTCGCCGCCGCCGGCGGTCATAACGTGCTGATGATCGGACCGCCGGGCTCCGGCAAGACGATGCTCGCCAAGCGCCTGCCGACGATCCTGCCGTCGATGACGTTCGAGGAGGCGGTCGAAACCACCAAGGTTCACAGCGTGATGGGCCTGCTCGACGGGCGCGCTCTGATCGCAACGCGGCCCTTCCGCTCACCGCATCATACGATCTCCGACGCCGGACTGATCGGAGGCGGCCCGATGCCGCGGCCCGGCGAGGTCAGCCTCGCGCATCACGGCGTGCTGTTCCTCGACGAGCTGCCGGAGTTCCGGAAAAACGTGCTCGAGGTGCTTCGGCAGCCGCTCGAAGACGCGAAGATCACCATCTCGCGGGTGATGGGCACGCTCACCTTTCCGGCGAGCGTGATGCTGGTCGCGGCGATGAACCCGTGCCCGTGCGGCTTCTACACCGACCCGCAGCACGAATGCACCTGCTCACCGCTCGCGATCCAGCGCTACCGCTCGCGCATCTCGGGGCCGCTGCTCGATCGGATCGACATCCACATCGAAGTCCCGGGCGTGAAGTACAAGGAACTCACCGACCGCAGCTCGGGCGAGATGTCCGACGTGATACGTGCGCGGGTCAATCACGCGCGCGCGCGTCAGCTCGAGCGGTTCGCGGGGATGTCGTTTTTCTGCAACGCGCAGATGGGCGCGCGCGAGCTGCGCGCACATTGCCAGGTCGAGGCGTCAGGCGAGCGGCTGCTCGAGCTCGCGATAAACCGCCTCGGTCTGAGCGCCCGCGCCTACACACGAATTCTGAAAGTCGCCCGCACTATCGCGGACCTCGACGGCGCCGCCGCTATCGAGGCTCATCATGTGAGCGAAGCGATCCAGTACCGCTCGCTCGATCGCACGGCGCTCTAACCGGCGCTGTACCGCGCTCGCCATCTAACGGTTCCTCAACGTCATCCGCGCAATCGCATGCCCATTGCTATTTCGCATCTGGCCGATTTCTTCACCGGCAGGCTGAAGCGGCGGACTCTTCTTCGCATTTTCATCCCACTTATCCTGGCGTCATATTTCGGCAGTTTGACGCTTGCAATCTGGATGGTTCCCGGTCCATTCGACTGGCGCACCAGCTCGATGTCGAAACTTCTCTATCCTGCGAACAGTCCCCAATTTCACGCGATAGCTTCCGTGGGGTTGGTGATGGCAGGCCTGTTGACCATTCCCTTCGCCGGTTACATCGGAAGGCGGCTGCGGATCATTTCTCCCGTAGCGGCGGAGATCGGCGCGCTGGCATTTGGTGTGGGTGCTATCAGCTTGATTCTCGGCGCTCTGATAGTGACGCGGCCTGTGCTCCACGAAATGTTCGCGCGGGGCGCAGGCGTCTGCCTTGGCCTTGGGATGCTGGCGTTCTACTTGTGCGCCCTACGAGGACTCGCGGTCCCTCCAAACGACAGGCATGCACGGCTTCGGATCTTTCTTGCATGGAGTCTGATCGTGCCACCAGCACTGCTTGTCATAGTACTGCGATTGCTGGCTGCCGCTCATTTTCAATGGTCGAACCCGGTCTATCGGGCGATAGAAAATCGATGGTTGTGGCACCTGGGATTTTGGGAATGGATCGGCTCGATAGCGGTGTTCTTATTCATGCTGGTGGCCGCCCTGTTTCTGCCGGAAAACGGTTGAGTCAAAGGTTACGACGAAATTGGAGCTGAGATGTGACAGCGGCGCGCCAAACGGCACTCGTCGCCGAGAACTGTCACACCTGAAGCGGATCCGTTACGGCGGGAAAGGACTGAAGAAGCGTGATGGTCCCTCGAGCGATATCCGCAATCCGCCAGCAGAGCCTGCAGCCCAGGCTCCGACGATGGGATCGATACCGCTCGCTCGATCGCACGGTGATCTAACCGCCGAGCCGCCATTCGACGGTACCCCTTGAATTCGTTTTGTGGGCGCGATATCTGATTTGTGAGATAAGTCAGGTTAATGACCTAAATCTGGAAAGGGTAGCGATTTCAATACCCTTCGGGAGGAAGGTCGGCGATGAGTAGCATGACGAAGATGGCCCTGTTCGTCGTCATAGCGATCGCGATCACCGCGGGTGCATTGGCGGTGGCGAGCATGCTCTCCGGCGTAGCCGGCTAGACCTGAATCCGCGCTCGCAACGACGCACGCGGGCGCATCATTTCGGAATCCCATCATCTGGTTGTTCGAACCGGAGCGGCTGAAACCGTGCCCGCGCCGGACTATTGTTTCATTCACGGGCCGCCGCTCAGCCGATGCGCTGGCAAACGCTGCGGACGGCGCCGCGAGCTATCGTGATCGAAGCAACCCAAGAATTCCGCATCCGTTACGCATCGGCGATCGCGCGACTTAAGTCTCGCGGCAATGCCGAGCGATGGAACCTCGATCGCAATGATGCGGCGATCGTCGACGCGATTCATCGCAGCGTCGCAGCGGCCGGATTGGCAGACGATGCGATCGAATCTTATCTCGACACGCTCCACGCCGAAGACCTGGTTCTCGCCTGCGCATGCCGCGCCGGACTCGATCCGGCGTGGGAGCATTTAATCGCACGCTACCGCCCCGCGCTGTACTCGGCCGCGCGCGCGATCGCCGGCGACGAGGAGCGCGGCCGCGAGCTCGCCGACACGCTCTACGCCGACTTGTACGGGCTTGAGGTGCGCGACGGCCGGCGCCGATCGCTGCTCGACTATTTCCACGGGCGCAGCTCTTTTGCGACCTGGCTGCGCGCCGTGATGGCGCAGCGATACGTCGACTACGTCCGCGGCGCGCGCAAGTTCGAGCCGCTCGACAATCGTCCGGAACCGATGTCACCGCCGATCGACGATTCGCTCGACCGCGCGCGCTATGTGGGAATCGTGGGCGCGGCGCTCGACGCGGCGCTGCTCGAGTTGCCACCGCGCGATCGGATGCTGCTCGGCTACTACTACCACCAGCAACTGACGCTGCTCCAAATCGCCCGGCTGCTCGGCGAGCACGAGTCGACCGTGTCGCGGCGGCTTACTCGCATCCGCGGCGACATCCGGATCAAGGTCGAGCGCGCCTTGCGCCACGAGCATCGGCTCAGCAACGAGCAAATCGCGCTGTGTTATGGTTATGCGAGCGAGGACCTGCCGCTCGACCTCGCGCGCGCGCTGCCAGAGGCGAAATGAGCGCCATGCCGGAGGCGAATTGAGAATGAACCGCCGAAATCGTGCAAACCGGCGCGCGCGGATCGTTCTAACTGATGGAGCATCAGGTTGAATCGCCATAATCAGGGAGACAAGCGCGGCGATCCGTTCGATACGGCGCTGCGGCGGCGCGTCATCGACGCGTCCGAGCGCGCCGAATCGATCGCGACCACTGCGAATTGTCCGCCAGCCGAACTGCTCGCCGCGTATTACGATCGATCGATCGGACGCGCGGAGCGCGATCGCCTCGAGGCTCACTTCTCGACTTGCGCGCGTTGCCAGTTCGCGCTCGCGGCCATGGCGCGGGCGCAAGAGCGTGCGGAGGACGGCGCGGGAACCGCGCCGTCCTCCGCACGCTGGCGCCCCACCTGGCGCGTCGCAATCCCGGCGATCGCGGCAGTGCTCGCTGTCGTGGTGGTGGTGGGCGTGATGCGCCGCGGCGGGGGCGGGGCCCCCGTCGAGCAGGTTGCCGCGTTCTCCGTTGGCGCGCAGCATTACGCGCCGGCGGAGAGCGCGGCCAAGCCGGCACCGCCGGCCAACGAACTCGCGCTCAATGAGAGCAGGGCCGCGACCGAGACTAAGTCCGCCGCCGAGTCTAAATCCGCTGGAACATCCGGCGGGGGCTTCGCAGCCAAATCCGAGGCTCGCTACGCGGCGATGTCCGCAGCGCCGCGCTCAATGGGCGCGATAGGCGGAATGCCCAACCAGCGCCCTGCGGGGATGACTGCGCCGCAAGCGGCGCAGTCACTCCCGCAGGCTAGCATCGCGCCGGCGACTCCGATGATGGGCGCGGAGGGCGGGTCGGCGCCGGCACCGCCGGCGTACCGGCGCGAACTCGCGTCGCGGGCGTTTTCGATGGCCGCGCCCGCAGGCGCGCGGCCATCGGGAGCGCCCGCTGCCGAAGGGGTCGGCAGCGGCGAGTCCGCCGCCGGCATCGCGAGCGGCGCGGCGCAGATGGCGGCTTCGCCGCCACCGGCGCCAGCCGCCGCACCAGAAGCCGCGCCCGCACCCGGCGCCGGATCCGGGTTTGGGGCTATGACATCACGCGCGACCACCGGAGCTTCGGCCGGCGCCGCGATCGCACAGACGGCAGAATCCACGGGGGCCGGCGCGAGCAGTCTCATCGCGAGCGACGTCCACGTCCCCGGCTACCGGGGATCGATCGTCGTGAGCTCTCAGCAGGGACTCGGTTTCTGGAGATTGGGTGCGCGCGGATTGATTGAACAGTCTGACCATGGCCGGACTTGGCACGTGCAGCAAAGCGGCGTACCAGCCGATCTTCTGGCCGGCAGCTCGCCTTCGCCCGCCATCTGTTGGGCAGTGGGACGTGCCGGCACGATCGTTCGCACCGTCGATGGGGAGCATTGGGCGCCGGCGGCCTCCTCGCCAACGGCTTTAGATCTGATTCGGGTGAGCGCCGACAGCGCCGACTCGGCATCGGTGTATGCCGCGGATGGCAGCGCGTTCGCGACCGCTGATGGCGGCAAGACCTGGACCCGCAAGTAGAATCCGGCCTTTTTCTAGCGTAGCGGACCGCACCGAAAAAAAGCTGCAAGGAATTCGGGCGAGCCCGTTCAGAGAGTCGAGGACGACGACTCGATGGACGCGGCACCCCGAACCACCAAGTGCAACATCGCACGAATGCGCCTCGCGGCCGCATTCGCAGACCCGCGGCTGTTCCAAATCTTCGCCCTCGGCGTGCTGCTCGCCTCCGGGGTCTTCTTCCGCGATTTCAGCCTCCGAACTGTCCAGATCGTCCTGACCTTCGCCGCGGGTTTGCTGGCGCAGCGCCTGTCGTGGCGCTTCAGCCCGCCCAAGTGCCGCTCCTATCGCAGCGCGATCATCACGTCGCTGAGCCTCGCGCTGTTGCTCCGCGCCGACAACCTGTTTGCTCATCCGATCGCCGCCGCTGCAGCGATCGGCTCGAAGTCGTGTATCCGGTTTCGCGGCAAGCATCTGTTTAATCCCGCGACCTTCGGACTGATCCTGGCTCTCCTCGCGATACCGGGCACGTGGGTGTCGCCGGGACAATGGGGCCAGGACCTCGCAATCGCAGGATGGGTGATCGCGCTCGGCACGATGGTCACCTCGCGCGCGCGCCGCGGCGATATCAGTTGGACCTTTCTCGGCTTTTACCTTGGCGCGCTGGCGCTCCGCGTGCTGTGGCTCGGCCAGCAATGGGCGGTATGGGCCCATCAACTGACCAACGGCGCGTTGCTGCTTTTCGCGTTCTTCATGATTTCCGATCCGATGACCGGTCCGAATCATCGCTACGGCCGTATCGCGCACGCGGCGCTGACCGCCGCGATCGCATACCAGTGGCAGTTCCGGTTTTACGCTTTCAACGGACTTATCTGGGCGCTGTTTTTCGCGGCCGCCGCCGTCCCGCTGTGGGACGCGATATGGCCCGCGCCGAAATTCGAATGGGTTTTTCAAGCTAGAGGAGGCAGTGATGAAACTCTTAACCATGCGGATGATGCGGGTGTTGATGTGCGCGCTGATAGTCGCGTTCGCGGCTCTCTCGAGGCTGCCTGAGGCGCGCGCGTTCTGCGGCTTCTACGTTGGCAAGGCTGACGCGAGCCTTATCAACCACGCCTCGCAGGTGGTGGTAACGCATCTCGAGGACAAGACCGTTATCAGCCTGATGAACGATTATCAGGGCGAACCGTCCGAGTTCGCGCTCGTGGTGCCGGTGCCGGCGGTGCTGCAAAAGGGGCAGGTACACGTTGGCGATCGCGAGCTGTTCCAGAAGCTCGAGGCCTACAGTGCGCCGCGCCTGGTCGAGTACCACGATCCTGATCCGTGCGAGATTATGCGCCCGATGGCCTCGCTCGCGATGCGGTCGTTCGCGGCGGGGTCGGCGGCGCCGGCGCCGATGCCGGAGGCGAGCAGTCTGGGCGTAACGATCGAGGCGCAATACACGGTCGGCGAATACGACATCGTGATCCTGTCGGCCAAGGAATCCGCGGGGCTGGAGACTTGGCTAATCCAGAGCGGCTACAAGATCCCGTTCGGCGCGCAGCGCGCGCTCGAGCCTTACATCCGCCAGGACATGAAATTCTTCGTCGCCAAGGTGAATCTCGGCGAGCATCAGCGGACCGGGCTTACCTATTTGAGGCCGCTGCAGTTCGCCTTCGAGTCGCCGAAGTTCATGCTTCCGATTCGGCTCGGGATGATTAATGCGCAAGGGCCGCAGGACCTTATCGTCTATATGCTGACTCGCGACGGCCGCGTCGAGACCACCAACTATCGCACCGTCAAACTGCCGACCGGGATGGATATTCCCGAGTACGTCCGCAGCGACTTTCCCGGATTCTACAAGGCGATGTTCGACGAGCAGGTGAAGCGCAATGAGATGCGCGCGGTCCTCACCGAGTACGTGTGGAACATGGGCTGGTGCGATCCGTGCGCCGGTCCGCCGCTTAGCAGCGACGAGCTCAAGCAGCTCGGCGTCTTCTGGCTCGACGGCGACGCGCCGTCGACCTCGCCCTCGCCCATGAACTACTTCCGAAGGCCGGGACCGATGATGGGGGGCGGCGGGTCGATGCCGGTGATGCTCACTCGCCTCCACGTGCGCTACTCCGCCGACACCTTCCCCGAAGACCTGGTTTTTCAGGAGACCCAGGACCAGGAGAATTTCCAGGCGCGCTACGTGCTGCGCGACGAATGGACCGGGTCGCCCGACGCTTGCTCCGCGGCGAAGAATTATCTCGACGATTTGCCGCATCGGCACGCGCTCGAGGCGCAATCGCTCGCCGACTTGACCGGCTGGAGCCTCGACGCTGTAATGAAGAAGGCCGGCTTCGGCGCGAGCGCGATGCCGAAGCCGTGGTGGCAGAATATGTGGAAGACCTCGGAGTGATTTCGTATCGCCGGAGCGGAATCTGAGCTGGGCAAAGCGCCGCAGGCCTGACGGGCATGCGGCGTTTCGCTGCTTATACGCCATCCCACAAGAAGTGTGCCCCAGAGCACAAATGTAGCATTTGCCGCCTGTGAGTTGGCCTCAAGGCGAGGCTTCGCCTTAGGTTGCCGGTTTGCTAGGATAACAACCGTTTTCGAGAACCGAAACTTCCTCCTCAATTCCTGTATCCGGGACTTGGCTTATGTTCGATACGCTCAGCGACCGACTCGAAAGCGTTTTCAAGAGACTCCGCGGTCAGGGGCGCATCACCGAGAAAAATATCGACGAGGCGCTGCGCGAAGTTCGCCTGGCCCTGCTCGAGGCCGACGTCAATATCAAGGTCGTTCGCGACTTCGTCGAGCATGTCAAGCAGAAGGCGCTCGGTCAGGATGTGTTGCGCTCGCTAAGCCCCGAGCAGCACATCATCAAGTTCGTCGCCACCGAGCTCGCGCAGGTCATGGGTGGGAGCGCGCGCGAGCTCGACCTCAAGGTCAAACCGCCCGTCAAGATCATGGTGGTCGGGCTGCAGGGCTCAGGTAAAACCACCTCGCTGGCGAAGCTCGCGCGATGGCTCAAGGACGAGCGCAAGCGCCATCCGATCCTGGTCTCG
>DATDGX010000260.1:0-10103 GCA_036521875.1 Binataceae bacterium (SeqCode)
GTGGCAAACGCTGAATGTAAGAAGCTGAGACTATTTGCGGCGCCGACGAAAGCGACCGTCAGAGCGCCGAACAATAGTGAACCCGCTGCGCCGAACAGGATCATCCGCCAGCGACGGCGGATGAGCAGATAGCCTCCGATCACAAACGGAAACATCCAGGTCAGGCCAGCCAACGCGAGTAGCAAGCCCGCGGTCCCGTCGTACCCGTCCTCCATGCAGCGCATCATCAGAACGAGTATCAGCAGGGTGAAAAACTTGCTCTGCGAGCTGGCGAAATGCTGCCCCACTGGCTGGTACAGAATCACAAACGCAGCCAGTATCCAGGCGATCTGCCACTTCAAGCCGGAACGCGGACCAAGCAACAAGCCGAGGCTCGCCGCCAGCGCCAGGGCGTTGAGCGCGATCCACAGCCAGAATGCGGTGCGAAGAGAAAACCAGGTGAACGGTTCGAACAGCAGTAGTTGCGTCGGCGGTTCTGTGGCGTGAAGTATATGGCTTTGCGTATGGAGCTGGTGTTCGATTGCAGGGAGGTCAGCCGTGTAGGGGTCGAGTCCCGCGCGGAGCGCGAGATCGGAGCTGTAAAACGAGCAGAAGTCGCAAGGGAAGTTTTCGTATTGGACGCGCTTCGCGAATTTGACGATGTGGACTATCGCGACAGTCCAGACCATCGCGACCACCACGATACTCGCGACCGTCCAGCCGCGATCGCGCCGGGACTTGCGCTCGGGCGAAGGCTCCGGCCCCCTTGCTGTCGCTTCGCTATCCACTTGGGTGCACGACCATGAAAGTCAGACCGATGCCGTTGCGCGCACTATGTGCGAATCTGGCCGGTAGGTCGAGGGAAATCGGAAAGTTGTTTGAGCGAGTTGAAGATCGCGGCGGGTTCTGGAAAGCTCTCGCCGCGTTACGGTGCGCGGATGTCCTGATGATTAAGGCAGTCACCATTCTCATTTGTGCGATGACGATAATGCTGTTGAGCGGAGTGTCCGCCTCCGCGGCGGGCCGGCAGATTCAGATCGGCGTCGGCGTGCTCGGACCGATTTCACCGCAGACCGAGACCGACATCGACCGACTGGTCGGCGCGCTGCCCAACGTGAAGGCGGTGCCCATCGTGCCGCCCGGTGATCTCGACGCCGTCGTGAAACGTTTCGTTGCCGGCGATCCCGCCGACAAGCTCGACGGCATAATGGTGGTGAGCTTGCCAACCGATTCGTTCAAGACCGAGCGCGGCGACAAGGAGGCCAAGTTCACCGGCGCCTACGAAATCTGGACGGTGAATCTCTCGACCCTCGACGAGGACCGCCATCGCTTCACCTTCAACGAGAGCGAGCCGGTGGTGGGCACCGCGGCCGCGATCCTGACGATCCCGGCGCAGCTCTTTGCGGAGCGCGCGACCGGCAAGAAATTGCTCTCGACCAACGAGTACCAGGCTTACGAGGCGGTGCAGGCGCGGGTCGAAGCCAAGCTGATCGCGGCGACCCGGATCTATCTCGGCAATGCGTCCATTCGCACCATCGGCGAACTCAACCCTTTGGACACCGCGCATAGCCTGCTCGACCGCGGCGACAGCGAGACTGCGCTGGTGGTGTTCAAGAGCATCGGGATGAACAACCCCGACGTGCAGCGATTGGTCTCATCTGCGCAGCAGCAGTTGCATCGCGCCGACGCCAACGCGCTGCTCGGCAAGACGCTGGGCGCGATCGCCGGTGGAAACCCGCGCGCGGCAGGCACCACGCTGGCCCTGTACGAGAAAGCGCCCTCCTATGAAGCGGCGCGCGCGATCTCGATTCGAAAAGCGCTCGCCGCGACCGAGGACCATCGCGCCGACAGCGCGTACGACGCGGTGCTGCGCGCCGACGTCCCCGGGCTCGACCGTTCTTCGTTCATCGCGATGCTCAAGCAGGTCTTCACCGAGGAAACCGGTTCGCTCCCGTCCGAAATCGTGGTGAGCAGCAAGGGCCTGACGGTCGAGGACAAGAACGCGCCCGACGCGATGAAGACGCAGCTCGACAGTTATGCCGCCGCGCTCAGCAAGAGCGCATGGTTGATGAGCGTGAAGTGCGGATGCGACGCCACCGCGTCGTTGATTTCGGAGCCGGTCGGCACCGCGCTGCTGAAGGCGCGCGCCGCACCGTCACTCCCGCGCCCGCAAGTCGGCCTGCCCTAACGGGTCCCGGAATCAGCGCGCTGCGCGTCGGCGAGGAGGTCAGGGCGATCAGCGGCTTTGAAAATCAGCTCGTCCAGCACGCGCGCGTCTTCCTCGGCCATTTTGACTTCGATCCGCAGCGCATACAGAGAATCGCGCGCAAACGGGAACTGCTCCAGTTTGACCAGATCCTTCTCGGTGGTGACCACGACATCGGCGTTGCGCGCCGCCGCGACGATATCCTGCCAGTCGGCCGCGCCGTAACGGTGATGGTCGGGATACTCGAGCACTCCGACCAGGTCGGCGTCGATGTCGCGTAGCATCGTGTAAAACGCGCTCGCGTCGGCGAGTCCGCTGACCGCGAGCACGCGGCGGCCGGTGAGCGTCGCGGGAAGCTCGCGCCACTGTCCCTGCTCGGGGCTCAATAGGGCGCGCGGCCGCACGGTGGTGTGCAGCGAACGATGATGTCCCAGCTTTTCCATCTGCGATTCGCGCAGCCGCGAGCGATGCCCCACTCCCGAGGAAACCAGGATGACCGCGTCCGCCCGTTTCGCTGCGCTCAGCGGCTCGCGCATCGGCCCCGCCGGCAGCGGCCATTCGTTGCCGAAGCCGCGCGAGACGTTGACCAGCAGGAGGTCGACGTCGCGCTCGAGACTGATGTGCTGGAAGCCGTCGTCGAGTATCACCGCGTCGACGTGGCATTCGCTTTTGAGCAACTCGACGGCGTCTATTCGCCGGCGCGCCACCGCGATCGGCCCCGCAAACGACTTCGCCATCATGACCGGCTCATCGCCGGCGTCCCGCGGAGCGACCTTGAGCTCGCCACCGTCGGCGACGAGGACCGCGCCCTTCACGATACCCTTGCGCCCGTAGCCGCGGCTCGCGATTCCGACCTTGAGCCCGCGCGCCTCGAGCCGCGCGGCGAGAAACATCGCGAACGGCGTCTTGCCGCTTCCGCCGACCGTCAGGTTGCCGACGCTGATAGTCAGGACGCCGCCGTGACGGCTGCGATACCGCCAGAAGCGGTTCCGTACGCCGAGCGCAACGCGATACGCGATTCCCGCGGGCGCGAGTGGAAGCCAGAGCGCCAGTTCCAGCGGGCTGAGATGCCGTCCCCAGAGCCGCTCGATCGGGGGACGTACTGATTTGACCGAACGTGCTGCCATAGGTTGCTGTTAAGAGAGTATTTGAGAATCTCGCAAGACGGAAGTTCGCGCGCACTTCTGCTGCATGACTGGTCAGCGCTTCCCATATCACATACCAATCGTTTAGAAGTCGCGAATTTCACGAATGAGGACGAGCGCGCGCAGCACCCGGCCCGACAGAGTCGAAGCGCGCCCAATCGCGCCCCTCTTCCATACGGACCCGGCCTCTTTCATGCGGAAGCGGCGCGGGCTACGGTTAGCGATCACTTCGAACGCGACAGACGAGATTAACGATTTTTATGCGACACTGCGCGATTTGCAAAAAGCACCCATCGGTCGGCAACAACGTCAGCCACGCCAACAACCGGACCAAGCGGCGGTGGCAACCCAACCTGCAGGAAGTGCGCGCCCTGGTCGGCGGCGGCGTGAAGCGGATTCTGGTCTGCACGCGATGTATCCGGAGCGGCAAGGTGACGAAAGTCGCGGCCGCGACCCCGGGCTCGCGCATGGCGAACGCTACCGCGAGCTGAACAGCGCGTCGAGCTTCTCCGGTGGACGCGCGATCACCGCGCCGCCGCCGCGGATCACGATCGGACGTTGCATCAGCTCGGGATGCTTCAGCAGGAGCGCGACGACCGTGTCCTTGCGCGTGTAGTCTTCCGGCTTGAGTCCCAGCTCCTTGAATCGCTTGTCCTTGCGCACCAGGTCGGCGACCGGCCCGTCGAGCATCGTGATGATCCGCTCGAGCGCGGCGCGCGTCGGTGGATTCTTCAGATACTCGATCGTCTCGAACTCGATACCGCGCCGATTGAGCATCTCCAGCGCGCCGCGTGAATTTCCACAGGCCGGATTGTGATAGATAGTCACCTGCTCCATGCTTTCCTCGCCGCTGATTTTTGATAAGCATAGACGCCGCGGCGCGCAGCTATCAAACCGGCGCGCCCCGGGCCACAAGGCGGCATCAATCGAATGCGGCGAGGGAGACTCGACATGCGGCGCTCGGGAATCATTCGAAATTTGAGCAGTCTGGCCAGTGTGACGATAGTTGCGGCTTTCGCGCTTGGTACGGCGGCGATTCCCACCGCGGCCGATGCGACGGTCGTGAGCGGGATGTTCTCCTATCAGAGCGGCTCGCCGGCCAAGAACCGGCAGCTTCATTTCGAGAATCGCGTGACCCAGGACATGTTTATCGCGCCGACCGAGGACGACGGCACCTTTTCCACCGACCTGCCGCCGGGTCGCTACGATCTGCGCGCGGAACGCGGCGTCGTCTTGCGGGCAAACGTCCTGGTCGACACCTCGGAGGGCAGCATCAACATCGGGCACGTGGTCGAGCCGGCGCCGCTGGACGTGCGCCGTCCCTTCGAGCATGAGGGCATCGGCGAGGACATCGTGCAGAACCCCGCGCCCTCGACTGCCAATCTGCATGGCAGGCCGATGGAAGCGATTCGATACGGCGGAGGATACACGAGCGTGCAGCCGCTCGGCGGCGCCGAGCCCAGCGTGGTGAACGGGCCAAAGCAGATCGGCGGCACTGCCGACACCAATCCGCCGATGCCGGCCGCCGCTCCCGGAGCGGCTCCGACCGCCGCCGCACCGTGAGCTGCGCGCTCCAACCCGCGCCACTTTGTCGTCCGCTCGAATGAGCAGTCCTTCGAGCCAGGGGCTCGCAAGTCCAAATCCCGCAAGTTTCGCCACGAGTGTCGCGCAAGCCCACGATACGCCGCGGTTTGACTGGTCGGCCCCGGGCATTCCGCTGATCGCGCTGGCTGCGACGATTTGGTTCGTCGCCGCGATGTGGGTGATGCGCTTCCATCAACTCGACGACGCGCTCATCACTCTTCGCTATGCCGAGCAGCTCGATCGCACCCGGCGGCTGACTTTCAACGGCAATATCCAATCGTACGGTGTATCGAGTCTGCTCTACGTCGGGATCGTCGCAAGCGTTTACGCATTCTGGCAGTCGGTTTTCGTGACCAAAGTACTCTCGGTCATTTTCTATGCTCTGACTTGCATAGTCGTGACCCGGGAAGCATCGCGGGCACCGGCCGGACCAGCGCGGACGCTGTGGTGGTGGACGCTTGCAGTTCTGCTGAGTCCGACCGCGATGCGATGGCTCAGCGACGGAATGGAAACGAGCCTAACCGCACTGGCCGCATTGATCGTCACGCGCGCCGCTTATACGTGCGCGGACGGCCTCGAGCCGCGGCGCCACTACCTCGCGATGGCGGCTCTGGGAGCGGCCGCTATATTATTGCGGCTCGAGTTCTGCGCCATTATCGGCTGCGCGACCGGCGCTATCCTGCTCTCACGATGGGAGTCCGCCGGCCGGCCCGGCCTTGGCGCGGCGACCAAAATCGCGCTCCCCGAGAGCCATCTCGCGGTCGGCGGAATACTCGCGCTCGCGGCGATCAGGCTCGGGCTCGGCCAGACTATCCCCGATACGGCGATCGCCAAGTCGGTACCGGGAATGGCGTTCACATTTACTCAGTACAAATACTACGTCACTGTGTTCGCAGGAGCCTTCTCGCTGGGAATCGGCCTTCCGCTTATATGGATCATTTCCGCTATCGCCGTATGCCGCGTCTCGCGCGGCATCAGGCTGGTATCGATTGCAATAGTCAATGCCAGCTTTCCGATTCTGATTCTGGCCGCGCTCGAGCGTGGTCAGATCATCCAGATTCGATACTTCGTAGCACCTCTGCTGTTCATGGTGGCGTGGAACCTATTCGCTCTTGCTGACGCGACGCGCGGCCGGCCTGCCGCGCGCGCGCCCGCTCACCGCAGGCGCTTCGCGATCGCCGCGGCGGTTGTCGTCTGCGTATTCACCGCCGAGTCGATGGCGGTGCATCGAATCATCCGCGACCGATCGCAGGTCTTACTCGCGATGCGCGCTCAGCACCTCGATCTGCTGGCGGACAAGCGTGGAATGGCCTGGGACATCGGCTTCATCTCCTACTTTTCGCACGCGCAGCTCTGCGATATGGCGGGCCTGACCGGGGGCCGCGCATGGGCGCAGGATCAACCTGGTAATCGCGCGAAAATCTGCGCGGCGTGGTCCCCTGACTTTGTGTTTCTGAACCCGGAGCAGATCGGCTTTGTGACGGACTACATGGCTCTTGATTCGATGCTGGTATGCCATCAATACCGTTTTCAGAATATGCTGACTACCGAATCGCACTACCTGCTGGTCAAGCCTGAAATAGCAAGTGAGTTATGCCCCGATGCCTCCAGTGCAGCTCCATTGATACGTACTGCGCGAGCGGAAGCCGCGTCGCGCCAATAGTTAGTCGCTATGTGTCCCGCGCACATTGAGTAGCCAGACTGAGTACTCATTTGGTTGCGGCGCGGGGCGCGAAAAATGCTCCTCGATGCTTGATCGCAAGCAGCAGGGGACGCACGACGTAGTACAGCGGAAATAAACCGCGTGGCAGCGGAAGCAAAGCCCCGTCGGTAAGTTTCGGCGCCATCACTCGATACCAGCAGTAGCGAGCGCGTCCCCTGAGCCCCTCGACCGATGACAGGCCGACTCCCCACTCCGCGAAGGGACCATCGTAGGGCGGCTGACGACGTAGCAATCTTCTCGTTACGACCGCCGCCAATCGAGCGACCTTTGGATCGTTGTCCGCCATCGCGAGTACGTTGGCCGGCAACGGCGCTCTGAGCAGCGAATGCGCGAGCTGGAGCCCAAGAAACAGGATGCGCCGGCTGCCGAGCCGGGCCGCCTCCGCAAGCACGAAATCCCAGTCCAGCTCGCGATGCGAGTGGCACAGATATGCCAGGTCGGCGATCCGGTTGAATGCGTTCCACCCGTGCTTTGCGGCATGCGCGCAGAGAAATAGCAGGAGGTCCTCATAGCCGAGAGTCTGCACTCGGCCGGCGCCGAGCGGCACCTCGACCGCCCGCTTCCAGAGCGACTCCGGGTCGGCCGCGAAGGGGTAGAAGTCGGGAAGCAGTCCCCAATGCAGGTCGACGTGGAGCATGTCATGGGCTCGCGTGAAGACGAGTTCATCGTCGCTGAAGAACCGCGTCTCCAGGAATTTGGGATTGAATTCGCGGCACCTGAATCCGTGAGAGATCAGGAGCTCCCCCGCATCTTTAACGCGCGAACTGGGGACCAGGAGATCGAGATCGGTAAAACTCCGCAGTCCGGCGTCGCCGTATGCCACCATGCCGAGCACCGGACCTTTGAAGGCGAGGGCGTCGATTCCGATCCCACTGAACCAATCGAGGATCTCGAGAAGGTCGTCGGTGAGCCGCGCGGCACGGAGCGCACAGGCCTCTCCTGAAATCTTGATCGTGCGCTTCGCCGCCGGCGGAATCCGCTCGGGCGGCGCCGCCGCGGCCCATCGAGCCACGAGCGGCACCACCGCGTTGCGCTCAGCGAGTGCGATGAAGCGCGGCCAGTCGAAGTCCGGCGCAAGCGGCGCATCGCCATCGTGATCCTCATTGTCCGCACTGGGGGCGCAGCATCGGATCAGAAGCGCGGCTTCAGCGGTGGGAGCGGGCGTTATTTGCGAGCGTGGCGGCATCGGCAACCCCAAGATACACGACAGATCTACGACGCCGAGCCGCCCCCGGCAAACCTGCCCGCTTCTTGTGTGGTAGTGGGTGCAGGCGTCCGCCCCTGCCTTCCTGCGTGGCGCTGGGGTGCAGGGGCTGGCCCTGCATCTGTTAAGCTGCCAGAGCGTGATACGGCTAGGCGAGGATGGCAAATCCGCGAGAACTTGCCAAAACTCCGCTTATTGCGCTAGATAGGCCGCTGAGGCATAATCCCGGCCATTCTCGGCGCGCGCGCAGTCCGGGGGGATGAACGCTCTGGTGACTGATATGGCGCTGAGGTTGTGCTTGATGATGTTGTGCCGTCGGGGGAGTGAATCGCTCGACTTTCAGTAGTAATTATTGCCCGATTAGACCAGCATAGACTAGTTTTCGCATTCTTTAGCGAAGATGGCATCCATACCATGAAAACACCCCTGCGGTTGCTGATCATTGATAAGTTCCCCGCCAACGTCAGCGCCGGAATAGTTGCGAATGGTCGAACAAGCGGAATAATCGTCGACAACGCGGCTACAAGTCCTGCCGGCACTTCGCAGGTCTACTATTCAAACACGCCAGGTGCTAGTGCCGTGGGCAACGCGGTCCAGGCGGCGCAGAGCGGGCTCTAAAAGATTCTGGAATTCAGGCAACGCGTACACAGGCGGGGAACAAGAGGCGTATGACGAAACACAACCAGACCGAAAACAAGTCGCGGCAAACACGCACCCGGAAGCCATACGTGAAGCCCGCTTTCGAGCGTGAGCAGATCTTCGAGACGATGGCGCTCAGTTGCGGCAAGGTCCAATCCACGCAGAGTAGCTGCCATAACCATCGCAACGCCTCCTGATCGGCTACGCTATGTCCGCGGAGTCGCCGCCGATGCGGTGTGCTATTTTTCGCCCGCTCAATTATTTCTAAGACCAGGAGCAATCATGACTCGAACGTCGGTCAGAGTTATCGCCAGCATTGCCATCTTCGCGTGCCTGGTGATGCCGGCGCGCGCCCAGCAACCCGCAGCCTCAGACCTGAATGCGCAAATCGACGGCTACGAGCGGGCGGCGCATCGCTTCTTCCAGGGCGTCCCCACCGACTGGAGCAGCCGGCATCTCGTTTTCTCGCCGCCCGCGCCCGGTTCCCAAGCGGAAGACCAGGTGCAGCAGGACCCGCGCTACTGGCTGCAGCAGATTCGGCGCAGCCGGCCGCAGTCCGGGGACTCGATTGCAAGCGCGTCGGAAGCCAGCGCATTTCCCGATGCCAGGCCGAAAAGAAACCGGAGAAATAAGAGAATAAATAAAGACTGGAGCCAGCCGCTGGGCAGCGGTGGCAAGGTCGGCGCCGGCTTCTACCCCGCGAAGTTCAACTTCGGAACCTCCGCCGGGAGTTGCAGCGACTACGTTGCATTCAACACCAGCCTCGCCGGAGCGGCAGGCCAGGCGAGCGTCATCTCCTTCACCAACCTGTATGTCGGTGGAGGATGCGGAAGTACCAATCCCACCACCGAGTGGGCTTACAATACGGGCGGCACGGTATCGACTTCGGTGACGCCCTCCATGGACGGCGCCCAGGTAGCTTTCGTTCAAACCGTGAGCGGCGTAGCGAACCTGGTCCTCCTGAAGTGGAACGCCGGTCCCGCCACCCATTCTCCTTCGGTCACGACTCATAGCAATACCAGCCTCACGGCTGGTAGCTTTACCGCGGCCGACGTGGGGGCGCACATCACCGGCAGCAACATCCCGGCCAACACTTACATCACCGCTCAGAGCGGAACTACGGCTACCATTTCGAACGCCGCGACCTCGAGCGCCACGATTACCGCGACCATCCATGCGGAGACCGCCACCGCGCCCGGAGTACCGCCGAGCGTGAGCAACGCCAACTATCGCGCTTGCGTGGCGCCGTGCATGACCAGTATTGCTTTTGCCCCCACGCCCAGTACGGCCCCCAACGACACCAACTCATCGCCGTACTATGTTATTTCCGGGCCTCTCGCGGACACTATTTTTGTCGGCGACGACACCGGCTTTCTTCACAATTTCACCGGCACTTTCAACGGAACCCCGGCCGAAATGACCACCGGTGGATGGCCGGCGCAGGCTGCCGTGGTGAAGCTCAGCGGCCCGATTTACAACCAACCCTCGGGAACGGTCTTCGTCACCGCCTCCTATGACGGCACTTCCAATGGCGGCAGGCTCCACGAGGTCAACGCTTCAACTGGCAGCTCCGTCGCCACCGATCAATTGGGCCCCACCACGGCCTCCGGCGCTAATTGTGCC
>DATDGX010000261.1:0-47424 GCA_036521875.1 Binataceae bacterium (SeqCode)
AGAACGGACCTCAGCCGCGAACGCTAACCCGAACGCGCCATCAAAATCGCAAGCGTCGCTGGGTTTCCAATCGATCGTTCACCTAATCGTTTGCGCCGCATCACTGCCGCCCCTCTGCTCGCGGCGGCTATGATGACGGGCCTGCTTGCCTCCTGCGGCACTCTCGCGACATCGCCACCGACGGCTCCTGGAGCGGCTGCGGCAGCGACCTCCGCCGATATGGCCCGCGTCCATGACCTGACGCGCGCGCTGGCCGAGCGCGACAAGGCGCTCAACTCGGTACAGTCCGGCGCGGTGATGGCATTTACCTCGGCGGGCAAGAGCATGAAGGCGAAAGAGCAGATCGTCGCGCGGCGGCCCTCCAGTCTCAGGGTCGAGGCGATGTCGCCGTTCGGAGTTGCTCTGATCCTGGCGGCGCGCGGCTCCGAGCTCGAGATTTTCGAGCCCTCGCAGAAGCGGCTGATTCGCGCCAACGCCACCGCGGAGACGCTCAACCAGTACGTGCAAATTCCGATGGAGCCGCGCGACGCCGTCGGGCTGCTGATGGGACTCGCGCCCGCGGACTTCGATCTCGGCGCGCCGCCCGCTTCGGTCAGCGTCGACGATGCTATGACGGTGGCGGTCTGGCCAAGCGGCGACGCGGCGACCCGGCAGCTCGGCTTCACCGACGGCCTGCTCACGATGGTGCGCGAGACCGCCGCGGGCGGCACTGTCCATTACGAGGTGCGCTACTCCGACTATCACGATATCGGCGGCGTAATGTTTCCGTACACTGTCGATGCCGACTTTCCGGCCGCCAAAAGCCACGTCACGCTTCGCTACCAGCGGCCGATCGTCAATGGCGAGGTGCCCGACTCAACCTTCGTGTTGACGCAGGTGCAGCCGCCCGCGTAAAACCCGCGCCCGCGCGCCGCAACCCTAAACAAGTTCAGCCTTACGCATTTCGCTCAGGAACGATAAAGTGAAAAAGTGCCGCGGGATACGGCGAACGAAATCGCGGCAAAATCGAAAATCGAGACCGCCGCAAATTCCGATGGTTAAAAATCTCCAAACGAACCCAGACGCCGCGACGGTCTCCAAGCCGACTATCCCGCAGTTATTGCTTCGCGCGCTCGTGGTGCTCGCCGCCCTGGCTGCGACTGCGACCATGGGATGCCGCGTGAACCGGGCGCAGGACAATCACGTTCGCGAGCAGATTCTCTACACCGCCAGCGCGGGCGACCCACGCACGTTCAATCCGATCCTGGTAACCGATTCGACCTCGGGCGAGATGACCAACAATCTCTTCGAGGGACTGATCCGGGTAAATCCGATCACCACGCTGCCCGAGCCGGGACTTGCGGAGAAATGGGAAATCTCCGCCGACCAGAAGACCATCACCTTTCATCTCCACCACGGCGTGAAGTGGTGGGACGGGCAACCGTTCACCGCGCGCGACGTGCTGTTCACGTTGAAAGTGATCTACGACCCTGCCGTGCCGAACAGTATGCGGCCCTCACTGATGGTCGATGGCAAGCCGATCAAGTTCGACGCGCCGGATGACTATACCGTCGTAGCAACGACGCCGCGAGTATTCGCGCCGCTGCTCTACTCGATCCAGGTGCCGATAATTCCCGAGCATGCGCTCAACGCGGCGTACGACTCCGGCAAGTTCAACCAGGCGTGGGGCATTAATACTCCGCCCAATCAGCTAATCGGCCTTGGCTCGTTCAAGATGACGCGCTACGTGCCGAGCCAGGCGGTTCAATACGCTCGCAATCCGGACTTCTGGATGAAGGATGAAAACGGCGCCGAGCTGCCACGCCTTCACGGGCAAACGACTACCATCGTGCAGGATCAGAATGCGGCTTACCTGCGCTTTCTGTCCGGACAAATCGACATCTACGGACTACGTCCCGAGGAAGTGATCGATCTCCGCGACAAGGTCAAGCAGCTCAACGTTACCCTCAAGGACATCGGCCTCGATACCGGCACTCTCTTCTTCAGCTTCAATCGCAATCCCCGCCACTTCGTAAAAAACCGCGTAACCGATCCGAAGCTCGACTGGTTCACCGACCCGAAGTTCCTGCAGGCGATGGCGCATGCGATCGACAAGAAAGCGATCGTGAATCTGTGCTTCCACGGGCTCGGTGAGCCGGCGGTCGCGGACATCTCGCCCGAAAACAAAATTTTCTACAATCCCGATCTGAAAGACTACGACTATGACCTGAAGCTCTCCGCGCAGATGCTCGAGACCGGCGGTTATCACTTGGTGAAACCGGGCGTGCGCGTCGATGCGCGAGGAAATCCTCTGGTGTTCAACATGACCACCAACACCAGCTCACCCGAGCGCATTCAGATCTGCACCATCTTCAAACAGGACCTCGAGAGCCTGGGGATCAAAGTCAACTTCCGCCCGCTCGAATTCACCACCTTGGTCGACAAGCTCGACTCGAGCTTTGACTGGGACTGCATCCTGATCGGTTTCACCGGCGGGATCGAGCCGAATGACGGCTCGAACTTCTACCGCTCATCGGGCAACCTGCACATCTGGAATCCGAATCAGCCCAAGCCAGCGACGCCGTGGGAGGCGGAAATCGATCAACTGATGGATCAAGGTACCGCGGTGATGGATCCGCTCAAGCGCGCCCCGTACTACTGGAAGATTCAGCAAATCCTCCACGACCAGTTACCGATTATTGAGGTGGCTCGCCACCAAACTTACGAGGCGTGGAAGAACAGCCTCGAAGGATTTCAGCCCACCGTCTGGGGGATGTACAAGCCGGAGTGGATGCAGTTCAAACCGCAGTGAGCAACGCACGCCCGTTCCGCGCTGGCATTTAAGCCTGCTGACCCGATGGCTCGCTTTCTCCTAAAGCGCCTGCTCAACATGATTCCGCTAATCATTGGGATCACGTTTCTATCTTTCCTGATCATCTCGATGGTGCCCGGCGACTTCCTGTCGAACCTCAAGATGAATCCGACCGTCTCGCCGCAGATGATTCGGCAGATGGAGGCGCAGTTCGGTCTCGATCAGCCGCTGCTCGTCCGTTACTTCAAGTGGCTGTGGGCGGCGCTGCATCTCGACTTCGGGATCTCGCTGGCGTATCGCGTGAACGTGACCTGGCTCATCGCGTCGCGCGCCGTGAACACGATCATCCTCGCCGCGTGCAGCATGCTGTTCGCCTGGGTGCTCGCGATTCCGATCGGGATCATCGTTGCGGTCAAGCAGAACTCGATCTGGGATCGCCTGCTTTCGTTTCTCGCATTTTTTGGAATGTCGATCCCAAATTTTTTCCTCGCCTTCCTGATGATGTACTTCGCGCTGAGCAGCGGATGGTTCCCGGTGGGCGGAACGTTCTCCATCGATTACTCGTCGCTCGACCCGTGGAGCAAAGTCGTCGATCGCTCGTACCATCTGATCTTGCCGGTGTTCGTGCTGGGAATCTCCGGGATGGCGGGCCTGATGCGCCTGATGCGCTCGCAAATTCTCGAAATCAAAAATTCCGAATTCGTCCGCACCGCGCGCGCCAAGGGTCTCTCGGAGCGCGTGGTGATCTACAAACACGTGCTGCGCAATGCCCTCAACCCGTTCGTCACCATGGCTGGATACTCGCTCGGCGATCTGCTCGGTGGCGCGGCGCTGGTCGAGGCGGTGATGAATCTCCAGGGCCTCGGCCTGCTGCTGCTCGACGCGGTGCGCTCACTCGATATCTACCTGGTGATGGGCTCCGTGCTGATGGGCACGGTATTGCTCCTCGCCGGCAACCTGCTCGCCGACATCGCGCTGGTCGCGGTGGACCCGCGGGTTGACTTCTCGACGATCGCATCCGAATGAGCGCGGCAATCGACACCACAATCACGCGCGGCATCACGCCGCTGGCACCCGCGATGGTTCCCGGGTATGCGCGCGAGTGGCGTCACGCGTCGTGGACCGTGCGCGCGTCGACGCTGTGCCTGGTGATCTTTTATCTGCTCGCCGCGGCGTCGCCGTTCTTTGCCTCTTACGATCCGACTTTCCAGAATCGCGCGATGCCGGACTGCCCGCCGATGCGCCTGCAGCTGAGCGCGCCGTCCGATTGGGGCCGAGGCATTTTCTACACCCATCCGATGCGTGTGGTTGACGCCTCGGAGCGCCGCTACGCCGCGGACCCCGCGCGCAGGATTTACATCCACCTGTTTTCGCACGGTCATCTGTTCACCACCGACTCGCCAGAGGAGCCTTTCTACCTGCTCGGCAGCGAAGCGCTCGGCCGCGATCTCTGGTCGCGCATCGTGTACGGCGCGCGCGTCAGCATGTTCGTTGGATTGATCGGCGTCGCGATCAGCTTCTCGCTCGGGATCACGGTGGGAGCGCTCTCGGGCTACGTGGGCGGCCTGGTCGACAATCTGATCATGCGATGGTCCGAGATCGAGATGTCGCTGCCGTCGTTTTACTTCCTGCTCGCGTTGGCGGCGATCATTCCATCGGGACTGAGCACGGTCGCGACGTTTTTCTTGATCGTCGCGATAATGAGCTTCATCAGCTGGGCGGGCTTCGCGCGAATCATCCGCGGGATGGCGTCCTCGGTGCGGACCCGCCCCTACGTCGAGGCGGCGCGCGCGCTCGGCGCGTCGCGATGGCGGATCATCACCCACCACATCATCCCATCGGTGCTCGGCTACGCGATCGTCGCGGCGACGCTTTCGATCCCGGGGTTCATCCTCGGCGAGAGCGCGCTCTCGCTGCTCGGACTCGGCATCCAGGAGCCCGCCGCGAGCTGGGGCAACCTGCTCGCGCAGGCGCAGGATCCGCAGAACCTCGCGCGCTATCCGTGGATCCTGATCCCCGGCATCTTCATCTTCCTCGCAGTGATGTCGTTCAACTTTCTCGGCGACCATCTCCGCGACCGCTTCGATCCCTCCAATGCCGGCTGACGCGCCAATGCCGGCTGACGCGATAAACTCAGTAACCTGATAACCTGATTCACACCCGTGCAGCCGCTGCTTGAAGTAAAATCGCTCCATACTTCGTTCTTCACCGAGGCGGGCGAAGTCCGCGCCGTCGACAGCGTGAGCTTCAAGGTCGAGGCGGGCAAGTTGATGGGCCTGGTTGGCGAGTCAGGCTCCGGCAAGACTGCGAGCGTGCTGTCGATCATGAGGCTGCTGCCCGAGTCGGCGCGCATCACGGGCGGCGAAATCCTGTTCGAGGGACACGACCTGCTGAAGCTTCCCGAGCCCGAAATGCGCGCGATTCGCGGCGCAAGGATCGCGATGATCTTCCAGGAGCCGATGACCTCGCTGAACCCGGTCTTCACCATCGGCAGCCAGATCGGCGAGGCGATTCGGCTCCATCAGCACACCGCGCGCGCCGAGACTCGCGAGCGCACGATCGAGGCTCTGCGCATGGTCGGGATGGCCGATCCCGAGCGCCGCGTCGACGACTACCCGCATCAGCTCTCCGGCGGGATGCGTCAGCGCGTCATGATCGCGATGGCGCTGTCGTGCAATCCGAAGCTGCTGATCGCGGACGAGCCGACCACTGCGCTCGACGTCACCATCCAGGCGCAAATCCTCGACTTGATTCGCGAGCTTCAGCAGCGCCTCCAGCTCGCGGTGATCTTGGTGACGCACGATCTCGGGATCGTTGCCGAGTACGCCGACGACGTGACGATTCTCTACGCCGCGCGCGTGATGGAGCAGGCGCCGTCCGCGGAACTGTTCCGCGCGCCCCTGAACCCGTACACCAGGGGCCTGCTGGAATCGATGCCGACCATCGACGGGGCGCATCGCCGCCGCCTCCAGGCGATTCCCGGCACCATCCCGAGCGCGATGCATCCGCCGCCGGGATGCCGCTTCCATCCGCGCTGTCCTATCGCGATTCCGCAATGCTCCGCGGTCGACCCTCCGCTCGAGGCGAAGGGCCCCAACCACTACGTCGCGTGCATCCGTGTCTGACCCGGCCTTCAGCGCGAACCCGCCGGTCACCAGCGCCGCCTCCGGGGCGGCCTTGGTGCGAGTCGACGGCGTCAGCAAAACCTTCCCCGCCGGACAGCCAGGCCTGTTGGGCGGCAAGCAGCTCACGGTCAAGGCGGTGACGGAAGTCAGCCTCGAAATTTTCGCCGGCGAGACGCTCGGCCTGGTCGGTGAGTCTGGCTCCGGCAAGTCGACGCTCGGGCGGCTGATTTTACGGCTGCTCGATCCGACCGCGGGCCGCGTGTTCTTCGACGGGCGCGATCTCTCGACGCTGACGCGCGTCGATCTCCGCCAGCTCCGGCGCGAGATGCAGTTGGTGTTCCAGGATCCGTACTCGTCGCTGAATCCGCGCATGCGGGTGCGCGCGATCGTCGGCGAGGGAATCGAAATTCATCGCCTCGCGCGCGGCAGGCAGAAGGAAGAGCGCATCGTGGAGCTGCTGGAGATGGTTGGCATCGGCTCCGACGCGCTCGACCGCTATCCGCACGAATTCTCCGGCGGCCAGCGCCAGCGCATCGGCATCGCGCGTGCGCTCGCGGTGAATCCGCGCTTCCTGGTGCTCGACGAGCCGGTCTCAGCGCTCGACGTTTCGATCCAGGCGCAGATAATCAACCTGCTCCAGGATCTGCAGGAGCGCCTCAAGCTCACCTACCTGTTCATCGCGCACGATCTGCGCGTGGTCGAGCACATCAGCAATCGCGTCGCGATCATGTATTTGGGCAAGATCGTCGAGACCGCGACGCGCGAGGAAATTTATTCCAACCCGCGCCATCCGTACACGCGCGCGCTGCTGTCCGCGATTCCGAGCGTCGACGCCGCGGCGCGGCCCGAGCGAATCAAACTTCCCGGCGAGATGCCGAGTCCGGTGAGCCCGCCATCCGGCTGCAGCTTCCATCCGCGATGCCCTTATGCGAAAGATCAGTGCGCTACGGTGGAGCCTTTGCTCGAGGTGGGCCGCGGCGGACACGCGGTCGCCTGCCACGTATTCCCTCCGCCGTAGCAGTTGCGATGGCTATTCGAGAAGACGAAGCGGCTAATGTGGCCCGGCGCTCTTCGGGCAACGCGTTCGACCAGGCCGCCGCGAAGCTCGCGGCGATGCTCCCCCAGGACGCGAACCAGAAATGGAT
This sequence comes from Binataceae bacterium (SeqCode), assembly GCA_036521875.1. Taxonomy (GTDB): domain Bacteria; phylum Desulfobacterota; class Binatia; order Binatales; family Binataceae; genus DATDGX01. The sequence goes on from DATDGX010000261.1 coordinate 7,062, forward strand.
CGAGGAGCGCACCCGCGTCGCGGTCGGTCCAAAGATTACGGTCTCGGGCCGCTTGATCTTCAACGAGCCGGTCCGCATCGAGGGCTGCTTTCGTGGCGAAGTCAGATCAATCGACCTGGTGGTGATTTCAGAGGACGGCCTCGTCGAGGGAAAGGTCTATGCACCGCGCTTGCTGGTGATGGGCGAGTTGCGTGGCGATGTCGCCGGCGCGGAGCGTGTCGCGCTCGGGCCGCGCGCGCGAGTCTACGGGAATATCGAGGCGCAGCGGCTGACGGTCTGTGAAGGCGCGCATTTCGATGGCCGCGTCCGGATGACCGGCCCCGACTCCGCGAAGTAGGCGCGCCGCGCTAGGGGCGATTCTCAGTCGCGACGTCGAGGCGTGCCGCCTTGCCGGAGAGAGCTCTCAGGTAGTAGAGACGCGCGCGCCGCACGCGGCTGCGGCTCAGCACCTGCAGCTTCTCGATGCGCGGTGAATGCATCGGGAAGATTCGTTCCACGCCGACTCCATAGGAAACCTTGCGCACGGTGAAAGTCGCGCGATTACCGCCGCGATTGATCTTGAGCACGGTGCCCTCGAACGACTGCACGCGCTCCTTTTCGCCTTCGATTACCTTCACGTGTACGCGCACCGTGTCGCCGACGCGGAATTCCGGCAGGTCGGTGCGCAGGCTTCGATCTTCGAGCTTCTGAATAACGCTATTCATGGGAAAGCAGACCTCGGGTGAGCCCTTATACCTATCCAATTGTCTCCGATGACTCAACGGCTCGCAGGCAATCGGTACCGGCTCAATTTCCCGATTGATGCTGCCTGTCCCACTTAACTGCAACAATCACAAAAAGGGGCAGGGCGTTTTTCAGCAAACTCCTAGGGGAACGCGCAACTCCAGGTGCGGCAATCGGTACCGCCAAGGCTCGCGGGCAATCAGATTGACAGCCAATCCTCGCTCGTATAACTGTTACCTGTCTTATCGAGAGCGGCGGAGGGACTGGCCCGAAGAAGCCGCAGCAACCGGCCCCCCAGAGGGTGTTGGTGCTAACTCCTGCAGGGACCCCACGAGATGGGAGAACCTGGTAGATAAGGCGAGAGTGAAGCCCTCGTCCTTATCGCAGGATGAGGGTTTTTCGTTTGTGCCATAGGAATTCGACTTCGAGCCGTCAGAGTCGCCCCTCGAGCGCGGGAAGGTGAGCGGTTTGGCTAAGCTTCGTGAACATCGTGACCGTATACTTATCGTTGGCGCTGGCGGACTTGGCGTGCCTGCCGCGTGGGCGCTCGCGCGCGCGCGAGTCGGGCACCTGACGCTTATCGATCTCGAGGCGGTCGAGCTGTCGAACCTCGCGCGACAGGTCATCTATCGCGACGCCGACCTCGGTACGCCCAAGGTCGAGGCTGCCGCGCGCCGGCTTCATGAATCGTTCCCCGGCACGATGATCGACCCGCGGCGCGTCGAGCTCGACTCGTCCAATGCGCGCGCGATCGTCGCGGCGCACGATTTCATAATCGACGCGACTGACAATCCCGTCGCGAAATTTCTGATCAACGACGCCTGCGTCGCGGAGCACCGCTCGTTCGTCTATGGCGGCGTGCTCGCGACGACCGGGCAGGCGATGTCCGTCGTGCCCGCCAGCACACCGTGCCTTCGATGCCTGTTCGAGGAGCCGCCCGACGAAGCTGAGAGCGCCTCGTGCCGCGAGGCGGGAATCGTGGGACCCATCGCGGGCGCGATCGGCGAAGTGCAGGCGGCCGAGGCGATTCGCGTGTTACGCGGAGAACCGCCGCACCTGGCGGGCGTGATGCTCACCTACGACGCCACCAACATCCCGCGCATCCGGCTGACACCGGTCGACGCGCGGCCGAGATGCGGATGCGGCGCTTACCATCCCGGCGCGGGCGCGTCGGCGGCGCATGGAGTTCCGCACGAATGAGACGACATGGAGCTCCGCTCCAATAAGAGGAAAGCATGAGCTACGTCACCACCCTCAAATGCCGCGAATGCGGCCAGGAGTACCCGGTCAGTCCGCTCCACGTGTGCGAGACCTGCTTCGGGCCGCTCGAGGTCACTTACGACTACGCGAAAATTCGCGCCGCCGTCTCGCGCGCGAAGATCGAGGCGCGCCCGCACAACCTGTGGCGCTATCGCGAGCTGCTGCCGGTCGACGGCGAGCCCGAAGCCGGCCCCAACTCCGGCTTCACTCCGCTGCTGCACGCAAAAAGACTCGGCGCCGAGGTCGGCCTCAAGAACCTCCTCATCAAGGACGACACCGTCAATCATCCGACGCTCTCGTACAAGGACCGCGTGGTGTCGGTCGCCATCACCAAGGCGCGCGAGTTCGGCTTCACTACCGTGTCCTGCGCGTCGACCGGCAACCTCGCCACCGCGGTCGCCGCGCACGCCGCCCGCGCCGGCCTCAAGTGCTACATCTTCATGCCCGAGGGCGTGGAGTCGGGCAAAATCGTCGGCTCGACGATCTACGGCGCGCAAGTGATCACGATTCGCGGCAACTACGACGACGTAAACCGCTTGTGCAGCGAGATCGCGGACAAGTACGGATGGGCCTTCGTGAATATCAACCTGCGCCCCTACTACACCGAGGGCGCCAAGACTTTCGGCTTCGAGGTCGCCGAGCAGCTCGGCTGGCGCCTGCCGGACCATATCGTGCTCCCTACCGCCGGCGGCACCATCCTTCCCAAGGTCGCCAAGGCGTTCAAGGAACTTAAGGAAGTCGGACTGATCAAGAGCAGCGACTGTAAGATTCACGCGGCTCAGGCCGCCGGCTCGGCGCCCGTCATCCACGCGCTGCACAAGGGCGTCGATTTGATCACGCCGGTCAAGCCCAACACCATCGCCAAGTCGATCGCGATTGGAAATCCCGCCGACGGCTACTACGTTCTCGGCGCGGTGCGCGAGTCCGGCGGATGGGGCGACGTCGCGACCGACCCGGAAATTATCGACGGCATCAAGCTGCTCGCGCGCACCGAGGGAATTTTTGCCGAGCCCGCCGGCGGCACCACCTTGGCCGTCGCGTTGAAGCTGGCCAGGCAGGGACGCATGAAGCCCGACGAGACCGTGGTCGTGGCGATCACCGGCAACGGCTACAAGACGCTCGAGGCGGTCGCCGGCGCGATCGCGGAGCCATTCAAAATCGAGGCGCGGCTCAAGGACTTCGACGCACTTTTCGAGCGGCTCACCGACAACAAGCGCGCCGCGGCCGCGTCCTGACGGAGTGTTGTGCGGCTGTTTCACGGGGTGTTGTCTGCCCGCGCCCCCAAGCATAAGCATCTGAATTAGATAGCAGGAGGTTCAGTCCAGCCATGCCAGTCAGGGTCAGAGTACCTACTCCGCTGCGCCGCTTCACCGCCGGCGAAGGCGAAGTCCCGGCCGAAGGTGCGTCGGTTATGGCGGTCCTCGAGGATCTCGAGCGGCACCATCCGGGTATGCGCGAGCGCCTGCTTGATGACAAGGGCGCGCTGCGCCGCTTCGTGAACATCTACCTCAACGGCGACGACATCCGCTTTCTCGAACAGCTCGAATCCAAGGTCAAGGATGGCGACGATATCTCCATCGTCCCGGCGATTGCAGGCGGACGCTAGAGAAGCTGGCGCAAAGCCCGAGGTGGTGCCGGCCGCGCGCGCTGACAACGTGCTCGAGCTCGTCGGCAACACCCCGCTGCTCGAGATCCGCCGTCTCACCGCGGGACTGATCCGCCCCGGCGTAAAGATTTTCGCCAAGCTCGAGGGCTTCAACCCCGGCGGCTCGGTCAAGGATCGTCCCGCGAAAAAGATGATCGAGGTCGGCCTCGCAAGCGGAGCTCTCAAGCCCGGCAAAGTCATTCTCGATTCGACCTCGGGCAACACCGGGATTGCGCTCGCGATGGTCGGGGCGATCGTGGGATATCCGGTCGAGCTGGTGATGGCTTCGAACGTGAGCCGCGAGCGCAAGAAAATCATCGAGGCATACGGCGCGAAGCCGATCTATTCCGATCCGATGGAAGGCTCCGACGGCGCCATCAGGAAATGCCGCGAGCTGATCGCGGAAAATCCCGAGCGCTACTTCAAGCCCGACCAGTACAACAACGAGGCGAACTCGCTCTCCCATTTCGAAACCACCGGCCCCGAGATCTGGCGGCAGACGCGCGGACAGGTGACGCACTTCGTCGCGGGGATCGGAACCGGCGGCACGATCATGGGCGCCGGCCGCTACCTCAAGTCGCAAAACTCCGCCGTCAAGGTCGTCGCCGTCGAGCCCGACGATGAATTGCACGGACTCGAGGGACTCAAGCACATGGCGAGCTCGATCGTCCCCGGCATCTACCATGAGCAGGAACTCGACGAGAAAATTTCCGTCGCCACCGAGGAAGCCTACGAGATGGTTTATGCGCTGGGGCAGAGCGAGGGCATCTTGATCGGACAATCGGCCGGCGCCGCGATGATCGCGGCGCTGCGCATCGCGCGCACGCTGCGCAAAGGATGCGTGGTGACCGTGTTCGCGGACTTCGGTGAAAAGTATCTGTCGACCAACCTGTGGATCGGATGGCAGGAATGGCGCCGCGAACGCCTGGCGCAAGTCATCAGCAAATGGCGGAAGGAATAATTGAGCGGGATATGGAACGCGTACACGAGCGCTATTACCTGAGCTATCCGCGCGCGCTGATCAAGGAGCCGCTGCTCTACCAGCTCGTGAAGAAGTTCGACCTGGTCTTCAACATCCGCGGCGCCAGCGTGTCGGAGGAGATGGGCCTGGTCGCGGTCGAGTTCGAGGGCAGCTCCGATCAGATTGAGCGTGCGCTCACCTGGCTCCGCAGCACCGGCGTAACCGTCGAGCCGATCGAAAAAAACGTCATCGAGTAGCAGGCCCGAAAAGTTCTAACAGCGCGAAGCGCGCATCGTAGGCCGACCGGAAGCGGACGAAAAAACCCAGTGTGGGTTTCGCATCTGGATCTAATCCTGATGGTTCTCAACGATCGGCAAATCGAGCGCTACAGCCGCCAGATAATCGTGCCCCGCCTGGGCGGCGCGGCGCAGGAGCGCCTGCTCGCATCGCGTATTATTCTTGCCGGCGACATCGCCGACCTTGAGCTTCCGCTCGCGTACCTGGTCGGCGCCGGGGTCGGAACGATTGTGCTGCAAACGACCGATGCGAATTCCGGTAGCGTAGCGATCGCGAAGCGCGACGCGCTGATCGCGCGGAGCCACGAATTGAATCCGGAAGTCGTCGTGAGCGCGGATGGCGGTCTTCAATCTGCAGCGACTGTGCTCGCGATGATCGGAAGCGAAGCCGCGCGCGCGGCTGCCGAGCGCCTCAGCGCAGTTCACCCGCACGCGGCGTTCGTGGTCGCGCGTCTCGACGCGCCCGCGAAAGTCGCGATACTGCCCGCGCCGCCGCCGTGTCCGCGATGCGCCGACGACGGCGCGATGCTCGCGCCGGTCACGAGCCGCGACTCCATCGCGGAGTTCGTCGCGATGGTTGCGACCGCGGAGGCGTTCAAGCTGCTCGCGGGCTACGCCGCGGAGCCGGCGCCGGTGATAATCGAGTTCGATGGCTACCAGTCGCGCTCGCACCCCGCGCAGGCTCGCCGCGGATGCGCCTGCTCCTGGCGGGAGTCCTAACACGTGAGATGAGCATTGCTCATCATCTTTTAGATTCCAGCTTCAGGGCCATAGAACTGCACATCTTCACGGTACCCGCCCTGACCTTCACCCAGCTTGCGGTAATCCTCAACGAGCTCGATCGAGCGCACCCACTTGACCATCTTGAAGCCTAACTGCGTTTCCACCCGCAATCGGCACGGAGCCCCGTGCGTGACCGGAAGTGGTGCGTCGTTCATAGCGTAGGCCAGGATCGTCTGGGCGTGACCCGCTAGCTCGAGGTCGATCACCTCGTAGTATGCCAGCCCCGGCTCGGGCTCCTGCCATGAACGGAACACGAGGTAGCACGCGTTCGCAAGCGGCCGGCATCGCGCGAGTATGTCCGTCATCGCGACACCCGTCCATTGCGCGACGCCAGACCATCCTTGGATACAGTGGTGCAACGTGATCTGGGTCTGCGCACGCATCGCGCGCAGCTCCGCGAGCGTGAGCGCAAACGGATTTTCGACCAAGCCACCGACTTCGAGACGCCAGGTTTCAAAATTCGCCCGCGCCATCTGTTGATACTCGACGCTTTCCGGCGGGCGCCCGTTGATTCGGAAGTATGCGGACACTGCAGACCTCGGGTACGCCTGGCGCGAACGGACATGATGGAGCAGGTTCCGCCGGACCGGTTCGATTACGACCCCCAAGGTTCTCTGCACGAATTTCGGATCAAGCAGCGACGCCTGGGTCGCCCACACATGCACGATTACAACGACGATCAGTCCGGCGATTCCGATCGCGACCGAAATCCCCTCGAACGCATGCCGCCCATGGATGATGTAACTCATATTGGCAGGGAAGTCCTCGATCACGACCAGCACCACATGCACGACGGTAAAAAGACACATCGCAACCAGCCCGAGGAAATGGATGCTGCGCGCGGACTGGCGGCCGCCGAAGAGCCGGATATAGCGAGGAAACCGCGCAGCGACCGCTGGCGACATCGCCGCCCCCGTCGCGATCATCAGCGGCGCCATCACGAAAACAACTCCGGCGTATGCAAGTTGCTGAATCGGATTGTACGGATGCCCCGGCGGCGGGAGCTGAAAATGTGCGTAAATCCACATGGTCCGCAGCGCAGCGGGAACGATGCTCCATGAAGTCGGTAGCAACCGGCGCCATCCACCGATCGCGAACAGGAGGAGCACATAGACCAAGCCATTGAGCACCCAGAAGATGATCGAAAAGAAATGCCAATGGCGGCCCATCCCGAGATTCATATGGCCGGGCAGCGCCAGCCACGACGAGAACGGTTCCTGCTCGTCCGCGGCGGTCCACAGCCCTTCCGCGGGCATTACCTTGCGCGTGAACTTGAGCCATTCGCTGCCCAGGCGGCAATCATCGTTCCAGTAGAGCCTGGGATGCGCGCTCAGGATCTCGAGCCCGCTGCGAAAGAGCAGGCTGATGAAGAGAAGATTGATGAAGTGACTGATACCTACCCAATAGAAGAAGCCGAAGGCTGGCGTGAAGAATTGCATAGTTGTCCAATTCCTGTTTTACCCACTGGCGAACCGTACCGACAAATGCGCTGAACCGCGTTCCGCCTCGCGGATCACATTCTCATCCGGCCTCAGCCGTCCTCTTGCGAGCGGCGTGACGTGCTGATCAAGATCAATAGATGACGGATAGAGACGGCGCCATGATGCACGGCGCGATATGGGGGCTTCTTGCGGACGATCACGCGCGGCTCGATTCGCTTCTCGAGCGCGCCGGATCATGCCACAGCGTCGAAGAACTGGTAGCGTACGATCAGTTCCGCCGTGCGCTGCTGCGTCACATCGCAATGGAAGAAAAGGTGCTGCTGCCCGCCGCAGAGCGGGCACGCGGAGCGCCGATTCCCGAGGCGCCCCGGCTCCGGCTTGACCACGGTGCGCTGGCGGAGCTCATGATGCCTTCGCCGCAGCCCGGGATCGTTCGCGCGATTCGCTTCGTACTGGCGCGGCACAACCCAATCGAGGAATCCGCGGGCGGCGTGTACGATTCATGCGAATGGCTGGCCGGCGCTGGCGCCGGCGAGGTCCTTGCGGCACTCAAGGCCACCACCGCGGTCCCCGTGAAACCTCATCTCGATACGCCGAAAGTTTACGACGCGCTCCGGCGCGCGCTCGCGCGCGCAGGCTACGACGAACATCTCGCGGATACCTGAGTATTTTTCTTCCGTCCTCCAAAGTGAGGCCGTCGGTCGCGACTGCGGAGGCGTTCAAGCCGCTCGCGGGCTACGCCTCAGAGCCGGAGCCGGTGATAGTCGATTTCGATGGCTACCGATCGCGCTCGCACCCCGCGACGGCTCGCTGCGGATGCGCCTGCTCCTCGCGGGAACGCACCGCTCCACGCTAGCCGGAAGCGGAGAAACACGCGACTAGTAATGAGCCGCGTGCGCTCGCACCTTCCGTTAGCCTGCTGGTCCGTAGCCGACATTGGGTGATACAAAAGCAGTCGGTCGCCAGTTCGTGGTGGTCCGTCGATGCGCTGCTCAAAATGCGGGACGAATAATCCCTCGACCAATAACTTCTGCGCGAAATGCGGGAATGCGCTCGCGAAGCATTGCGCTAAATGTAACGCGGAAAACCCGCCGGCTTCCGACTTCTGCGGCAAGTGCGGCGCAGCCCTCGGCGAGCCTGCGGAGCCGCTGCCCACCGCACCGCCTGAACTTACACGTGAGGCACCCGGCCCCGCCCCGGCGGGCGAGCGCCGCCAACTGACGGTTGTCTTCTGCGACCTCGTCGGCTCGACGCCGCTCTCGCAGCAGCTCGACGCAGAGGAGTGGCGCGAGGTCATCGCGAAATACCAGCAGGCCGCATCCGGCACCGTCGCGCGCTTCGGCGGCCACGTTGCCAAGAATCTTGGCGATGGGCTGCTCATCTACTTCGGATGGCCCACCGCGCGCGAGGACGACCCCGAGCGAGCGGTTCGCGCCGGGCTTGCGATCGTGGACGCGATGGCGCCGCTCAACGCCACCCTCGCCGCCGATGATGGGACGCGTCTGGAGGTGCGGATTGGCATCCACACCGGGCCGGTGGTGATTGCCGATCGCGGCGAGGTGTTCGGCGAGACCGCTAACGTCGCGGCCCGCGTGCAGGGCGCGGCCGAGCCCGACACGGTGGCGATCACGGCCGCGACCGCTCGACTGGTGGCCGGGATGTTCGTGGTCGAGGACCGCGGTCCCCAGGCGCTCAAGGGCGTGCGCGAGCCGGTGACGCTGTACCGCGTCGTGCAGCCGAGCGGGATGCGCAGCAGGCTCGACGTCGCAGCCGGGCGTCTGACGGGCTTTGTCGGCCGCGAACCCGAGTTGGCGACCGTGATCGATCATTGGGAACGAGCGCAGGACGGCGAGGGGCAGAACATCCTCATCGTCGGGGAAGCGGGAGTTGGAAAGTCGCGCCTTGTCAGGCAGCTCCGCGAACACCTTGCGGGCGTCCCGCACACGTGGCTCGAATGCGACGCAACGCCTTATACCGAGAGCACGCCGTTTCACCCGGTGATCGAGTTGGTGCGGCAAGGTCTCGCCTTCGCGCCCGAAGACACACTGCGCGACAAGTTGGGGAAGATCGAAGCGGCGCTGACACGGGCGAACTTAGTCTCGCCTGAAGCGATGACGCTCATGGCGGACTTTCTCAACCTCGAACGGTCCCAGGTTACGCCGCCGTTGGCGATGAGCCCGGAGCTGCAGCGGCGCAAGACGATGGAGCTGTTGGCGGCGTGGGAGCTGGCGCTTGCCGAGGCGCAGCCTCTGGTAGTGGTCGTCGAGGATCTGCACTGGTCGGATCCATCATCGCTGGAGCTGCTGGGGCGGCTGATCGCGCAAAGCCCGACCGCGCGGGTGTTGCTGGTCGGCACCGCGCGCCCGGAGTTTGTCGCGCCCTGGCCCAAGCGCTTCAACCTGACCGCAATTAAGTTGGCGCGGCTCACCAAGCGCCAGGCGCGCACAGTCATCGAGCGAGTCGCGACCGCCGTGGAGGGCGCCGGTCCGTTGGCGCCGGAAGCCGACCGCGACGGAGCGCGAACCCCCACGTTATCGGATGCGATGATCGATGCGATCGTCGCGCGCGCTGACGGTATCCCGCTGTACCTGGAAGAGCTGACCAGAAGCATCCTGGAGCCTGGTGTAGCGCGGCGAGTGGAGGAGATCCCGGCGACCCTCGCCGACTCGTTGATGGCGCGGCTCGACCGGCTAACCGCAGCGGCCAAGGAGGTGGCGCAGCGGGCGTCGGTATTGGGACGCGAATTTTCCTATCCGCTGCTGGCCGCCGTGGTCGGACTGGAGGAAGCGGCGCTGCGCCACGGGCTAGTGCGACTGGATGAGGCGGAGATCCTGTTCGTGCGCGGCGAACCGCCGCAGTCCAACTATACCTTCAAGCATGCGCTGGTACAGGAGTCGGCCTACGAGTCGCTGCTCAAGCGCACGCGCCGCCAACTCCACGGCCGCGTCGTCGAAGTGCTGCTGGCCCAGTTCCCCGAGCGCGCGGCAGCCGAGCCGGAGGTGATAGCGCGGCACGCAGAGTTGGCTGGGCAGACCAACGAAGCGATTACGTACTACCAGCGCGCCGGCCAGCAGGCGCAAGCGCGCTCGGCGCACGGTGAGGCCATCGCGCAGTTTCGCAAAGCGATTGCACTGCTCGCGACGCAGCCCGAAGGCGCGCAACGAGACGCCGACGAGGTGGCGCTCCAGCTTCTTCTCGGTGGGTCACTTATCGCCGACCGAGGCTTTGCGCACCCCGAAGTTGAGGCTCCCTATGAGCGAGCGCGGGTTCTGTGCGAGGCCGCAGGCGATGCCGGGCGGCTTGGCATCGCCCAACTTGGTCTCGCAAACTTCCACTACAACCGCGGCGAGGTCGAGCGCGGCCGGGCGCTGGCAGCCGAGGTGCTCGCCTTGGCGGAGGCACAGGGTTCGGCGGAGCTCTTGGTCATGGCTCACCAGAACGTCGCTGAGCCTGAGTACTACCAGGGCAAATTCGCATCATCGCTGACGCACTGTGAACGCGCCCTCGCTTTGTACGACCCGGCGCGTCATTCCGAGTTTCTCCCCACCGGCAGCCACACCGGTATTCCGGCGCTCGGCTATGCCGCGTGGAACCTCTGGAATCTTGGGTCGCCCGACAGTGCGCTTGCCCGCGCCGAGGAAGCGGTGTCGCTGGGGCGGCGGCTGAATCACCCTTTCAGCTTGGTGCGTGCACTATTCTTCGAAACCAATATCCACAGCTTCCGACGCGACCGCGCGCGCCAGCAGGAACGAGCGGCTGAGGTCGTTGCGCTCAGTGAGATCCAGGAGTTCCCCTTGTTTCTCGGCCTCGGTCGCTACTGGAGGGTGGCGGGCGATGTCGCCGGATTGCCGGAGTCGCTGGAGGCCCTGACCCTGATAAGGGAGACAGGCTACCAGAGCCCGGGGATCGTGACACTCCTCGCGGAGACGCAGCAGGCGGCGGGGCAGCTAGCCGAGGCGCGGGCGACAGTGTCGGCAGCGCTGGCGATATCCGCGCAGTTGGGCCAGCCCTTCGGGGACGCGGACCTCCAGCGGCTCGACGGCGACCTCATCCTCGCGACCGGCGGCGCACCCGAGGAGGCCGCCGCCCGCTATCAGCAGGCCCTCGACATTGCGCGGGCGCAGGACGCGAAATCCCTCGAGCTACGCGCAGCCACCAGCCTCGCACGCGTGTGGCGGGATCAGGGCAAACGCGCGGAAGCGCGCGACCTCCTCGCCCCGCTCTACGCGTGGTTCACCGAGGGCTTCGACACCGGTGACCTGAAAGACGCCAAAGCTCTGCTCGATCAACTAAACGTATTGCCGGTTCGGTCTGCCCTGGGCTGATATCCTCCTTCTCAGCTAAAGATCTCGACTCAAGGCTCATGGAACGCCCCCTTTTCCCGCAACCTGCCAAACCGATTTCCGTCAACAGCGTATCGCTCATGGGCAAAGGCAAAAGCGTTGGGAATAAAGCGCACGGAAATTCCGCGCCGTCCACATCGAAGCCGAGGCCGGCATTAAAGTCGACGTTGAAGTCGAAGTCGAACTCGAACTCGAAGGTGCCGCGGCGCGGGCGTGGACGCATCCCGGCTCCCGGCGCTACCGCGTTGTGGCTCTTCGATTTCGATAACACGCTCGCCCTGCTCGAACCGTGCGTCGATTGGGCGGCGAGCCGGCGTGAACTCGAGCCCGTGCTGCGCGCCGCCGGTGTTCTGGAGCATCTGTTCGAGCAACATCCGCGCGGCAACCTGCTCCTGTACAACGCTCTCCACAGGCTGTTTCTTTCGCCGCGCGATGCAGACTTGAACGGCCGCCCGACTGAGCACGCGCGCCCCGATCCGAAGCGGGCGCGCGCGCTCCTCCGCCGCGCCTCCGCCATAATCGAAAAGTACGAACTCGCCGGCGTCGACCGTGCCGAGCCGCTCCCCGGCGCGTTCGCTCTGGTCCACGCGCTCCGCGTCGCCGGCGCCGCACTCGGGATCGTCACTTCCAACTCCTCGCGCACGGTGACCAGGTGGCTCAAGCGAAATCGCCTCGCGGCGATTGTCCCGACGGTCGTCGGGCGTGACAGCCTGCTGCCGCTGAAGCCTGCCGCCGACATGTTGCAGGCTGCGCTTAAGAAGTGCGGCGTCTCGGCGGCGGATGCGGCCTATGTCGGCGACAGCGAAGGCGATTTGATCGCCGCGCGAGAAGCCGGCTTGCAATTCTTCGCGATCGCGCCGATGCTCGCGGCGCGCGATCGCATGGTCGCCGCGGGCGCGGAGCGAATCTTCGCCTCGCCGGCCGCGCTCGCGATTTACTTGAACCTCGCGATCGCGCGCGCGGCCACGCCGCCACGCAGTCCGCGGAGCGCGCACGATGCCCATGGCGGCGAATAATCCCGCGGCGCTGAAGCTGAGGCTCGCCGTGTACGGCGTTGCTGCCGAGGCGGAGCATCGGCCCGGCGAGACGCTCGAGATGATCCTCCCGGACGACTCGTGGGCGCGCGCCCGCGTCGATCCGAAGTCTCCGATCCGGCTCGCCGAAAGCCCGGGCCTCAACGCCATAAACGATGGTGAAACCGAATCGGTGGTTCGGCTGGTGCCGGCGCCCGGCTTCGCGACTAAACGAAATGCGCGCGGAATCCCGCTTGGTGAAATCGTCGCGATGCGCGGTACCTACGCGACCATCGCGCTCGGCGGCGGATGCGGTCTGAGTGTGGTGGGACGCACCTGCGCCCTGTGCCGCGGGCGCGAGCTCACCGAAAAAGCCGGCGAGCTGTGGCCGGTGGACGAAGTGGTCGAGGCGGTGCGCGACGCGTTCGACGATGGCGACGCCGAGTTCGTCCATTTCGTGCTCGGCTATTTTCCCGGCGACGACGCCGGCGTGGCGACGCTGCGCCCTTACCTCGAAGCGATTCATCGCCACTTCGACACGATCGTCGCGGTGACGATGCATCCGCCGGCCGATCTCCGCGCGATCGATCTCACCTATGCTGCCGGCGTCGACGTGCTCAGCTACAACCTCGAGGCGGCCGACGACCCTGCGATGCGCCGCTATTTCCCCGGCCGTGCGCGCGATGTTTTCCTGGGCCGCGCGCGCTATCTCGCGGCGCTCGCGCATGCGGCGCGAATATTGCCGAGCGGCGCGGTCTGGTCGGAGCTGCTTCTTGATCTCGCGCCACGCCCCGCGGTCGAAGCCGCGATCGCGGAACTGGTCGGCCTGAACGTGATGCCCCTGCTCGGGGTTTCTGCTTCTCTCGAGACGCCGGCGCTCGAGATGACCGATGCGGCCGCGAGCGCGGCGTTCCTGTTCGACGCGGTCACCCGCTCCGGCATGAGCCTCAACTGGCTGCGCGATATTTCGACGTCGCTGACCGCGCTGGAGGCGCGCCACTTCGTCGCCGGCGGCTCGCAGCTTCCCATGCTGCTCCATCAGCTCTCGCGCAACCGCCTCGGCGCGCTGACCACGCGCTCGCTCGCGCGCTTGCGCCGCCGCCTGCGCGTCAAACGCGTGCGCGCCTCGTTCGATTCCTCGAGCCTGTGAGCAAGTGAGCAACGATCCGAATCTGCCGCCGCCCGTCGCGCTTCGGCTCAGCCATGAGCTCGAGGAGGTGATCGTCGACACGCGGCCGATCGCGATGGTTATCCTGTCGCGAAGCCTCCGCACCATCGTCCTGATCGCCGGCGCGATCGTTTTCGCGGTCCTGCTCCGCAAGGCTCCGCCGGCGGGGCTCGGCGTCGACGGCGAACGCGCGATCGCGGTGTTCGCGCTCGCGGTCATCTACTGGATCAGCGGCGCGATGCCGCTGATGGTCACCAGCCTGCTCGTGATCGTGCTGCTCGGACTGTCGGGCGTGATGCCGGCGCGCAGCGCCTACGCGCTGTTCGGCAACGAGGCGATTTTTTTCATCCTCGCCGCGTTCATGCTCGCCGCCGCCGTGAACCATCGCGGACTCGGCCGGCGTATCGCGCTGACCATCTTCCGCCGCTTCGGCCGCACCCCGCATTCGCTGGTGCTGTCGGTCTATTTGTCCTGCGCGCTGATGTCGTTCCTGATGCCGGAACATGCGGTCGCAGCGATGGTCTTTCCAATCGTGCTCGACCTCACCAATGCGATGGGGCTCACTCCCGGGCGCTCGCGATACGCGACGTCGCTGTTCCTCGCGATGGCGTGGGGCGTCAACGTCGGCGGAATCGCGACGCTGCTCGGCGGTGCGCGCGCGCCGCTCGCGCTCGGGATCCTGAACGAGGCGACCGGCAGGAGCATCACGTTCATGCAGTGGTCGGCGGCGACGCTGCCGCTGGTCGCGATTCTGCTCGTTGCGGGATACGCGGTGCTCTCGATTTTCTTTCCGTCGGATCTCGAATCGGTCGAGAAGAGCACCGACGCGCTCGCGAGCCGCGCTAGCGCGATCGGGAGGATGACGTTCGATGAAAAAGCGGTCGCGGCAATTCTCGCGGTGACGGTGATGGCGTGGCTGTTCGGGAGCCGCGCCTACGGCTACGCGAGTATCGCGATTCTGGCGGTGGTCGCGCTGTTCGTCTTCAACCTGCTCACCTGGCACGAGGTCGAGGAGTACGTGAACTGGGGAATCGTGCTGATGTATGGCGGCGCGATCGCGATCGGCGCGGCGCTCGAGCACACCGGCGCGGCGCGCTTCCTGGCCAACGCGACGCTCGGGCGGGTGCGCTCGCCGCTCCTCACGATGGCGATTCTATCGCTGATAGCCGAGCTGCTCGGCGAGATGCTGAGTCATTCGGCGGTGGTCGCGGCGCTGCTGCCGGTCGGGCTCGGACTGGCGCGCAGCTTCGGCCTCGACCCGCGCGCAATCACGCTGACTGTCGCGATCCCCGCGGGGTTGACATTCATCCTGCCGGTCGGCACGCCAGGCAACGCGCTGGCATACTCGAGCGGCTACCTGCGCACTCGCGACCTCGTCATCCCCGGCGCTCTGATGATCCTGAGCGCGTGGCTTGGGCTGAACCTGATGATCCACCTCTATTGGCCGTGGATCGGACTGAGCCCGTTCGCTCCGTAGGTTGACAAGATTTCGCCCGATCTCCCATAACTCATTGATTTTGCTGCCTATTCATCGACTTCAGTAATGGTCACCGTAGCGCCAACCTCAATATCTTGTATGCCTCACCAATCTTAAGTAACTTGGCAGGCCTACCATGTGATCTATTCCGAAGCCCCAGGTACCCTATTATGAGGAGTGATAATTCAAGCCTATGAATGATGGCTTTATCTTATGGTTCACCGGCCTTTCGGGCGCCGGCAAGTCAACGCTTGGCAACCTGGTCGCCCTCGAACTGCGCCGCCGCGGCCATCGCGTCGAGGTCCTCGACGGCGACGAGGTCCGCACCAACCTGTCCAAGGGCCTGGGCTTTTCCAAGGAAGATCGCGACACCAACATCCGGCGCATCGGCTACGTATGCCGCCTGCTCGCGCGCAACGGCGTCATCGCGATCTCCGCGGCCATCTCGCCCTATCGCGAAATCCGCGACGAGGTCCGCGCGCTGCACGATCGCTTCTTCGAAGTCTACGTCCGCTGCCCGCTCGACACCCTGGTCGAGCGCGACGTGAAAGGCCTCTACAAAAAGGCGCTCAAGGGCGAAATCGCATCGTTCACCGGCGTCTCCGATCCGTACGAAGAACCGCTCAAGCCCGAGCTGGTGATCGATAGCAGCGTCGAGAGTATCGAGCAGAGCACGGCCCGGCTGCTGCGCGCGCTCGAATCGCAAAACCTGATCCGCCCCGCCGGTGAGCGCCGATGAGCGTGCGCGAGGACGCGATATCAGCGCACGGCGGCGGCGAGCTGGTCGATCTCAACGCTCCCGCAGCCGACCGCGCGCGGCTTGCCGCGCACGCCGCGACGCTCCCGGCCGTCACGCTCAGCGCGCGCGATCTCGCCGACCTCGAGATGCTCGCCTCGGGCGCATTCTCGCCGCTGACCGGATTCATGGGCGAGGCCGACTACATCAGGAGCCGCGACCAGATGCGCCTCGCGTCGGGCGTGCCGTGGTCGATTCCGATAACCCTCGGCGTCGATGAGGCGATCGCGCGCCCACTCAAGGCGGGTGCCGAAGTCGCGCTCGCCAGCGCCGACGGAACGCGCCTTGCGATTCTCAAGCTCGACGAAGTTTACCGCGTCGACCGCGCGCGCGAGGCCGAGGCGGTGTTCGGCACCGCCGAGGATGCGCATCCGGGCGCGAAAAACGTGACCTCGACTCCCAACTGGTGCCTGGCGGGGCGCGTGCTGCTGTTCGCGGAAATTCCTGGCCGCACCTTTCTCGAGTACCGGCTCGAGCCGCGCGCGACGCGCGCCGCCTTCCGCGAGCGCGGATGGAAAAAAATCGTCGCTTTCCAAACCCGCAACCCGACTCATCGCGCACACGAGTACATCCAGAAGGGCGCGCTGGAAATCTGCGACGGCCTCCTGCTCCATCCGCTGGTCGGCGAGACCAAGGGCGACGACGTGCCGGCCGCGGTCCGGATGGAGACCTACAAGGTCCTGCTCGACCTGTACTATCCGAAAGATCGCGCGATGCTCGCCGTGATGCCGGCGCATATGCGCTACGGCGGCCCGCGCGAGGCGATCCTGCACGCCATCATCCGGCGCAACTACGGATGCACCCACTTTATCGTCGGGCGCGATCACGCCGGGGTCGGCAACTATTACGGTAGCTATGACGCGCAGAAGATTTTCGACCGCTTCAGCCCCGCCGAAATCGGGATCACGCCGCTGACCTTCGAGAACACTTTCTTCTGCCGCCGATGCGAGTCGATGGCGTCGTTCAAGACCTGTCCGCACAGCGACGCCGACCGCCTGCTGCTCTCGGGCACCAAGGTGCGCGAGATGCTGCGCGCAGGCCAGGCGCCGCCGCCCGAGTTCACGCGCCCCGAGCTCGCCGCGATCCTGGTCCGGGCTATGAAGGAAAAATAAGCGGCTCGCCTCGCCTCCGACATTCCGCGCATGCGGCGCGATCCGACAGACCGCAAGGACGCCTACTGAAACCTCAACGAGGTTTCAGACTTCCCGTTAGTGATAAGAAGCGAAGCGCGAAACTCGAGCGCGGTTCTGCTTGGCTTTGGTCAAGTGGGATTTCTCCTTGAGTGAGTCGGAGGATCCTGCGCGACTCTATCGGATTAAGAGCTTTGGACACGTAGAGTGGAGCGGAGGAGCGCCGCGTCGTGATTGATCCTGGGCTACAAGACCGGACGATATTGACCACGGGCGCGAATCACAGGATCGGCGCTGCGACCGCGCGGACGTTTGCGTCCCACGGCGCCCAGGTCTTCATCGCGTATTTCACAGATACGTTGGTTTCGTGACAGCTGCTCGGATGGGTAGGCCGGAGGACGTTGCTGATGTGATCGTGTTCCTGGCGTCAAAACAAGCTAGCTGACTAACAGGTCAGCTGCTCTACGTAGCTGGTGGCTGGCGCATGCATTCAGTGAGATGATCACCCTCAGCTCAGTCGGAGTCGCCTTCGGAGGATGCCTTCAGCGCCGACTGGATGGTGGTGACGTCGGATTGCAGGGAGCTCACTTCGCTGCGAATGCCAAGCAGGATGAACAAGTTGATCCACAGCGCGACCGCGATCAACACCAGGAGCAATGCCGTCAGGCGATCTGATTTCATAGTCGCCGTGTAGCAGAGGCTCCGCCATAGTGAAAGCGGCAGTGTTAACCTCGCGGCAAGTTGCGGATGCGAAACTGAGAGGTCTATTCGGTCTGTGCCCAACAAAAAGGTAATCGTGGTCGGAGCGGGGATGGCCGGCCTGGCCGCGGCGTTTCGACTCCGGCAAGCCGGTGTCGAAGTCGCCGTTCTCGAATCGAGCCATCGCGTCGGCGGCAGAGTCACCACTGACTCGCGAGACGGCTACGTGATCGAGCGCGGCGCCCAACTAATCTCGAGTACCTATCGCAACGCGCTCGGTCTCGTGAAGGAACTGGGCATCGAGTCCGAATTGAAGCCGACCAGTCCGTGGATGGCTATCGTTAAGGACGGCGTCCCGCGCCGCCTTCCGTCGGGCGCGATGTTCCCGATCTATGCTCTTACCAGCGGCCTGGTCAGTATCCCGGACTTGATGCGTTTCATATGGCATACCACCAAGCTGCGCTGGCCTCCGGTAGATAACTACTCGGCGTGGTCGGAATATGACGACGAGGACACTGCTTCGTGGTGCGCGCCGCGGATGGGCCGCGCGACCGACTATCTGGTCGAGCCGCTGGTCGCCGGTGGACTGCTCCAGAGGATGGAGGAGACCTCGCGCGCGATGACGCTTGCGACCCTGGCTTTAACCGATAATGGCCGCAGCAAGGAGATGACACTTAGCCGCGGGATGGGCTCGCTGCCGGAGACGCTGGCCTCGAGAGTCGACGTCAAGCTGGAGTCTCCCGTACAAGCTATAGCAGCCGACGACAATGGAGTTAGCGTGCAACTATCCGGCGAACGGCTGCGCGCCGACCATGTAATCCTCGCTACCACAGCTAACATAGCCTCGCGTCTTTTCCCCGGCGGTGACGAGATTGAACGAAAGCTGATGGCGACTGAGTATGCGTCGACAGTCAGGATTGGCCTCGCTACCAGCCGCAACTGGCGTGATGATCCGATTCTGAAAAACGTGTGGGGATTTCTGATTCCGCGTCCCGACCGCAAGCTGGTGGCCTCGGCCACAATCGAATCGGCCAAGGATATCGGGCGGGTACCGGACGGCGAGATGCTTAACCTGTTCGTCAACTGCGGGCCTGCGGCCGCGATGCTCGATCTTCCTGACGAGCAGATCGTCGACGCGGTCCTTCCGGATATCGAGCGGTACTTTCATGGCGCGACCAGTACCAAGCGCTTCGCGCATGTCGTGCGATGGCCGCATGCGCTGCCCAAGTCTCCGGTAGGACGCGCCCGCGACCTGGCCGCGTATAGGAGTTCGCGGCCGCAAAGTCACAGATTGCTTCTGGCGGGCGACTATATGGGCATGCCGCACTTTGAGTCAGCGGTGGAAACGGGGACGTGGGCCGCGAATCTGATCCTTGGTAAGGCAGAATGAGACTTAGGGAGTGCGCCTTAAGACTTAAAATTTCAGATACTGAAACCTCGTGGGGGTTTCAGGCGTCCCTTTCGGCTAAGATGCGCGCTTCGCGCTCTCAGAACTGAGGCGCGCGAGCGGCGGCGGCGCGGCGGGCACGCTCCGGATCGCCCGACCAGGTCCACGCATGCTCGGTGCGGCTCACTCCGACCAACACGCCGAGAAATGAACCGGGATGGATAAACCCGTTGCGAATCCCGGCTTGATCGGGCGGCTCTGCCGCGAAGCGGCCGCCGCGGGCTTCGAGCCGCTTGGCGATCGCGCCCGCGTCGTCGGTCTCCACGTAGAACATGTAGAGCGAGTCGCCGCGGCGCTTGTGAAAACGGCCCATCGCGAGGTTGTAGTCGGTGATTTGCGAGATTTCGATCCGATCGAGCCGCGCCGGCGGATCGAACATCGTGAGCGTCCCGGCGTAGCCGAACTGCGCGCTGGTCAGCGGCGAGAACTTCGCCGCGTCGAGCGCGAACAGCTTCGCATAGCGATCGGCGGCGGCGTGCCAGTCGGCAACCAGGTTGGTGACTTCGTAAATCGACCTGATCGCGCCGACCGGTGCGCGCTCGTGATGAACGCTGATGACCGCGCGCATCCCGCAAGTCGCCGACGGGTCGAGGAATAACTGGCCGTCCGCGCGCTCGAAGCGCGCGTCTATCCGCTCCAGATGCTGCGCCGCGGCATCGAGGTCGTCGACCGAAAAGCCGCCCGCGAACAATCCGCCGCCCCACGCCTCCAGGAAGTCGCGCACCGGTCCGGCGCCGTCGGGCTCCAGCAGCTCGAGCAGGCTGGTTCCCGCCTGCATCGTGGTGCGCCGGGCGTGAAGGGGAGCGGCCACGTCGCGGCGCACGAGCTCAGCGCCGAGCACCTCGGACGCGGTGCGCTCGGCGCCGGCGCGATCGGTAACCGCTATCTGGACGCGATCGACACGCTTCAGCATCGAGATTCTCCTTACCAGATTCCGCGCGACCAGCTTGCGCGCGGGAGCGATTCACTGCAGCGGCGGCTCGTCATTGGGCGGCGCTACCACCGGCGACCCATGATGCATCACCAGCAGCCATCGATTGCCCACGCGCTCGAAGACGTTGGTGGCGAGCACCGAGGAGCGTGAGGGGCCGTCGTAGCCGCGCTGCGTGAGCTCCTCTTCGACCACCACGATCGCGAGGCCGCCGCCGATGATCACGTCGATCTCGCCGAGCTCGAACTTCATTTCGAATGCGTTGTCGAAAATCCGCTCCCAACTCGCCATGATCGGCCCCCATCCGGAAAGCTTGCGCCATCCGGGATGGATACAGATGATGCGCGGGTCTTGAAGCCAGACCGCTTCCATCTTGTCTGCATCGAGGCTCTCGAACGCGTCGTAGAAGGCGCGATTGGCGGTGAGCACTGCTTCGCGATCCGACATAGTGATCTACCAAGGATACTATAAGCGTATCCGCTGCTTCGGTGAATTCAATGGTAAATTGCCGGCCGGCACAAGTTTGCCGCGAGTTTGCAGACAGACGATCGGTCGCGGCTAGTCGCGACTGGTCAGACGCTGCGCGAGGCTCGCGCCGGTCGCGCGGATTCGAATCGCGTTGCCGACGAGCGCCGCGATCTTTTTCGCTGCCGCGGCGATCGTGATCCCGCCCGGATGAATATTCGAAATCACGGTGCGCTCGGGCTCGAGCGCCTTCAGCGTCGGCCGATAAATCACGTAGGCGCTCAGGCTCTCCGAGGTCGCGAGTCCCGGCCGCTCGCCGACCAGCATACATATAATGTCGGGGCGGAGAATTTCGCCGATGTGGTCCTCGATCCTGACGCGCGCGTTGCGGATGAACAGCGCAGGAAGCAGACGGTAACTGGTGGCGAGCCGAGATTTGAGCGCGCGGAGGAGAGGCGCTGAGTTGCGCTCCACGGCGTGCGAGGAGAGTCCGTCGCCGACGCAAAGCAGCACCGAGGGTTTCGCCGCGCCGCCGGTCGCGGGCTTCGCCGATTTGAGGCGCTTGAGGCGCGTAACGTCGCGGTCTTCGAGCCGGCGTCCCAGTTCCGGCGCGAGCAGATATTCTTCGCGGGTGCGCGCGCGGCTGCGTACTTCGAGCAGGCCGCTGCGCCTCACCCAACCCGGCGAGACTTCGGTTCGCACCGCGTCGACTGCGCGCGCGTGGTCGGCGCGCAACTTAAGCATCGCGGCGGTCGGATAGCGCACGCCGGCGCGGCCGATGCCGAGCCGGGCTGGTGTCGCGCGGCGCATCGCGGCGATAATTTCGCCCGACTCGGTCATCGCCGACTCATCGTCGATTCATTGGGCGGCGCGCCGCGCCGGCATCAGCAGTCCGGGATCCCCCGCGCGCGCCGTCAGCCGCCCGTCCACGAGAATCCCGTGCGCCTCGCACCACGCTTCGAACTGGGGCGCCGGGCGCAGATTCAGCACCGCGCGCAACGCCGCGGCGTCATGAAAGCTGGTGGATTGGTAGGAGAGCATCACGTCGTCGCCCATCGGCACCGCCATGAAGTAGTTGCAGCCCGCCGCTGCGAGCAGGGTCGCGAGATTTTCGCAATCATTCTGATCGGCACGCGCGTGATTCGTGTAGCAGGCGTCCGCGCCGATCGGCACACCGAGCAACTTGCCCATCAGATGGTCCTCGAGCCCGGCGCGCGTGATTTGCTTCGCGTCGTACAGGTACTCAGGACCGATGAAGCCGACAACAGTGTTGACCAGCAGGGGAGCGTAGCGGCGCGCGAGTCCGTAGCATCGCGCCTCGAGCGTCACCTGGTCGGCGCCCTCGTGCGCGCCGGCCGACAGCTCGGAGCCCTGGCCGGTCTCGAAGTACATCAGGTTGGGGGCGTCGAGCGCGCCGCGCTCGCGAATCGCGGCCGCGCCTTCGTCGAGCATCGCCACCGTGATGCCGAAACCGGTATTGGCCTTCTCGGTGCCGGCGAGGCTCTGGAACAGGATGTCGATCGGCGCTCCGGCCTCCAGCGCGCGCATCTGGGTGGTGATATGGCCGAGCACGCAGTTCTGAGTAGGCGCGCCGGTGCGCTCGATTATGCCGGCGGTGAGATCGAGGAGGCGGCGCAGATTATCGGGCTCGTCGATACACGGATTGATTCCGATCAACGCGTCGCCGGTGGCATAGGAGAGGCCCTCGTAAATCGCGGCGGCGATTCCGTCCGGTTCGTCGCGCGGATGATTGGGCTGCAGGCGAGTGGAGAGCCGCCCGCGAAGTCCGAGCGTGGTGCGCGCTTTGGTGACCACGCGGATTTTCGACGCGATCGTGATCAGGTCGAGGTTCGAGCAGAGCTTCGCCACTGCGGCGGCGATCTCCGCGCTGATGGCGCGCGACGCTGCGGCGATCGCGTCGGGAGTGGCCTCGTCGCCGAGTAGCCATTCGCGGAATTCGCCGACGCTCTGATTGCGCAGCCTCGCGAAGGCGCGGCGGTCGAGCGCTTCATCGATGACGCGCGTCACCTCGTCGCGCTCGTAAGGCACCGCGGGATTCTCGCGGAGGTCGTTGAGGGTCAGATCGGCGAGGACCATCT
The DNA here is from genome assembly GCA_036521875.1 of Binataceae bacterium (SeqCode). GTDB lineage: Bacteria > Desulfobacterota > Binatia > Binatales > Binataceae > DATDGX01. The sequence continues at coordinate 29,740 of DATDGX010000261.1, forward strand.
TGGCTGCGATCCGCTCGGGTTCGGAACGCGCCGCGACTTTCGCGAGCTCGTCGCCAGAGCGCGCTTCGTTGGCACGGCCGAGCACTTCGCGCACCGAGCGGAAGCGGTACGTTTTGCCGAACAGGCGCGTCGCGAGTTTCATCGACTAGCGGCGGGCCGGAATTACCGGCAGGGTCAGATGCGACGCGAAGTTCCGATCGTGCATCACGGTCTGCATCGCGGGACACATCTCGGCGTCGGCATAAAGCTGGTGCCCGGTGTTCGGATTGCGATCGAAGCGCGGGAAGTTCGACGAGCTGACCTCGAGTCGTACGCGATGCCCCGCCTTGAAGACGTTGGCCGTCGACCACATATCAATCGTGAACTCCGCGATTTTGCCCGGGGTCAGTATCACCTCGCGCGATTGCGACTCACGAAAGCGCGCGCGGATTATCCCGTCGGTCAGGTTGCGCGCGAATCCGCACGGCCCCACGTCGACGAGCTTGGCGGTGAAGTCGGTATCGGGCGCCGACGACGACGCGTAGAGCGTCAGCACGATAGGTCCGGTGACTTCCAGATCTTCGGTGAGCGGATCGGTCGAGTAGACCAGAACGTCGGCGCGATGCTCGACGCCGGCCTGGTCCCATGCGCCGCCCTGCAGCGCGCCCGGATAGCAGCACAGGCCGCCGCCCACCGTCGGCACCGGGTCGAGCGGATTGTAGAGAAACGAATCGGGCGGCTCGGCCGCTGGCGCCTCGGTCGAGAGGGCGCCGTCGCCATACGCGCTGTTGGCACGGCCGCGGCTATGCAGGTAGTAGGCGCGGAACTCGGTGCCGGGAAGCGGCCATTGTTTTTCCTCGCGCCAGCGGTTGATGCCCATCACGAAAATCCGCACCGGCTCGTCGCGATCGGCGCCGTTGTCCGCGTCCTTGAGCCAGCGATCGAACCAGCGGAGCTGCATCGCATCGACGTCAACGGAGACCGCGCTGGCCTGCAGCCCGAAATCCACCGCGCCGACCAGGTTTTGAAACGGAACCGAATGGCTCCATGGGCCGATCACCAGCCGCGGCCTCCGCGCGGCGTCTCCGTTGCCGCGCGCCTTCATGCCCAGGTAGTTGCGAATCGTGCCGCCCTGGAAGATGTCGTACCATCCGCCGAGATTCAGCGTCGGAACGTTTATTTTCGGATGGTTTTCCTCGATCGATAGCGCGCGCCAGTAGTCGTCGTAAGCAGGATGCTTCAGCCAATCGAAGAAGTAGGGCGCGCCGTGATGGAACATCGGGAAGTTGCTCAGTGGCAGCGCATTCATCGTCTCGCGCATCGTGTCGATACTGCCGATCACCTGGCCGAGCTCGTTGTTAACGCCGGGATTTTTTTCGCGTTCGCGGAGCAGGCGCGCCGGCGCGAGCCCGGCCATCGTCCAGCTCACGTTGAAGAACAGCGCAAACGCGCCGCCCTGGTAGGTCCATCCATCGTGATAGTCGCTCGCCGTGATCGAGGGAACCATCGCCTTGAGGCTCGGCGGCGCCTGGGTCGCGGCGAGCCACTGCGTCGCGCCCATGTACGAGGCGCCGAACATGCCGACCTTGCCATTGGCCCACGGCTGGCGCGCCGCCCATTCGATGGTGTCGTAGCCGTCGCGCGCCTCGTCGACGAAGCAAGTGAACACGCCGTCGGAGGCGAAGCGCCCGCGGCAATCCTGGATCAGCACGTTGTAGCCAGCCGAGGCGGCACGAATCGCGTCGATCGTCATCGCATAGACCATCGGCATCGCCTTGTTGTACGGCGTGCGGTTGAGCAGCACGGGGAGCTTCTCAGTGGACTCCGGGCGGAAGAGATCGCCGCGGAGGACACATCCGTCGCGCATCGGGATTTCGATATCGCGTTCGAATACGATTCGGGGCATCGCAATGACCTCGGCTGTTGGGAGCTTACTCGACAATCGCGCTTGTAACGCGATGCGCGCTGATTCGGCAAGCTGCGGCGTCGAGTCGAGTGTAGCGCGGCTACCAGCCGCACGGGATCTTCGCTAGTTTAGTTTGTTGGGCTTATGAAGATCGTTTCGTTCGGCGACATCCATATGGCGACGCGCAATCTCGCTCGGATGGGCGAGGTGATGCGCGATTGCGACCTGGTGATCGTCTCCGGCGACATGACGAATTTCGGCGGCATCGAGGAGACCAGGAAAGTGCTGGACGCGGTGCGTGGCGCATGCCCCAACCTGCTCGCGCTCTCCGGCAATCTCGATCAGCGCGAGGTGATCCCGTTCCTCGAGCAGGAGGGAATCGCGCTGCACGGCAAGGGGCGGGTGGTGGCGGGCGTCGGCATCTTCGGTTGCGGCGGCTCCAACGTCACGCCGTTCGACACGCCGACCGAATTCACCGAGGATGAAATCTACGCGGCGCTCAGGGCCGGCTACGATCAGGTGCGCGACGTGCGGCCGCTATTGATGATCTGTCATACGCCGCCCTACGACACGAAGTGTGATCGGATACTCAGCGGCAGGCCCGTCGGCAGCACTGCGGCGCGGCGCTTCATCGAGGAAGTGAAGCCCGAAGTCTGCATCTCGGGGCACATCCACGAATCCGCGGGCGTCGACGAGATCGGCCCGACCCGGATTTTGAATGCGGGACCGTTCAAGGGCGGCGGCTACATCGTTGTGCGGGCCGAGGGTGGCGCGCTTGACGCGAGGCTCGAATTTCTTTGAGGTACCGCCACTTTCGCGCGCCAATCAGTCGCTCCGCATGTATTACGGCAAGCTGGTCAACGGATGGCCGTTGATCGTCCGCCACGCGTGGAAGCTGCTGTGGCGATTGCGGCCCGGCACTTCGCGCGCGGCCAGGTAATTCGGCTCCTCGCGAATCGGATATTCGAAAATGGAAGAAAGGAGTGAGATCCTGAGCATGGCGCCGAGTGAAAAAACCCGGATGAGATTTGACCACGTATCGATCGCGGTAAAGTCGATCGATCGCGCGATGGATTTTTTCGCGCGCTATTTTCCGATTCAGCTGCGCAACGACAAGCGTTCCGAAGAGCAAGTGGTGGGCAGCTTCATGTGGCAGGATTTCTACCTCGGCGGGTTTTGCGTCGAGCTGATCGAAGACCCTCCCAGCAGGCCCGGCTTCGTCGGCAAATTTATCGAACGTCACGGCGAGGGGATGCATCATCTGTCGATCGAAGTCGACCACCTGGAGCCGCTGCTCGCCCGCATGAAGCAGGGCGGGGTGCGGGTCGTCGACGAGCAAGCGTTCGACCACGGCTCGCGGACTGCGTTCATCTCGCCGCGGAGCGCATTCGGCGCGCTGATCCAGTTCTGGCAGGTGCCTGACTTCGACGCACCTCATCACACACGGCCGGCATCCGACGGGCGCGCGAACTTCGACCACGTCTCGCTCGCGGTCCGCGACATCGGCGCTGCTTACGATTTCTTCGCGCGCTACTTCGACGGCAAGACCACGCACGACCCGCATCTCAGCAACTCCGAGAGCAACTTCGTGCTCGGCCATATGGAGGTCGCGGGATTCAAGATCGAATTCATCCAGAGCCCGGCGCACAAGGTTGAAAACGACTTCGTCGGCAAGTTTATCGAGCGCCATGGCGAGGGGATGCATCACCTTTCGATGGATCTGAAAGACTTCGACGGCACCCTGGCAAAGCTCAAGGCCGGCGGAATCCGGATCGTCGACGAGAAGCTCAACTGGCGCGGCGAACGGCAGTTCTTCATCTCGCCGCGGAGCGCCTTCGGCGTTCTGATCCAGGTTTGGGACGGGATGTAGCCGCGAGCCGAACCCGTCTTGAGGCGATGCGCGATGTTGAAAGCGGTTTTCTTCGACGCCGCGGGTACCCTCTTCGACGCCCGCGAGCCGGTGGGTCATACCTATGCCCGCCTCGCGCGGCGCTACGGCGTCGACGCCTCTGACGCGGCGGTGAGCGCGAGTTTTCGCCGTGCGTTCGGTAGGGCGCCCGGGCTCGCCTTCGGTCCGGGGCATCGGCCCGCGGAACTCCGACGCCTGGAGCGCGAATGGTGGCGCAAGAGGGTCGCCGACACCTTCGAGCCCCTGGGCACTCTGCCCGACTTCGACGCGTATTTCGAGGCGCTGTTCAGTTACTTCGCGGATCCCGCCCACTGGCAGGCGGACGATGAAGCTACGGCGGTTCTGCAACGTCTAAAAGATCGCGGTCTTAAGCTGGGCGTGATTTCAAATTTCGACTATCGGCTTTACCACATATTGGACGGCTTGGGCCTCACCCCGTACTTCGATTCGATAACTATCTCGTCGGAAGCCGGCTACGCGAAGCCCAGCGCCAAGGTCTTCGAGGTCGCGCTGCAGACCGCCGGCGTTGCGCCCGATGAAGCGATGCATGTCGGCGATTCCGAGCATCTGGACCTGGCCGCTGCCGAGGCGGCCGGACTGCTAGCGGTGCTGGTCGATCATACGCAGGCGCCGGGGCAGGCGGTGGTCGCGGGCCGCCGCGCACGAATATTCGCACTTGCCTGTATGCCTGAGCTTGAGCGAGAATTTCAATTGGCTTGATCTTATCCGCAGGTTGTCCTTATCTAGGGCCACCCTGAATCCGGGGACATGCTATGTGGGGTTTACGAACATGAAATCATTGTCATTCAGGCGCCATTTGACGGCGCTGATCGCTGCCGCCGCGGTCCTGACCCTGGTCGCAGGCGCGGCCTTCGCTCAGAGCATCGGAGAGCTGAGTTCCGAGATCTCTTCACTGCAAGGTCAGATGGGCAGCGCGGAATCGAGCGAGTCGACGGCCAACGACGTCATCTCGCGCCTGGACAGGGCTGAAGGGGACTTCGCCAAGCTGGCGTCGGGCGGAAAGGCCGACAAGAGCGCGCTGATCCCGCTCTATCGTGAGCTCGAGTCGATGCTCAATAGGATGGTCACCGTTTACGCGAAAAAGAAGGACGACTGCATCACCACAATCGACAACGGCGGCCAGTGCGACTACGACCAGCCCGAGCAGCTATCGCTGCGCGCGGCGTATCCGCTGTCGTGGCTGCGATTCCAGGCGGCGACCACGCTTTTCGATGACAACGCAGAGGAGTCGAAGAAGCTGCTGAACCAGGCGATCGACGGTTTTACCGCCAGCACGCTGGCGATGCCCGATCCGAACCTGGTGCGCGAGAACACGCTGGGCCGCGCGTACTGCGAACGCGAGCTCGGCAAATTTGATCATGCGGACTACGACCGCGCGATCGCCGACTTCAAAAAGATCATGGACGACGGCACCGGCACGCAGCAGTACAAGGCTTCGGAGCAGGGTCTCTCTACCACTTACATGAAGATGGGCAAGCCCGACGAAGCCCTCAAATACGGCGGCGGAGCCACCAACACCGGCGGTGGTCAGATGCTCCAGTTGCAGACCCTGTTCGCCGCGGAAAAAGCCACCAGTGACGCAGGCAAGAAGGCCGCGCTGCACCGACAAATCATCGATGTGATGAAGACCAAGGAGAACGACAAGACCGGCTGGGCGATCGACATCGCGGCGGGTTCCAAGTACGGCGGCAACGCGGTCGAGGAGTTCGGCAATTCGAGCGATCCGTTCGAGAAATGGCTACTCGCCAATATCCTGCTCAATCGCAAGGACGAAAACGGCGCGGCCAAGTATTACGCCGAGGCCGGCGCAAGCGGCAAATATCCCAAGGGCTACAAGTTCGCCGCCGATATCTACCTGCGCCAGAAGCGCTACGATGAGGTCGAATCGCTGCTCAGCAGGATCGCGGCCGGCGGCGGTGGCGATGCGCAATGGGCCGAGTACATGAAGTTCAGCCTCGTGCATAGCCGATGGGAGCAGGGTGGATCGAAGGACAAGGCGCTCGAGGATCAATGGGTAAAGGACGCGCAGGACTATCTGCAGAAGTATCCCAAGGGTGAGCACTCCGCGGAGCCGCGCTTCCGTCTGGCCGAGCGCCTGCAGCATCAGGGCAACTATGTCGAAGCTGCGAAGATGTATGCCGACATTACCGGCGAGAGCGAGTTCAGCTACACCGCGAAGTTCAACGGCGCCGAATGCAATTACCTGGCGCTGGTGAATGCGGGCAACAACAAAGACAAGAACGCGCCCAAGGTCGATACCGACGCGCTGCGCAAAGCCGCTATCGACGGGCTGGTGGCGACCGTCAAGATGGAGCCGGAGGTGGAGCGCAATACGCCGCCCGCGAGCAGGAAGTTTGTTCACGACACGCGCGGGCGGGCGATTTACATGCTTGCGGGCTTGCTCGAGCAGCAGCCCACAATCGATTACGCGCAGATTGGCCCGCTGCTCAAGGACTTCGAGACCAGTTATCCCGGGATGAACGATCGCTTCCAGGACGTCGAAGAGTGGCGCATCACCGCTCTCGACGCGCAGGGCAACTACGCCGAAGTCGAGCGCGACGTGAGGAGCTTGGTCGAGAAGAACAAGAACAACATGGCGCAGAGCGACTTCATCAAGGGCCTCGGCCTCGATTTCTGGAAGCAGGCGCAGATGGCGCAGAACATCGACCAGAAGAGATACCTCGAGAACGCCAAGCTCACCGCAATTGCCTACAGCTATTTTTCTGACATGGTCGCGGCCGGAAAGATCCCGGTGAAGAACCTGACCGGCACTCTCTCGATCCTCGGCCAGGCGGATATCGCACTGGGCGATGTCGGCAAGGCGGAGACCATATTCAACCAGGTCGTGAAGGCCGACCCCGCCTCGCCCGATGCGAACGCGGGATTGGCTCGTATCGCGCAGGCCAAGAAAGACTGGAAGACCGCGGTGACGATGTGGACCAACGTCGAGAGCACCGCGGCCGAGTCCGACAATCTGTGGTACGAAGCGAAGTACCAGCTCGCGGTGGTCTACCACGAGCAGGGCAATACCGCCGAATCGTGCAACAAGCTCGCGGCGACCCGCGCCGAGCATCCGAGCCTCGGCACGCCGGTAATGAAGGCGCAGTGGGACACGCTGCAGCGCAAGCTGTGCCTCGACCACAAGGAATAGGCGCGGCGCCACGCGCGTCGCGGGCTCGATGCTGAAGCGGATCCATCACGTGGGCTTGGTCGTGCCGAGCCTCGAGGACGGCCTGCGCTTCTGGCGCGACACGCTCAAGCTCGAGCTCACCAAGAGTGCGACCATCGAAGAGCAGGGAGTCCGCGCGGCCTTGCTCAAGGTCGGCGAAAGCGAAATCGAGCTGCTCGAGCCGCTCGATCCGGAAAATGGAGTCGGAAAATTTCTCGCGCGGCGCGGCGGCGGACTACATCACGTCTGCTTCGAGACCGACGATGTCGCGCGCGAGCTCGAAGCGGCGCGCGGCAAAGGTATCGCGCTCATCGACCAGAAACCGCGCCATGGCCTGGCCGGCATGATCTGTTTCCTCCATCCCATGGCGACACGCGGCGTGCTGGTCGAATACGCGCAGCCGCTCTAGGAGTAATCGCGCGATGCCGATTTACGAATACCGATGCACCGACTGCGACCGCTCGTTCGAGGCGCTGGTGTGCGCGGGGCGCGAGGACGCCGAGTGTCCCGGCTGCCACGGCTCGCATCTGGTGCGCGAGATGTCGGTGTTCGCGGCACGCGGCGGCAACGGCGATGGCGCGGCGGCAGCGGCGCAGGCGATCGCATCAAATGGTGGCAGCGGCGCGCGCAGCTCCGGCGGTTGCTGCGGCGGCGGATGCGGCTGCCACTAGCCGCGGCGCGACCAGCCCGATCAACTCTCCTGGCGCTGCGCGAACTCGCTCTTTGCCGCCTTCAACAACTCCGGGTCCGCCAGCAAATCATACGCCGTCATCGCGAGCGCCTTGGCCACCCGAATCATCTGCGCATACGCGTGCGGCAGGTCGGCGTGTTTAACGAACGCATCTTCATGGCACGAGCCCTCGCCGTGCCGCGAGATCGCAAAGATCGGATGTATCGCCGGCATCGCATGACTCACGTCGCCCATGTCGGTCGAGCCGGTCGGCATATCGAGCGGCGCTTCGACCGCACGCACGCCCAGTGACTCGGTATGAGCGGAGTAGCGCCGCGCGATCGAAAGGTTGTTGATCATGTTCTGGTAGCCGCCAACGAGATGCGGCTCGACCCTGGTCCCGGTCGCAGTCGCGGCTGCCTCGGCGCATCGGATCACCCGCGCCGCCATCTCCGCGACATACTTGCTGGTCTTGCCGCGCGCGAGGAACTGGCACTCGGCCTTCTCCGGAATAATGTTCACCGCCTGGCCGCCGTTGGTGATGATGCCGTGGATGCGAGAGCCGTCCCGAAAATGCAGCCGCGCCGCATCGACGCTCTGAAACGTCTGCAGCATCGCGGTCAACGCGCTCGAGCCGTCCCATGGCGCCAGCGCGGCATGCGCCGCGCGGCCGTGAAAGGTCAAGCGCACGTGGCGGGTCGCGAGCGCAGGCATCGTCGACCACTCCGCGTCCATCGGATGCGCCATCATCGCGGCGTCGACGCCGGTTAGCGCGCCCTTGTCGACCAGGATAATTTTGCCGCCGCCGCCTTCTTCCGCGGGCGTGCCGAGGAACACGATTCGTCCTGGCAAATTACGCGCGACCGCGTTGAGACCGGCGACCGCGCTCAGCGCTGCGCCCGCGATCAGGTTGTGCCCGCACGAATGCCCATTCGGCAGCGCGTCGTACTCCGCGAGGATCGCGACTTTGGGGCCGCGGCCTCCGAACTCGGCGCGAAATGCGGTCGCCAGCCCGCCGACCCCCTTTTCCACTTCGAGCCCCATCTCTGAGGCGGCCCTGGTGAGTTGCTCGGCGGCGAAGCGCTCCTCGAACTTCATTTCTGGATGCTCGTGAATCTCGTGGCTGAGCTTCACGGCCGTGTCTTTGTACTGATCGATGGCGCGGCAAATTTCGGCGTGAATTTCCATCGCTGGGCGGCCTCCTAGATGCGCAATAGCATCGGCGCGCGAACGATCCAAACGCCGCGCCGCCGCGCATCGTCACGCGACGCACAGTCACGCGTCGCAAAGTAAAATGTTCGGCTCGCACTCGCAGTCACTGCGGGAGAGAGCAAGCGCCGCTCAGGGGCGGACGCGGGTCATCGGCTGGCTCAGCAGATCCGGAACCGGCTCGCCCTTCGCGGCTTTCTGCTCCGCGTATTCCTGCATCGCGGTCGTGATTCCAACGACGGCCTTGCCGAACAGCAGGTCGCGATTTCGCTGCGCCCACTCGCTGGAATACTTGACCTGATTTGCGGCCGCGCCGTTGAATTGAGGCGCCACGTAGCGCGCCCACAGTTCGTACGAACGCAGCGTCTGCTCGCGCGTCGCCCATTCGTGCGCGAGGCTCAACATCCCGCCGATGCCGCCGGTCACCTCCTGCAGCTCGCGAAGTTGCGCTACCGCGTCGTCGGGCGTGCCGACCATCAGACCGCCGCGTCCGAGCATTCGATCAACGGTCATCTCTTCAGTGGGCTGGTTGGGATACTCCTCGAACTGGATCCGCGCGCCGAGCGTAGTGACGAAGTATTCCTGGATCCAGCGGTTCGCGCCTTGGCGGATCTCGTCGATTGCCTGCTTTTTCGATTCCGCGAGATGGACCGGAAAGACCAGCCGCCAGTTTTTTCGATCGACGGTCTTGCCGTGCTCCGCGGCGGTCTCCTCCGCCATCTGCCAGCGCTTCATTAGATCGTCGAGGCCACCCGGCGCATAGGATGCGACCGACAGCACGCCGCATCCCAGCTCGCCCGCTGCGACCATCCCCGATGGCGATATCGTGCTCGCAACGAAAATCGGCATGTGCGGCTGCTGAAAAGGTTTCACCTGCAGATGCGCATCGTTGAGCTTGAAGTACGAGCCGTCGATACTGATGCCGCCCTCTTCGGTGAAGAGCCGCACGATCGCCTTGACGCCTTCGACCATCCTGCGCCGCTGCGTGGGGGTTTCGATGCCGAGCATGTGCGCGTCGGCGGCCAGCGCGCCCGGACCGCATCCGAGCATCACGCGTCCACGCGTCAAATGGTCGAGCAGGGCGAAGCGGTTCGCAATGTGAAACGGATGATGGTACGGGACGCTGACGACGCCGGAGCCGAGCATGATGCGCCGTGTGCGGGTCGCTGCGACCGCCATGAAAATTTCGGGCGAGGAGATGATTTCCCAGCCCGAAGAGTGATGCTCGCCGATGAACGCCTCGTCGTAGCCGAGCACATCGAGCCACTCGATGAGTTGCATGTCGCGCTCGAAGCAGAGCGTCGGATTTTCTCCGACTCGATGGAACGGAGCCATGAAGATACCGAATTTCATCCTTTCACCTCGCGCGGCGGACTGACGGGATCGGCCGTTGATGCGCCAGCCGGTCGCTGAATTTACGATGGATTTGACCTGCGGACAAGCAACCTCGAACACTCTTGAACGGTCGTTCAGGGACGCATCCGAGCGAGAGCTACTGACGGCCGATAGACGACTAGGTTGAGATGTGACAAGCGTCCCGCCACCGTTTGAGTTGCGGCGCGATTTGCGCGAGCCTTCCAATCACAGAGGAGAACCAGCCATGGCGGAAATGGGACTTTACGAAGCGATGCGAACGTTGCGCGCGGTGCGCCGGCTCAAGCCCGACCCGATTCCCGGCGACGTGCTCAACCGCGTGCTGGAAGCGGCGAGTTGGGCGCCGACCGGCGGCAACCGGCAACCGTGGCGAATCATCGCGGTCAAGGATCGCGCGCGCAAGGAGCGCCTCGGCGCGATGTACGCGGATCGATGGGCCGAGTTTTCGAAGGGGTACCGCGCCGCGATACCTTCCATCCCCTCCGAGGAGGCGCGCAAGCGAACCGCCCGCACGCTCGACGCGGGAGACTATCTCGCAACCCACTGGGGCGCGACTCCGGTGATCGCGATCTTCTGCTTCAATCCAAAAGAGATGGCGGTGACCGACGCGAAGCTCGATCGGGTTTCGGTGGTCGGCGGCGGATCGGTGTACCCGGCCGTCGAAAACCTGCTGCTCGCCTGCCGCGCGGAGGGCCTCGGTTGCGTGCTGACGACGCTGCTCTGCCAATACGAACCGCAGGTGCGCGAGCTGCTCGCAATCCCGCAGCCGTGGGGGACTTGCGCCGCGATTCCAATTGGCTATCCGGTGGGTCGCGGCCATGGTCCGCTGATGCGGCGTCCGGTGGCCGAGTTGACCTATCTGGATTCCTGGGGGACGCCTTGGTCATGAGCTGAGGGCATTCAATCGGGCCACCATCGCGAAGATGTGTTGTGGAAGCAAAGGAAATAAAAATGTACTCGGACTTCAAAAGTCCCTTTGCCTACCTCGCTTTCGAGCCCGCGTTCGCCCTCGAGAAACGCTACTCGGTACGCGTGCGATGGATTCCGTTTCAGCTTCTGATCAAGGGCAAGGGCGCGCGAAGTACGTACTCTGAATACAAAGCCCGCTATTCATATCTCGACGCGCGACGCTGGGCGAAGTCGCGCGGGCTGGTGATCCGCGGGCCACTCAAAGTATACGACACGAGTCCCGCGCTGATCGGCGGCCTGTTCGCCGAAACGCGCGGACGGCTCCAGTAGTATAGCCGCAGAGCCTACGAACTCTTCTTCCGCCGCGAGTTTGAGGCTGACCAGCCCGATGCGGTCGCGGAGCTAATCGCGAGTCTCAATCTTTCCGCTGACGAGTTTCACGAATATCTGGCCGGCGAGGGGGCGCGCGCATACCAGGCTGCCCAGGAAGAGGCGGCGGCCGATCACGTTTTCGGCGTGCCGTTGTTTTTCTACGAGGGCGAGCCCTTCTGGGGTCATGACCGGCTCCCGGTTCTGGAGGAGCGCCTCTCCGCGGCGGGACTGGCTATTGCGGGAAACGATTCGCGCTGAGTCGCGGGAAAAACATGAAGGCGATTTTCGTCGTGCCCGGTCGCGAGGGCGGCGAGTACCAAATGCGCGAGGCTCCGTCGCCATCGGCCGCCGCCGGCGAGATGCTGGCGGCGGCGCGCGCTGCTGGAACAAATCGCAGCTAATTGCTGGCGCGTCCGCTGATTCGTGCCGACAATCCCAGGCTGCGGTCGACGCGCGCCGGGATCGAGTTCAGCGGTGAAATTGCAGCGCTCGGCGACGGCGTCCGCGGATGGCGCATCGGCGAGCACATGATGGGCCGCGGCGCTGGCGCCTACGCGGAATGCGTCACCGTGAACCGTCGCGCGCTGATGCGTATTCCGTCCGCAATGTCATGGGCCGATGCCGCCGTGATTCCCAACGTCTTCGTGACCGCGCACGACGCGATCGTCAGCGCCTCCGCGGTCAAGGCGGGCGAGTGCGTGATGGTTACCGCGGGACCGTCGGGAGTCGGCACCGCGGCGATCCAAATTGCGCGCCACCTCGGCGCGAATCCGGTGTTTGCGACCTCGCGTTTCGCGGCGAAAGGCGATGCGCTCCGCGCGCTCGGCGCTCACCAGGTTATCGTTATCGACCCCCGCAACTCGGGATGGGACGGCGCGGTAGAAGCGGCAACCGGCGGGCACGGCGTCGACGCGATCATCGGCCAAGTCGGTGGCCCGATGCTCGCCGACAACGTCCGCGTACTCGCAATCAAGGGACGACTGGCCAGCGTGGGCCGCAACGCGGGCCGAGTGGGCGAATGCGATCAACGTTCCGCACGCGCACGCCGGAAGAGGCGCTGGTTTGCAGCGAGCGTTTCGCCGCTGATCTGCTCGAATCGGGCGCGCTCAAGCCAGTGCTCGATAAAACCCTCCCGCTCGAACGGATCGCCGACGCGCACAGCTATATGTTGGGCGACGCGCAGGTCGGCAAAATTGTGCTCACCCTTGGAGGAGACGGCGGCGGCCGCTAGCGCCATCGCAATTCCGGCGCGATGCGGGTGACTACTTCTGCTCGTCGACCCGCCGCGCGGAGGTCGGGAAACGCCAGCCGTCCTTCGTTATCTCGCTGCTGATTCGCACTTCAACCGGGAATTCGCGACCGTCGCGATGGAGCATCACGATTTCGATCGCGCGGTCGAGCAACGCGCCGCGCCGCGATACCAGGAAGCGCTTCAGCCCTTGCTCATGCGACTCACGCTGGCGCTCGGGGATGATCAGTGCGGAGAGCTTCTTGCCGACCGCGTCTGCTCGCGACCATCCGAAAATCGCCTCGGCCTCCGGGCCCCAGTCGACGACGATGCCATCGCCGTCCATGGTAAGGGCGGACTCGGCAGCGTCCGAGGTTTTCGCGCTTTGCGCGGGCGGATTTTCAGGTTGGCTCATCGGGTAAGTTGCGCCACGGGCGGGCATAATCCTCGCCAATCCTAAGCTCACCGCTGGCTTGACTCAAACACCCGGGCCGAAATCACCGCGTCATTTGCGCTTTTCGACTCGGCGCTGAAACATCATGGCCGCGCAATCGTCTAAGATAGTGGAGCTTGCTGCGATGGTGTAGAGGCTTGCGAAACAAACGGCTTGCTCAAGGTCATAGCAAATAGGAAAATTGCAGCGAAGGACCGGTGGCGCCAACGGCTACCGAATTGTGCCAACTACCGTGCCTAGAGCGAGGAATAAGCAAAATATTCCGGTGATCGCCGGAATCTTCGCCGTTGCTTTGGGATTGCTGCTCTTGAGCTTGAGCCCCGCGATGGCGCAGCAGCAGTTTTCGACGCCGTCGCAGTCTTCCGCGCCGCAACCTTCGTTGCCCAGGAACCTCGTCCTCCCGCAAGCGCAGGGCACCGCGAGTTCGACGCTCGAGCTGCCCGCGATGCCCTCGAAGCAGGGCGGTGATTCCCTCAACATCCCGCCGGTTGCGCCGCAGCCTGGCGGGCAGGTGACGGAGATTCCCACTCGCGAGTTGCGTGAGCAGCCCGGTTACGAGCAGGTGACGGTGACGGTCACCGATCGGGGCGCCAACACCTATATTACCGGGCTCCAAAAAGACGACTTCAAGCTTTTCATGGACGGGCAGCAGCGCCCGATCGAATTTTTTCGCCAGGACACCAACACTCCTGTCTCCGTAGGGATCCTGGTTGATACCTCGGGCAGCATGGAGCCCAAGATTCCGCAGGCGCGCAACGCGATCTCGCTATTCCTGCAAGACTTGAATAACAAGGATGACGTATTTCTGTTCGCGTTCTCCAGCCATCCGTTCCTGCTGCAGCCGTTCACTATCGATCACGAACAGGTGATGCGTAAGCTTGCCCTGCTCCATGCCTACGGGCAGACCGCGCTGTTCGATACGATCATGCTTGGTCTGCAGAGGGTTCAGTACGGGCGCTACGACAAAAAAGCGATCCTGGTGGTGACCGACGGAATGGACAATACCAGCACGTCGAATGTCGGCGACGTGGTCGCGCAGGCGCGGCGGCTGGGCGTGCTGGTGTATTCGATCGGAATCGGAGATCCCAACTCGGCCTCGATGCCGAGTATCATGCTTGGGCCGATCATGATTGGCGGCGGCGATATTGAAAAAGTCGACGCCGAGACGCTGCGCACTCTATCCGAAGAGACCGGCGCGAAGACCTATATCGTGCGCCAGGTCGGCGATGGCGAAGCGCTGCGCCGCGCGTGCGAGAACATCAGCCTCGAGCTTCGCGAGCAGTACACGATTGGATTCACCGCGCCCGACCCGACGGCCGGCGGATATCGAAGCCTCAGGGTCGACGTGCCCGGCAAGCCGACCGCCGACGTTCGCGTGCGCAAGGGTGTCGAGGTTCGCGCGCGCTCCGAGTCGGCCTCCGCGTACGCTCCCGCGGCGCCATAGTCTCGCCAGCTACTATGTTCCGCCATCGCGAGCACCAGCCCTCCCTCGCGCGGCGCGAAGCTATTTGCTTTTCGCCGATACGAACGGAGCGACGAATGCGCGTGCGGGGTCGGGCAGAAGGTTCAGAAATTTCACTTCGGCGAAATCGCCAACGAGCTGGACCGCGGAAAAGGTCGCGTTGTCGATTCGAATTCGCCGGAAATGCTCGAGCTCGAGCTTCATGAAGTGGCACAACACGGTGCGGACGATGTCGCCGTGCGAGACGAACAGGATTCGCTGGCCCTCGTTCGCCTCGATCGCGCGCATCACGGCCTCGACGCCGCGCGATTGCACCTGGTAAATCGTCTCGCCGCCGGGAGTCGGGATGTCTAGCGGCCGCTCGCGATACTTGATGTAGTCGGAGTCCTCGATCAGATCGTTGTAAACCATTCCTTCCCAGCGGCCGTAGCGCACCTCGCAGATTTGCGGATCGTCGAGTACCGCGACGCCGCCGAGTCCGTTCGCGATAATTTCAGCCGACTGCCGCGCGCGGACCAGTGGGCTGGTGACGATGAGCTCAGGCTTGATCAGTCGCGCGAATGGGACGGCCGCTTCGACCTGCGCGCGGCCGTGAGCGTCGAGCTCGATCTGATTCTGGCCCATCACGCGGCCTTCGCGATTCCACGCGGTCTCGCCGTGGCGCATGAAAAGCGCGGTGCCTTTCACGCCTGCGCCCCGCCTGAGCTTATCCGCGACGTAAAATGGTCCCAGCGCCATCGATTCCTCTCGACTGAAGATTTCTCCGAAATCTTGTCCGAAATTGTGCCCGAGATTTTCTGCAGTGACAAAATAAACGGCGGACGCCGTGCCGGCTGTCCGCCGTTATCGAATCGCATCCTTGCTGTGCCGAGCGTCCTTGCGAGTCCTAGCGGGCCGACGCTTCCACCTGCGCGCCGCCGACCGGCTCCGAATGCGCCGCGCCATTTTCCGCGGGCGCCGCGAGTCCGCAGAACGCCTCGTAGTCGATGAGCCCCTTCTGGGTCGGATGGTCGCTGCAGATTGGGCATTCGGGATCGCGCCGGACCTTGAGGATTCGCACGTAGTCGCGGTCCGAGAGCGTGTCGAAGTAAATCATCCGGCCGATCAGCGGATGACCCGCGTCGAGGACCAGCTTGATCGCCTCGAGCGCTTCGATCGATCCGATCAGCCCCGGCAGCGCGCCAAGCACGCCCGCCTCCGCGCACGAAGGCGCCATGTCGGGCGGCGCGGGCTCCGGGTAGAGGCATCGGTAGCACGGCCCGCCCTTCGCCGAATAGAAAACCGTCGCGTGCCCTTCGAAACGATAAATCGCGCCGTCCACCAGCGGCTTCTTCGAGAGCACGCAGGCGTCGTTGATTAGGTAACGCGCCGGGAAGTTGTCGCCGCAATTCACGACGACGTCGTAGTCCTTGATTATGTCCATCGCGTTTTCGGAGGTGAGGCGCAGGTCGTGGCGAATCACCTTGACGCCCGGGTTCAGCGCGTTAATCGCCTTCTGCGCCGACTCCGTCTTGAGCATCCCGACCCGATCGACGGTATGGATGATCTGGCGCTGCAAGTTGGAGAGATCGACCACGTCGAAGTCGACCAGCCCGATAGTGCCAACGCCCGCCGCGGCTAGGTACAGCGCCACCGGCGAGCCCAGCGCGCCCACGCCGAGCAGCAGCATTTTGGCGTCGAGCAGCTTGGCTTGCCCCTTCTCGCCGACCTCTGGAATGACGAAGTGACGCGAGTAGCGCGTGATTTCGTCCGCGGTGAACTGGCGCTCGGCGGTCCACGGCAGCCCGCGATCTTTCCACGAGTTGAAGCCGCCGGTCATATTGTAAACGTTCTCGTAGCCGAGCTCCTTGAGCGTGCGCGCCGCCAGCAGCGAGCGCGTGCCCGAGGCGCACTGCAGGATGACCGGGGTCTTGTGGTCGGGCACCTTTTCTTCGATCCGCAGCTCGAGGAAGCCGCGCGGAATTGCGACCGCGCTCGGGATATGTCCCTGGCGCCATTCGTCGCTCTCGCGCACGTCGACCAGCACGGTGCCCGGTTTCTCGATCATCCGGCGCGCTTCGTCGATGTCGATCTGCTTAATCTGCGCGCGCGCTTCGTCGAGGATGTTCTTGGACGTCTTGGCCATAAGTTTCACCCTCCCGCCTCGGCATCGGCGGGCTCGGAATTATATAAGTATAACCATTACGAGTCGCCTCGGCGCTGGCTATCCACCGATCATGCGATGCGATTCGACCAGCGAGCGCACGAAGTTCAGGATCTGAGCGGCGTGGCCGCGCGGCGTCACGTCGTGGAACGCGCGTCGCAGGTGCAGATCGTGATCGAGCACGAAGGTCGAGCGCGCGGCGACTCCCCCGCGCAGCACGCCGAACGCGCGCGCCAGATTGCCGTCCGGGTCGGCGAGCAGGATGAACGGAAAGGCGTGCTTGTCCACGAACGCGCGATGGCGCTCGACCGAGTCGGTGCTGACACCGATCACCACCGCGCCGAGCGCTTCAAACTGCTCGAACTGGTCGCGGAACTCCTTGCCCTCGACGGTGCATCCCGGCGTGTCGTCCATCGGATAGAAGTACACGACCACGTGATGGCCGCGGAAATCGGTGAGCTTACGCGTCTCGCCGCGATGGTCGCGCAACTCGGTCGCGAGTGCCGCGTCGAGGTCGACGTCGGGAACCTGGATTCCGTCAGTCGGCGGCATGGACCGGAGCCTCGGCGGCTTCCACTGCGCGCCGCGCGCTGAACTTGATTGCGGCGTTGTCGATATTGATCGAGCACAACGAACCGCACATCGAGCAGACGTTGGAGCCGGCGGCCTCGCTTTCCTCTTTGTAACGGCGCGCCTTGTCCGGATCCATCGCCATCGCGTACATCCCTTCCCAGTTGAGCGACTTGCGGTAGCGCGACATCTGGTCGTTCCAGACTTTGGCCGCACGCACGCCCTTTACCAGGTCGCCGGAATGCGCGGCGATTCGGGTCGCGATCACGCCCTCGCGCACGTCGTCGTTATCGGGCAGCCGCAGATGCTC
>DATDGX010000262.1:0-1908 GCA_036521875.1 Binataceae bacterium (SeqCode)
CCCACGTCGCCGAACAGCTTGCGGCCGAAGATGGTGCCGATCACGAAGCCGCCAATTGCCAGCAGCGCGGGTCCCACGATAACCAACAGGTCCGTAACGTTCAGCATCGGATACCTCCGGAGGCGGCGCGCGTGCGCGGCCCCGTCATTCGTAGGCCCGGTTGAGCCATCCATCCAGGAATTCGCGGTCGCCGTCTGCACGGAGGCCACGCGAGAGGGCGGAAGTCGCGCGATAATACCCGGCGGCCTCGGAGCGCAGCGCGGCCAGGATAGCCAACGGCTCGGCGGCCGCGGCGGCGCGCACGGTCTCGTCACCCAGCAGCCCGTCCTCGGCCACCCGCCGCCCGCATGCTCTGAGCGCCCGCTGCACACATCGAATCGCGTGCAGCGCGCCGATATTGATCGCGAGGTCGAAACACTTTGCGGCGATCGGTCCGGGCAATCTCCCGAAGTCGAAACGCATCCACCAGTCGCGGTAATAAATCGCGATCGCGTCGTCACGGGTCAGCGCGGCGATATCGAGATCGGGATACTCGCGCGCAGAGATTCCGAACTTGGTGGGGCCGCCGGGATCCGCGGGATTGCTCGCATAGCCACCTTCGTCGCGGAGCACCCGGTCGACGGCGCTGGCGAAATTCTCCGGATAGGAGCGGTCCGCGGACTCGTCGCTTGTCAAAGCGTGCCTCGCGGGCGAATCGCGGGCGGTTAATCTTCAGAAGTCACGGTTCCGGACCTCCGCGACGCGGCGAGAACCTTGTAGACGTAGCGCTCCGTGCAGTGGAGCTTGCGCGCGATAGCCGAGACGCTCGCGCCGTGCTCGCGCAACTGGAAGATGAGCATGCGGCGCCGGGAATGCTCGCAGTCGACCGGGATGTCGAGGCGATCGCCACCGTAAATTCGCGCCAGTTTGTTTGAGGCGGCGACTCCGATCGAGCGGGCGAGCAAGTCACCGCGCGCGGGCGTCGTGGGAATATAGACGCGGCGCCCGCCGAAGTCGTCGCACAGCTTGGCGAACAGGTCCGGCCCGACCAGGCGGCTAATTTCCTCGAGCAGCGAGATGCGCCCCAAATGCGCGCGCGCGGGGGACGCCGGCGGGTGCCCGAGGGCCGAGAGCGGTTGTGGTGAAGCGCTCATAAGTTGTACGCGGCCCGGAGATTTTCCGGAATCGCACCAATGTTTCGATCGCGATCGTAAATGATGTGCCAGGCGAGCGTCGTGGTCTCCTCGAGGCATTGCGGGCAGATGCCCCGATGCTTGATCGCGAGCGCGAGGCGCACCGGTTCGCGGCACCACAGGCATCGCACCATCCGATGCGAAGAGCGTAGGCTCGGAGCGGACGGCTCGAGGGTGAGCGCTTGAGGACGCATCAGACCTCCGCGACGGCGTTCGCCGTGAGGGCGCGGGCAACAACAAAAACGACCTCGGACTGCATATGAACGAGGCGGTGAAGCTGGAAGATCATGGCGATGCGGAGGTCTCGAAAGAGTCGGAATGAAAACGGGGAGAACATGGAGGAGGAACCGGATAGACGGCGAGAACCGGTGAGGTAGGGAGTGCCAAGACGGGGGTTACGAAGAGGAGTACTGCGAAGACGGGCATTACGATGACGAGCCATGCGTAGACAGGCCCTACGTAGACGGGTACTACGTAGGCGAGTGCTGCGAAGACGGGCACCGCCTTTGAGGGGAGTGTCTGCGGCGCCCGTCTTGCGGGCGGAGCTTGGTGCTGGGGTCTCATAGCAGGGGGATGACATGCGCCTTGCCGGGCGCGCATGCTTTATGATTCTATATCCCACAAGTGTAGAATGGAGTCAACTACAATAGTAGAAGAAGATCTTCGCGCGCGGCTCAGCCAGATCCTCGTGCGCTATGGCTCGGTGGCGAATCTCGCTCGCGCAGTGGGCGTTTCC
>DATDGX010000263.1:0-4179 GCA_036521875.1 Binataceae bacterium (SeqCode)
GTCCGATGCAGACCTATCTGTATGTCAACGATGCCGACGCGACCTACGCGAGCGCGCTCGCGGCGGGCGCCACGTCGGTGATCGAGCTGGCTGACATGCCGTGGGGCGATCGCAACGGCGGCGTCAAGGACCCGTTCGGCAACACGTGGTTCATCGCGACCCACAAAGAAGACGTGTCGCCCGAAGAGATAGCGCGGCGATTCGCGGCGCGTGCGAAGCGATAGCATGGTTGCGAGGCCGCGCGAATCTTTCCCCCCACCGAGCGGCGGCGGGCCGCCCTCTCCGCCGGCGACAAAGGAGGCGGCTCCAGAATGGCGGTGAGTGCAGGGGTCAGCCCCTGCCCTCCCACGGAGCGGCGGCGGGCCGCTCTGGTCTTCATTTTCGTCACCGTCGTGCTCGACATGCTGGCGCTCGGCATGATCATCCCGGTGTTGCCGAAGCTGGTGGAAGATTTCGTCGGCGGCAACGCGGGACGCGCGGCCGAGATCTATGGCCTGTTCGGCACGGGGTGGGCGCTGATGCAGTTCGTCGGCTCGCCGGTGCTCGGCGCGCTGTCCGATCGGCATGGGCGCCGGCCCGTAATCCTGCTCTCGAACTTCGGGCTGGGAATCGACTACATCGTGATGGCGCTCGCGCCGACGGTCGGATGGCTGTTTCTCGGGCGCGTCATTTCGGGAATCACCTCGGCGAGCGGCGCGACCGCGGGAGCGTACATCGCAGACGTGACGCCGCCCGAAAAGCGCGCGGGCGCTTTCGGGATGCTGAGCGCGGCGTTCGGACTCGGCTTCGTGCTGGGGCCCGCGCTCGGCGGCGTGCTCGGCAATATCGATCCGCGCCTGCCGTTCTGGGTCGCAGCGGGATTGAGTCTGCTCAATGCGATGTACGGGCTGTTCGTGCTGCCGGAGTCGCTGCCGCGCGAGCGCCGCGAGGCCTTCGCGTGGCGGCGCGCCAATCCGATGGGCTCGTTGACGCTGTTGCGTTCGCACGCCGAGCTGTTCGGCCTGGCGATCGTAAACTTCCTCGCCAACGTCGCGCACGAAGCGCTGCCGACGACGTTCGTGCTCTATGCGATGTATCGCTACGGATGGAACGAGCGCACGGTGGGAATCGCGCTCGCGGCCGTCGGCATTTGTTCGGCGATCGTGGGAGCCGGAATGGTCCAGCCGCTGGTCGCGAGATTCGGCGAGCGTCGCGTGGTGCTCGCGGGGCTGGTCTTCGGCGTCGCGGGATTTACGATCTACGGCGTCGCATCGACCGCCGCGATTTTCTGGATCGGTCTACCCGTCAATGCGTTGTGGGGACTGGCCGGACCGCCGATGCAGGGGATGATGACGCGCCGGGTCAAGACTTCGGAGCAGGGCCAGCTCCAGGGCGCGCTCAGCAGCCTGCGCGGGATCGCGTTCATGATGGGACCGATCCTGTTCGCGACGACGTTCGCGAGCTTCATCGGCGCGCGCCGCGATTGGCATCTGCCCGGCGCGCCATACCTGCTCGCCGCGATTTTGCTGGCCGCGGCGATGCTACTGGCATGGCGTGTCACGCGACGCGAGAGCGAAGAGATAGCGAATTACTCGATGTTAAGCGAAGCATTACCAAGTCAAGCAGTGTCAACCCAAGCAATTCAAGCGGAGGCCCCATGAGCTTGTCAACCTGGTCGCCCAAGGTGGTCAGTCCCGACAGCCCCGAAACTCGCGAGCCGGCGAGCGGCTACTCGACGATGCGCATACTTCGCATCGGCGCGTGGGTGGTCGCGGTGCTCTTCATTCTCACGATTGCCAGGCTGGCGCAGCTCGACAAGGGCGGCCCGTCACATTCGTCGTTCGAGCTGCCGGGCAGGGTCCCCGCGACGTTCTATCTGCCTGGCGCGGCAAATCCATTTTTCACGCTCTTCCCGAAACCGGTTGATCAGCGTCCCGCGGCGGTCGTGCTGGTTCACGGCTTCATGTCGGATCGCCAGATGATGAGCGCGCTCGCGCGGCGCATCACGCAGAATGGCTACGCAGTTCTGGCCATCGATGTTCGCGGGCACGGCGCAAATCGCAATCCGTTCTACTCTGACAATTTCGTCGCGCCCGACGCGCTCAGCCCCGACATCAAGGCGGCGGTGGACTTCCTGCGCAGTTCCGAGCGCGTCGACGGCTCGCGAATCGTCGTGATGGGGCATTCGATGGGAGCCGGCGCGACGCTCGAATACGCGACTCACGATCCGGGCCTCAGGGGCGCCGTCATGATCTCAGGCGGATGGCATCTCGGCCCGGAGCGTCCGAAGAACGCGCTGTTCATTTTTGCGCAACACGATCCCGAGGAGGCCATTCAGCAGACCTCGAGCGCTATCGCGGCGCATCTTGCCGGCGTGCCCCAGATCGATCTCGGCAAGGTCTACGGCGATTTCAAGCAGGGCAACGCGGTCGAAGCGGTGCGGATTCCGGGCGTGAATCACGTGCAGATAATCACGTCCGCGGCCGCCGCGACGACGATCGTGCAATGGCTCGACAGCACCTTCGGCACCGCGCGCACCGGGGCGATCGACGTGTCCGAGCCACGGCTCGTCACCGCGGGCATCGCGCTGGTGCTGTTCCTGATCCTGCTGGTGCCGATCGGACGCATCTGCGGATCGATGACGCGATATTGGAGCGAGCCCGTCGAGGGTCTGGGCGGCTGGATCGGCGTCGCGATCATCGGCGGCGCGCTGCTGGCCGCGATGCCGCTGGTGGCGATGATTCCGCCCGCTGAGCTTCTCTCGGTGGTGGTCGGCGACGTGCAGACTTCGTGGTTCGCGGTCGCCGGTCTGATCGCGATCGCCGTACTGGTGCTGGCGCACGTGCTCGAATGGCGCCGCATCCGCGACGGTCTCGCCGCGACGCTATTTGCCGCCGCACTGGGCTTCGCGGTCATCTATGTCTGCCAGGTCGCGATGGCGGTGGCCTTTCATCGCGAGTCACTTACGCCCGAGCGCCTGGTGGTCGCAATTCTCGCGACGCTCGCGACGCTCCCGTTCTGGCTCGGCTTCGAGTTTTTGATTCGGCGCGGCGGACTCGCTATCGCGACCACGCGCGCGGTCATCGCGCGCGCGCTGATTATCGTGTTGATGGCGGCGGGCGCGATTCTGCAGGTGCTGCCGTTCGTGGTGATGCTCATCCTGCCCAGCCTCGCGCTGGTATTCGTGCTGATGGAGATCTTCGCCGCGTCCGCTTACAGCACCTCTCGCAACCTCGTCCTAATCACGCTCGTCGAAGCCGCGTGGTTTGCATGGATCATGGCGGCGACCAGTCCGATAACATTTATGTTCTAAGTCCGCGGTGTGGCGGCGGCGCCGCTCACCCTATGCGGCGGAGGGAGTGTTCTTCCGATTCATCTATGCCGATCCGCGCGACAATCTCGTGATCGTCAAGCCCAGCGCGAACGATGGATTCTGGGACCATATGAAGGAGGCGGAGACGTACGCCGCGTTCGACGCGATAGCCGCCGCGTTGCGATAGCTGAGCGGCCCGAGCAGCCCAGGCCGCATAGAAGCGCAGAACAATGTCTTAGTCGTTGGTGTATAACCAATTTAACGAGAGGCGGCGGAATGATCGCCTCCCGAATGAAAGGAGACGCGAACAATGGCGCTGGAAACTGGCAAACGGTTCCCGAACTTCAGTCTGAAAAACCAGGACGGCAAAACTGTCACGCTCGATAACTTCGCCGGCAAGTGGCTGGTCCTCTATGTCTATCCCAAGGACGATACCCCGGGCTGCACGATCCAGGGAAAATCGTTCACCGCGAGCAAGCACGAGTTCGACGCCGCGAACATCAACGTGGTTGGCGTCAGCGAGGACGACGTCGCCTCGCACAAGAACTTCTGCAACAAGTTCAGCTTCACTATCGACCTGCTGGCCGACCCCAGGCACGAGCTTCTGAAGGCGATGGGCGTGGGACAGACCGAGTACAAAGGCAATCTGTACTGGGACCGCACCTCCTACGTGATCGATCCGAAAGGAAACTTGCGCAAGGTCTATCAGAAGGTCAATCCGCAGGGGCACGAACGCGTGCTGCTGAGCGAAATCAAGGAGCTTCAGACCGCCGGCTGAGACCCGCCGCACGTCGCGACTGCTTCGTCGAGCGCTTCGCTGCGGCGCCCCTGTAGGCCAAGGCCGGTTCTGTTCAAAGGCGCCTCACTTGTGATGGTAACAATGTGTG
>DATDGX010000264.1:0-38245 GCA_036521875.1 Binataceae bacterium (SeqCode)
CCGGCCCTATTTCACGCACGAGGCGCGGGATACCGCCCCACGCTAGCGGAATCCCCAGCTCAACCTCGGGAATAAAGAACGATGCGTCGTCGGCAACGACCCGCAGATCGCATACCGCCGTCAGCACAACTCCGCCGCCCACCGCGTAGCCATGAACTTGCGCGATCGTCACCGCGTGCATGTTCTCGAGCGCGTCGGCGGCGCGCAGTCCCAGTTGCCCGCCTTCGCGTCGTGCGAGCCACGATCTGCGCGACGTTGGAGCGCTTTGCGCGAGTGGTGAATCTTTGAGATCGGCGCCAGCGGAGAATGCGCGGCCCGCTCCGCTCACGATTACAACGCGTAGATCATGATGCGTATCGAACCAGCGCGCGGCCTCCGCCAGCTCACGGAGCATTGTCGCGCCGATTGCATTCAGCCGTTCGGGCCGGTTGAGAGTCAGTCTGCCCAGGGCGCCATCGACTCCGACCTTGATCGTCTCAAATTCGTGCGTTTCATTCATGACTATACCCTCCATTCGGCTCGGAAACCTTGTCCTTGGCGCTCGGCCTGAATCAGGGCTATCACCTCCGCGCCCCTGCATTAAACAAGCAATCACTAAGTCAGTAGTCGGGACGCGCGAGTTTCAGCTGAGTACGCGATGATACCAGCGGCGGTAGCGGTAGTGGTTTACGTTGGCCACCAGTCGATGGGAACGACGATCACGACCCGACCGCCCTGTTAGCTGCGCTATCGCCGGTGGACGGCGGAGCCCACGTTCTGTGAGCCGTCAGAGCGAGGGCAGCAGCGACAGGGCGTCGGTCTCCAGCACCGAGGCGAAGAACCGCTCGCGCACCATGGTGGCGAGCTGTTTGCCGCGCGCGTTCAACTCGCCCAGGATGTCGCCGAATTCGACCGGGAGAAACAGCAGCATCATCAGGTTCAACCGGTAGTCGCGCCACGCCTCATCGTAGCTGTAGTTGCGCACGCCATTTGCGCAAAGAGCCTCGTGCCAGTGGCGTACAGCAATCTGGTGCGGCCTGGAGCCGTCGCCCGGATGGACGGTGTCGGTGATCAGGCGCGCGACGTCGTACAGGGCGTTCCCGCGCATCGCCAACTGCCAGTCGAGCACCACGATGCCGTCGGGCGATGACTTGTCGAAGAGCAGATTGTCGCCGCGAAAATCGGAATGCACGATCGTCTCCGGGCCGCGGTCGAGCCGTTGCACGATGCGTTCGATGTTCTGGTTCACCAGTTCGCCGGCCGCGATCACCTCTGCACTGAAGCTGTTCGCGAACTCTTTTTTGAAAATCGGCCAACGCTCATGAAACCCGTCGCAGATCATGGACGGCAGCCGTGGCATCCACTCGAACTTCGTGCGCGCGGGATTTTCCCACCATGCCGCGTGAAAACGCGCGATCGTCGCGAGCGCGATGAGCGCGAGATCCAGCTTGATTCCCTTCACCTCGTCCAGCGATTCGAGCGCGGTCAGATCCTCGAAAAGCAGGATGTAATGCCCGAGCGCGGGATCCATCTGGGTATGGTAGCAGTGCGTCAGCCGAATCGGAGCCTGCGGAGCCATCTCGCGATAGAAATGAATCTCGCGCTCGAATACGTGCAGTTCACCCTCCCCGACGTTGCGGAAGAACTCGGAGTCACAGTCCATCTTGAGAATCACACTGCTCATCGCGCCCGGTTCGCTGCGATCCCATGCGAGCGACAGTTGCGCGATTCCGCTAAGAAAGCCCACCCCCGCCCCGAGCGCCCGCGCCGTGACGGACACCACCTGCGCGTCGTCAATCAACCCGCCCTGCCGTAGCGCCCAGGTAACCCATTGCGGCGTCGCTTCACCCGGATGCCGCGGATAGTCAGGAATCAAATCGGTTGTCATCGCCAGTGGAACTAGTCCACTGGAGTGAGATAGTCAAAGAGATGAAACGGTACTGTCTGATCAAGAATTAAAGCGGTGAAAAGTCTAGAGTTTTGATAACACCACCGTAGTGTCGCCGGCATGCATAAGCCCGCTACCTGCGAAATTTCGAGTTGGCAGCGGACGAGCGGCTGTCCGAACCGCAGCGATCGTAAGGCCCTTCCTGATTCCGAAAACTCGGCACAGAAGTCTGGCAGCGCAGTCAATGTGAAGTTGTCTCGGGTGAAGTGGCCTCTGGAACTAGGCGCGCGACCATCGGATGCGACTCGTGCCGGACGAGCACGTCCATCCAGTACTTGTCGGCCATCGCGGCGGCGACCTTTTCCTTCATGTCTGGCATCTCCTCCACCTTCACCTTGTCAAATTCGAGGTCAGCCACCTTCAATTTCACGTAAGGGCTGGTAGAGTTCTTCTGAATGCGTCCGTATGCACGATCGCCAAGCCGGACGTACGGCTGCCCGTCGATGACGACCACCCACAAGTTTGACCAATGCTCTCCGACGTCAGGTTCTGTAGTCATTATTTTGATGGTGTTCGCATCGCGGAACACAGCGGGATCCCATCCCGGCACCGCCTTGTCGTCCGCGCAGGCAGCCGTTGCGAACGCGACTGACAAAACAAACGAAAGTACCGCGAGATTGGCGATTCGATTAATCTTCATATTGGTTTGGCATAATCTCCACGCGCGTTACACTCGCGATTATACAGCTGATCGTTCATTGCGCGCGATGTCAATTATCCGGCACTGTCCAAAATCGCAGCCGAATGTACTCACTTATCCGCTATTGGTTTCTAGCAAAATCGAGCGAGAAAAATCATGGGCATGGGAGCAGATTAGACATTTCGTAGTACTGATGCTCGAGAACAGATCATTCGACAATATGGTGGGCTATCTATACGCGGTGGATGCTCGTCGTTTGGATCAAAAATGAAGCTCGGCTCAACGAAACTATAGGTGGGGAGATCGCCTTCGGCAGCCAGTTGCTTGAACGCCTCGAACAGTCCACGCTTCGTGGTCAAACTCGAGCAATGGCGCGACGCCTCGATTGCAGCGCAACGAGTCCAATTGGTCAGATGTCGAGTCTGAACCGGAACTTTAAGAAGACGGCTTGACAGCGGGTGACCGGCAAGTCGCGGACTGGGCTACTGCCGAGGAAGAAAGCTTGAACAGTGTAGCTAGTCGGGCCGGCCGTCCATGGTACCGGAGGTGTTCCGCTTGTTCTATGGTTGGAGCTCAAGATCCTGCGGCTGTCTACGGATCGGGAGACTTGTGAGAGTCCGGAACAAGAGGTTCACCTGACGCGCAGCCTGAAAATTGGTCTCCAAACGACCGCCACCGGGCGAGTCGCCTGTGGCAGGTGTTAGCACCGGGAGTCCGTCCTACCCCTTTTGCTGGCGTCAGGAAAAACTCGAAAAGCGAGCGCAGGGCGAGCGCTCAGGGGCGTTAACCAGACCACGAGGCAACCGGCGCGGAACGCGCTGCGACACAAGCAACAGGGAGTACAATAGACCCGGGTCGAGCGGCTCCGATTGAATTCTTTTCCATCCTGTCCAGAAATCCGCGTACCTCCGCAGCCTGACGGGACGTAGTCGCAAGATCGAGCGTGCGCTGCCATCGCGCGGCCTCGATTTGGCATAGACGTTCGCGCTCAAGGCGCTCCCGCTCAAGCTTCCACCTGCGCGCTTCCTCTTCCCGGTGTTGGCGCTCCACGTCCTCGACGAGGATCATTGCCGTAACAAGTCCCTCCATCACTTCATCAATCTGAACCTCAAGTGGTGATTCCGATCTGTCGCGCCATTCCAAGCGAGCTCCGCCGCCGCAATACGATTCAATTCGGAGAACCAGCTCACCAGACTTGCGGTTCTCGTATCTCCACTCGCCGACCTGGTTCGAAGAGTCCTTCTTTTCCTTCTCCTCGAGCGGCAGGCGCACCCGTCGCATCGGTTCGAATAGCATGAACTTCAACTCCGCCGTCGCGCTCCGGACGGTAACGGGTTGCCGCTCTTCTCGCTCGGCGATTACGCGATAGCCCATGCGCTCGAATTCGCGGAGAAGTGCGGTGAGGATTCTAAGACGGCGCCGGTTTGTCGGGGTTTGAGTGACCGATCGGTGGCGCGGTGCATACAGGCTCTCACAGAGCCGCTCCCGAGCGCGCCGATCCTCATCCATCCACCCGCGAATAATGGAGTGGGGGTTGGACAGACTCTTGGGGACCCTGACCGGTACGCACGACCCAAGCGCAGCATCGATCCTTGCCTGGAGTTCAGGATTCCGCGGAGGTTCGGCTGCGGCCCTGGATCTAGGGTTTTGACGAATTGCGGTTTCCTTCGTCGTCATCGGCTGGGCCTCTGGAAGGGGAAGCTTGGACACCTCTTTGCCGGCTCGAAGCTTGGCCCAATAACCGCGAGGCGGAACGGGCACCTCCAGCCGCTGGCAGGTTTTCGCGAGGCCACGGTCCGAGATGCCAAATTCCTTCGCGATCTTGACCATCGGCTCTGACCAGACTTTTTCGTGTAGTTCGACCCGAGTGACGCGCCACCAACTGTTATTGCCAACGGAGTTTCCTGAATCGATTTCGAGTTCGGGCGCGGTCACGACTTGGGTGGGCCTCCGTGTTTTGGGATGAGGCCGACCTGATTAGCAAGAGACTTCCCTGATTGGAAGTCGAAGAGGAAATTTAATGCCCTGATATCCGATTGAAATTCCCTGTTCTGTTCGCTAGGGAATTGTGGAAAAAGACCAACGGGGACACGCGCTTTCGGAGCAGATGAAGCCGCAAAAGCACCAGCGAATTAGCAAAATTCCCTGTATTTACCCTGATGATCAGGGAATTTGACGCAGAGAGCGGTTCGCATCAGACTGCCTCATCCGCCACCGAGTCCGCACTTCCCGCGTTCTCTGCAGAAAGTGTGTCGAAATCGGCGGATGTCTCTAATTGACCGCTCAAATGATGCGCGGTCAGAGCAAACACCTGTTCGCTTACTTTCGTTCAGACATGTCCGCGATCACAAAGACGGCATTACCAGGTGAGGCAAGAGGCCGTTGGAACTCGGACGTTTGCGCAAGACTTTCCGGAGGTGAGAGCTCGAGTGCAAGTGCTACCGCACATGTGATTCAGAACCGAAACCTTCTGGTGACGAGCGCAGGAGCTAGTCCCTCGTAGGCACGGAAGTTGCCCCTCATCATTGAGAGTGGCCACCGTGAACTGGAAACGATCGATTTTCCTAGCCTTAGGACTCGCAATCTGGCTCGCGACGGTCGTTGCCGGGATGAGCATACTTCAAAGGTACTCTGTCACTCCTGGTATCGCTGGAACTCCGGGAGCGCAGTGGCCAACCGCGAGTCACCTTTCCGCTCCGCCGGGCCATTTCACCCTGGTGATGGCCATTCATCCGCACTGTCCATGCTCGCGCTCGAGCATCGGCGAACTGTCCATTCTGATGGCGCATAGTGGCGGCAGGCTGCGGCCTTCGTTGTCTTCGTCGAACCGCCCGGCTTCGGAGAGAGTTGGACGAAGAGCGATCTCTGGTCGAGCGCCGGATTGATACCTGGAGTAACCAGGGTGATCGATGATCGCGGCACTGAAGCGAAGTTATTTGGAGCAGAGACTTCAGGACAGACGATGCTTTATGACCGTCGCGGGCGCCTGCTGTTCAGCGGCGGAATCACCGGCGCTCGCGGGCACTTCGGCGACAACGCCGGCGTGAGTGCAATCGTCGCGTTGATCGACACGCCCGCATCCGCCGGACTCGACAGGCCGGTTGCTTATAAGGACAAGCGCGTCGTTCACGATCACAAGAGCGTCGCATATGAAGACCAAACCGCAGTCTACGGATGTCCGCTGTTCGCGCCGTCCTCGAAGCGCAAAACTGAACAGGGCAAGTGCGCGCAGTAATTCAGGAGTACGAGCTCTCTCCCGATATCGTGCGCCGCGCGAGCGCACTTCTAAGGGAGATGCGCTCGGCAATCTTCCGGCGCACCGACAAATTATTTGCCGGCCTGATGGTGTTTCAGTGGCTCGCGGGAATCGTGGCAGCGCTGCTCCTTTCGCCCACCGTTTGGGCCGGTGAACAGAGCCAAACGCACATCCATGTGTGGGCCGCGATATTTCTCGGCGGAGCGATCGCGATCGCGCCAATTGCGATGGTGCTTGCGTTACCGGGCAAGACGCTCACTCGCCATGTAGTCGCGATCGCTCAAATGCTCACGTCAGGTCTGCTGATTCATTTGAGCGGCGGACGCATCGAGACGCATTTCCATTATTTCGGATCGCTCGCGTTCCTGGCCTTCTATCGCGATTGGCACGTGCTGATAACCGCCTCGATTGTCGCCGCCGCAGACCACTTCGTTAGAGGCCAGTACTTCCCGCAATCGATCTATGGAGTGGCCGCGATAGAGCCGTGGCGATGGGTCGAACACGTTGGATGGGTCGTGTTTACGGATTTCTTTCTGATTATTTCGATCGTGCAGAGCCTCAACGAGATGAGAGGTATCGCCCGCGATCGCGCGCGCCTGGAAACCGTCTACGCGCAAATCGAACAGGAGGTCGGCCTTCGAACGGCCGAACTGCGCGAAAGCGGACGCGATTTGGTCGCCGCACGCGAGGCGGCGCTGAGCGCATCGCGCGCAAAGTCGGAATTTCTCTCCAGCATGTCGCACGAGATTCGCACTCCGATGAACGCGATTCTGGGGATGGCGCAATTGCTGGAAGAGACCCCGCTCAACCGCGACCAGAAAAAGTACCTCGAAATCATGACCAACAACGGCGACGCGCTGTTGGACCTGATCAACGGAATTCTCGATCTCGCAAGGATTGAAAGCGGCCGGCTGTCGCTCGAGGAGGCCGGGTTTGATCTCGAAACTCTGGTCGATGGGACAGTCGAGACCTTGGGCGTTCGCGCGCATCAGAAGGGACTCGAGATGCTTGCCCATGTGATGCCCGACGTTCCGCACCTGCTGGTCGGCGATCGCTTGCGCCTTCGCCAAGTCCTGCTGAATCTGATCGGCAACGCCGTCAAATTCACCGATACGGGCCAGGTGCTGCTCACCGTCGAGCGCGATCGCGAGTCCGCCGTTGCGGGGCATCTTCATTTCTCGGTAGTGGACACCGGCATCGGGATAGCAAAGGACAAACTCGAGGAGGTCTTCTCCAGTTTCACCCAGGCGGACTCTTCGACCACGCGCCGGTACGGCGGAAGCGGCCTTGGGCTCGCGATCGTGCGGCGCCTGGTGGCACTGATGGGTGGTCGCGTTTGGGTCGAGAGTGAATTGGGACACGGCAGCGTCTTTCACTTTACCGCGCACTTCCAGGTTCAAACCGATGCTTCCGTCGAGAAACACCCGACTGTGACCGTGATGCTGAGCGGCGTTCGGGCTCTGGTGGTTGACGACAACTTCACCAACCGGCTCATCCTGCGCGAGATGCTCTCGAGTCGTGGCGCGGAGGTTGATGAAGCCGAGGACGGGCCAACCGCGCTGGAACATATCGAACGCGCCAGGATCAGCGGCATTCCGTACCAGCTCTTGTTGCTCGACTGCCAGATGCCCGCGATGGACGGTTTCCAGGTTGCTGAAGGGGTGAAGGCGGGGGCTGAGGAAGGTCTGACGGTGCTGATGCTGTCGTCGGACGACCTCAAGGTCCAGTTGCGCGCGCGCGTGAACTGGGAATCGATGCATACCTGGTGAAACCGGTTCGCCGCACCGATCTGTTCGCGGCAATCGGGACCGCGATGGCCGATCATACGGTCCATGCGGACGCTCAAGTCATGGAACCCTCGCACACCGCAGCACTCGCTTCGACCGAGGGCGCCGCTCCGAATACGCAACCAGATCTTCCTCTGAGTATCCTTCTGGCCGACGACTCGAAGGACAATCGTGAACTGATACACGCTTTCCTCAAGGACACCAGTCATCGGCTGGACGACGCAGAAAATGGCGCGATCGCGGTCGCCAGGCTAAAGGCTGGAAATTACGACCTGGTGCTCATGGATGTTCAGATGCCGGTGATGGACGGGCTCGAAGCGACCCGCACAATTCGCGCTTGGAAGCAGGAACGCGGCCTTTCGCGTACGCCGATTGTCGCCCTTACCGCCTCGGCGCTGGATGAAGATGTTCGCCGGACTCTCGAAGCGGGCGTCGACATGCACGTCAGCAAGCCTGTCAAGAAGGCCGTACTGATGGCCGCGATCAAAAAATCCACGCGTTCGCCTACCGCTCTCACCGACGTGAAAAACCCCAACGACGCAGCCGCATGAACGCATGCTCGTGCAGCGTCAGACGATGCGTCCACCCAGTCGCTCGGACGGATTTTGCCCCCAACGAACAGCAGCCTAGTGTGCGTCGCGCACCGATTGAACGACGAAATACGGGGTGGTGCGGTGGTAGACGTAGCCCTCGAGTTCAATCGGCCGTGAAAGCTCGACGGCTTTAGCGACCTGGTCGGGGAGACTGGCATCTCCAACCACTTCCAGCTGCTTGGTGACCATCGCCCGATAGAGATCGTTGGTGGTGTCGTAGGTGGCCTCGGACTTGAGGTCGTCGCGCGCCGCCTGAATGTCCAAAGCCATCGTGTATAGTTTTCCGTTGAGCTTGAGCCGCACGACGGTGGCATCCGCGGGCTGCTTCGCCGGATCGACGGGAAGTCGGCCCGCGATCAGAAGTTGGCTCGTAGTGTCCGTGCCACCGCCGCCGTACGCGCCGCCATATTGCGCGTAGGCGCTGGGCGTGACCGCTATCGAAACGAATGCCGCAACTGCGACGATGATTGTGGTTCGTGTCATTGCAATCGCCCTCCTCGAGTCCTGAGTGTCGGGCGGGACTGATCCCAGTCATAACGAGCGGACCGTGTATTTGGTTCCGCTGAGTAACTTCTCGGAAAACCTTCAGGTGCTCGGCCGTCGAGAAAATTCCTTGTTGCACCAGCATAGTTCTCTGTTCCGTTGAGTAGGGAATTCCGCTAGAACCGCAGGGAGACAAGACTTTTTCGACCGGGCAAGTCTATGATCATCGCGCAAATCACCGATCTTCACGTGGTGGCGAGAGATCGCCTGTGCTATCGCAAGGTGCCGACCAACGCGCAACTGGCGCAAGCCGTCGCGCACATCAACAGTCTCGATCCCAGGCCGGACGCTGTGATCGCATCGGGCGATCTGACGGACCACGGGCGCCCGGAGGAATACGATCTGCTGCGCGAGATCTTGTCAGCCCTGATACCTCCCGTGTACGTGATTCCAGGAAATCACGACCGTCGCGACGTCCTGCTGAAGGCATTTGCCGGCGAGGACTACATGCCGCCGCCCGATGCTCCGTTCGTGAACTATGCGATCGACAGGTATCCCGTCCGGCTGATTGGACTCGATACCTCGGTACCGGAGCACCATCACGGGATGATGTGCGAGCAACGGTTGCGCTGGCTCGACGATACGCTCAGCGCGCGGCCTGATACTCCGACACTGATTTTCATGCATCACCCGCCGTTTCGGACCGGCGTGCAATGGATGGATGCGGCTGGGTTGCATGGTGGCCGGACGATGGAGGAAGTCGTGCGGCGGCATCGCCAGGTCGTGCGAGTCGCATGCGGTCATATTCACCGGCCGATCTACGTCGCATGGGGCGGCACGATCGCGTCGACATCGCCGAGCACGTGTCATCAGGTTTCGCTGAACCTGACGGGGCGCGACGGATTCGAGTTCACGATGGAGCCGCGGGCGGTGCCGCTTCATGTATGGGATCATAGTTACGGACTGGTCTCGCATCTCAGCTATGTCCCGGCCGGTTACGAGGAACTGGCTATGGCGACCAGGTTGACAGACGAGGCGCGAGCGAAATTACTCGCGCAGAACCGGCTAGACTATCAGCAGCTCTGCAAGAGCGAATACGACAGATAGCTGCGCTACGACATATTGCTGCCATACGACCGTTAAACTGGTCTACGACCGATAAACCGCCGCCTCATTGTCGATTTCAGCCGCACGTTTGCCGGCTACGAGCGCGACAAATCGCTGAGTTCCTCGGCGGCCGCGCTTTCGAGCACCGTGCCCTTGAAGAAATCCGGGTTGCCCTCCGCCCAGAAGCGGATCGGATTGCCGAACACGAACTCGCGAAAATCCTTTCCCGTGATCAGGCCATCGTCGACCAGTTCGTAGGCCTCCTGCAGCACCTCGTTCATGTTGACGACGTCGAAGTGCCCGATGTCCGAGCCGAGCAGCGTCCGGATGCGCGCGCGGTACGGATTCACCCGCGAATTGAACGCCCACGCGTTGATCGGATCGTCGGCCTCGCATCCGAAGTAAAAGTTGCGCGTGAACAACTCGCGGATGTCCTCGGCGTGCTCGATGCCGCACGCCGCAAAATCATCCAGGTCCTTCACGTTGCCGGTGCCGATCGCGCCGGGACTCTCGAACATCGCGCTGCGCTCGAGGCGCTCGGCCAGCCGCTTGCCGCCGAAAGTTTCGAACAGCTCGCGCATCAACTCGCGATCGAGGTTGGCGGGATTGACCTCTTCGAGCGCGTGCCGGTTGCGCTTCTTCCAGTGGCCGATCAGATCCGAGTAGAGGCTGCACGCCCAGCCGACGCCGCCCTCCAGGAACGCGAACTTCAGCGTCGGGAAGCGGCGCGTGACGCCGCCCAGGAACAGCCCCTTGGCGACCGCCTCGCCTGCGACCGCGAAGTGCCCGATGTGGTTGTAGACGAAGTTGGTCGGCGAGGTGCGAAAGCCCGAGCCGCGCGTGCCGGCGTGGAACGTCGGCATCACCCCGAGCTCGACGCACTTCGACCAGACCGGGTCGTAGTCGTACGGGCTGTCGATGCCGAACCCGTCGGCCCACGTCGCCAGCCGGCCAAGCTCAGGCGCGCTGCCCGCGAGCGCCGGAATCGGCCGGGGCACCATGCTGGTCATCACTACGACCTTGAGGCCGAGTTCCTTGACGATATATTCCAATTCGTCGATGGCCTCTTGCGGCGTGTTCATGGGAATCGCGGCGGCGGGCGTCATGCGATCGCGGAACTCACCGAATTGACGGGCGATGTACATGTTGAATGCGCGGCAGCTCGCGCGGCGGATCTCGTCTTCCGGAATGTGTCCGATGGCGAGGCCGGCGGTTGGATAGAGCACGGTGAAGTCGAAGCCAAACTCGTCGAGCCGCTGGTAGAGCAGGCGCGGGAGCATCGCGGTGGCGCGGTCGAGGGTGTTTTTCGCGGGCGCGCCCCAGAACGCCTCCTGCGCGCGGCGCGTCTGTGCGCGCTCCTCGGGAGTCATGGTGAGCGACTTCTGCACGTAGCCGGCGCGGCGGCGAAACGAATCGACCGCCTGCTGCCCGGCGACCTCTTTCAGGTACTCGCTGATCGAGGGACCGAACTCGAGCCAGTGGCCGTCGGCGTCGATGACCGGATGGCCGATGCGCTTGCGGATCTCTTTGGAACTGAGCTTTACCGACATGAAGAGGCCTCCATGACGCAGTTCGTGTGGCGCGCGCGCTCGAGCCGCGCGCGATGGCTCAACAATATCGCGACGGTGTCGAATCGCAAGCGCAGCCGCCGGCGGGCTGGCGGCCACGAGGATGGGATGCGGCGAGCGCTCTATGCGGCGGGTGAAATGACTATCGAATCGATCCGCTATTCCATCTTTACCAGCAGGCCGCGCGAGCGCGCCGACTCAAACATGACGCGGAAGAAAAACACCGCCGCGATGAAATAGATCAGGTTCAACCCGAGACCCCAGCGGAAGTGCAGGCCAGAAAATCCGCCGCGCTCGATAGCCTCGCGCATCCCTTCGAAGCAGTGAGTCGTCGGTAGTATCCAGGCCGCCGGGCGCAGGAACGCTGGCAACGAGCGCAACGGGTAGAACACGCACGAGAGCGGCATCAAGATGCCGGCGAAGCTCCACGCCATCGCCTGGAACTTGGTGGTGTAACGGAAGATCAGGCCGGTGACCACGATGCCCATCGTGAGCGCGAAGAGCGCGAGGTTCAGAATAAACGGAATGAAGGTCGGGAGCATCGGAAAGATATTGTAGTGATAGAAGAGCCAGGCGATCAGCGACTCGACGATCAAGCCAACCAGCGCCTTGGCAAAGGTTACGCTGATAAGCCCGGTCACGTATTCAGATACGCTGAGCGGCGATGCGAACAGGCTTACCAGGTTTCGCGACCATAGTTCTTCCAGGAATCCTACCGCCATGTCGCGTTGGAACGCATTGAACAGCCCCCACAGAATGACCGCGCCGAGCAGGCAACTGAGGATTCCGGGCTCCAGGCGATCGCCGTGGCGGAGATACAAGGTGAAAAATCCCCACACCACGATGTTCACGATCGGCCAGTACACCATGTAGGTGATGTGATTGGCGTTGCGGCGCACTTCGTAGACGTGCCGCAGGATAACCGCTCTAATTCGATACGGCTTCATCTGGCTGCCGCCCGGCGATCCGAATGAAGACCTCGTCGAGCGCAGGTGCGTCGCGGTCCTCATTCAGAATTTCGCGAGTCACTTCAATCGGTGTTCCGGTGGTGATGATTTTCCCATGGTCGAGAAAGATGATCCGATCGCACATGCGCTGGACCTCGTGCATGTTGTGCGAGGTGTAGAGAATCGTGGTCCCGCGGCTGCGCTGTAAATCGCGGAGCACGTCTCTCACCTGAAGCGCCGCCTGAAAATCAAGGTAGGCAGTCGGCTCGTCGAGCAATAGCAATTCCGGATCGTTCAGAAATGCTTTGCATAATCCAACCCGCGTGGTCTCGCCGGAAGACAGGCGCGAAATCGGTTTGTTCTTCAGGCGACCGATGCCGAAGCGCTCCAGGAGTTCGATTATTTTCGCCGCGGGGTGGCGAACGTTGTAGATGCCGGCGAAGACCGTCAGGTTCTCGAGCACCGTCAGCCGGACCGGGAACGCCATGTACGGAGAGGTGAAATTCAATCTCTGCAGTATCGGTTCGCGATCCTTCTCCAGGTCCCTCCCGAACAGACGCACGGTGCCCGCGTTTGGCGCGATCAGACCGAGCATTATGTGAATGATGGTCGTCTTGCCGGCCCCATTGGGACCGACGAGGCCGGCAATTTCTCCTGCCGGGACGACGAACGATACGTCGTCAACCGCCGTGAAGTTGCCGTAGGTTTTCGTCAAGCGCTCGACGGTAACGAGCATCGCGACACACTACGCCACGAGGGCATCGGGAACAATCAGTTCAAAGCGTCTTTTTACTCTTGAAACACTTTAAGAAAATTCGTATCGTGCGGGACTATTTTGTTCCGGTCTTTGAATCATCAACGTTCGATCATCGACCGAATCCCGCAACAGGAGCGGACAATCGTGACAACTACCGCCTTCCCATCCTTGCCGAAGGTCGACGCCGCCCGCGCTTCCGGCTCTCCACGGGTTTGCATTGCGACCTGGGAAATCGAAGGTCCATCCCGTAACGCTGGCATCGGCAGTGCCTACACCAGCCTCGCCGACGCGCTGAAACGTGCCGGTTACGACGTCACCGTCCTATTCCTCCTCGGGTGCCATCCGAGTGACGGAAACATGATTGACTGGGTCGACTATTACCGAAGCAAGAAGGGAATCAAGCTGGTTCCGTTGCCCATGGCTCACGAGCCGCGAATCCACGCCGCTTGGGCCTCGAGCGTCGCGTATCATACTTACGTCTGGCTGAAGGAGCATCAGCACGACTTCGACATCATTCACTTTCCGGAATGTCAGGGGTTGGGGTTTTACAGCCTGCTCGCCAAGCGCCAGGGGCTCGCATTCGCCGACTGCACCTTTGTGGTTTCCGCGCACGGTCCGACCTTCTGGGTAAAAGAGGGCAGTCAGGATTACATCCGCAATCTCGGGGAGCTCGAGATTGATTTCATGGAACGCATGAGCGTCTCCGCTGCCGATTATGTAGTGAGTCCTAGTCAGTACCTGCTTGGCTGGATGCAACAGAATGGCTGGGAACTGCCTGAGCAGACTTACGTGGCGCCCTACGTTCTTCCTCAAGGTCTCCTGTCGGAGAGTTCACCGCCGAACAAGAGCAAAGAGATTCGGGAAATAGTGTTCTTCGGACGACTCGAGGTAAGAAAGGGCCTCAAGCTCTTCTGCGACGCGTTGGATGAGCTTTGCGCCGACCGTGGAGTTCGTGAGTTCGAGGTCACCTTCCTCGGAAAAGAAACTCAACTCTATGGCCGTTCCAGCATCGGTTATATCAGCGACCGCTCCAAAAAGTGGTCGGTTCCCTGGCACATCGTCTCCAATAAGTATTCGTCCGCAGCAATCGAGTACCTTCGAGGTCCGGGACGCCTGGCTGTTATCTCTTCTCTGATCGATAATTTCCCTAACACGGCGTTGGAATGCGTGGGCGCCGGCGTACCGATGCTGGCGAGCAATGTTGGAGGCATTCCGGAAATCATCGCTCCTGCTGATAGAGAGAACGTGTGTTTCGAGCCGCGGCCCGACGTTCTGGCAGACCGGATCCGGCGCGCTCTTAAGGGAGGTGCCTTCTCAGCCCGCCCGTCAGCCTCATTCAATGATACGGAGCGCACCTGGGTTAACTGGCATGGCGCCCTCGCGAACCCGGCTAAGAGTGAGAGGCTGGCTGCTGCTGGCCGGCAAGCGAAAGACCAATCAATTTTTCCGTTGGTGAGTGTGTGCTTCGCTTACAACCCCCGGGAGAAAGGAGCCGCGGCGACGCTAGCCTCCTTGAAGCAACAGGACTACCCGCATGTGGAGGTAATTCTGGCGGAGTGCGGGAGCGACGATTCGTCTCCGGCAAGTTCGTTGAGCGGCGAGGAAGCGTTCAAGGGCAATTCGCTGCGCCGAATCCGCCTGCGCAGCTCAGAGACCGGAGCGGCAAGAAACGCGGCGGTAGGCAACGCGAACGGCGAATACCTGTTCTTCGTGGACGACCACACTCTTCTCCTGCCGGCCAACGCGTTGTCGGTCTTTGTGCAGGTGGCGCAACGAGTGGGCGCTGACATTGTGACTTCCGCAGTCAGCTTTTTTCTCGGCTCCTCGAATGGGTCGTCGGAAGGCCGCCTCGAGCATTCCCGGCGTCCGTTCCTGGGTGGCGACGTAGCCACAGGCGCATTCGTCAACTGCTTTGGAAGCATCAACGCGCTGGTGCGGCGCGACGCCTTCGATGCGATCGGAGGATTCAGCGACGAAGCTGTGTCGACCCTCGATGACTGGGAATTTCTTGCCAAGGCGGCCCTCACGGGTTTGCGAATAGAAACCATGCCAGAGGTATTCCTCTGGTACCGCGAGGATCAGGATCAGGAGAGTCTGGTGCACTCGCTCGTGAATGCGGTTCGTAGCGCTCGTCCTTACACGACCCCCGGGCGCAAGCTCTCGCCCTCGATAGAGCAGATGCTCGCGAA
This sequence comes from Binataceae bacterium (SeqCode), assembly GCA_036521875.1. Classification (GTDB taxonomy): domain Bacteria; phylum Desulfobacterota; class Binatia; order Binatales; family Binataceae; genus DATDGX01. The sequence goes on from DATDGX010000264.1 coordinate 15,255, forward strand.
GGTGATCCAGTTTGGACAAGGTTTGAAGTTTGAGCGTGATGCTAACAACGGTGCGCCTCTCTCGCGCGGGGAACAAGGCCCTGCGGTTACCGGCTAGGACACGCGGCGGAGCAGGCCAAGCAGCCGAAATCGTTTCGCGGGAAGCGCGAACAATGCGCTAGTCCATTGCGATGGCATCTTCGCGCGCTGTACTGGTAGTTGGAATGCATCGTAGCGGCACGAGCGCCATCGCTCGCGGCCTGCAGATGCTTGGCGTCCACCTGGGAGACGACTTGCTAAGCCCGCAGCCTGATAACCCGACTGGCTATTGGGAAGACAGGAATATCTTCGAGCTTAACGAACGTCTTCTCACGACGTTCGGCCTCAGATGGGAAGACGTTACCCTGATTGACGATGCGCGCTGGAGCGAGCCTGAGGTAGAGGCTCTGCGCGGCGAGGCGGTCGAATACCTCCGATCGCAATTCCTAAGTCATCCCTTGTGGGGGTTCAAGGATCCGCGCACCCTTCGACTGCTGCCTTTCTGGCAAGCGGTGTTGCAGCGCCTCGAAGTGAACGAAAGGTACCTGGTAGTGATAAGGAACCCGCTTAGCGTTGCGATCTCCTTAGCACACCGCCAAGGTATGGATACGGTAACAGCGCACGCGCTGTGGCTGGTCTACATGGTTCCCTACTTAAGCTCGATCGCCAAAAGGCCATTCATGGTTGCCGACTATGACCTGGTCATGGAAGACCCTCGCCGGCAGCTTGAACGTATAGCACAAGCTCTGCAAATTCCTTTCAACGAGACGACTAACGCCGCGATCGAACAGTTCGCCAGCGAGTTTCTCGATCCCAACTTGCGTCACAGTCATTTCGGCGAGTACGACTTCGATCCGTCTCCCAGTCTTCGGCCCCTTGCCCGCGAGGCATACCAATGGCTGCGCCGGCTGGCGACCGACCGTGTCGCAACGGATTCGCCTCAATTCTGGGCGGCCTGGGAGCGCAGCCACCAGGCCCTCGAGGGCCTGGTTACCGGCGCCAGTTCCAAGTGACGGTTCGAACTTCCAGCGCTAGCTCCTTGCGACGCGGTGACGTTCACCTCTTCGTAGTGATCGGCGCGCAACGAACTGGCACGAATATCTTGCGCGAAATTCTAAATACCAACGACGCGATCGCGATGCTCGGTGAGGTGCTCTCGCCGAGCCCGGCACCTGCCCACTGGGACAACTTTTGCCGCCGCCTCCCCCCTGTCAACGTTCGTCCTATGAATACCAGTGATGGTGAGGCGCTCCTCGATCAATACTTCGACTTTGTGCAGTATCGCATTCACAACCATTGGGAAGGCAATCTAAAGAGCCGCAGCCACGCGATTGGCGTCGACATCAAATACAATCAATTGAGGCAGATCGCGCCAGTTACCTGGATTCACAATGCTCCACCGTTCCTCGTCGGGTACCTGAGATCACGCGGTGCTACTCTCATTCATACAACTCGAAGAAACGTAATTCATTGCGCCATATCGGCCATGATCGCTTCGCAGAGAAATGTCTGGCATAACTACCAGGACGCCGTCATCGATCGCAGTTACCATATCGACGTTGAGGAGTGCCTGGCGCATGCACGGAAGATCGTCCAGCATCGCGATGCCTTCCTAGCGTTCACCAAGGACTGCGACGTAGTAAATTGTTGCTACGAAGACTTAGTCGACGACATCGCGAGAGCCGGCGCCGGGGAAGAGGTCCCGGACGGCCCGGGGCCTCTACGGGACATCGCAGAGGCGTTGCGCGTTCCATTTGGTTTTCGCTATGACAGAAGCCTTCAGAAGGCGATAAACATTCCATATTCGAGATTGCTCGCAAACCGCGACGCTCTGGTCAGGGCTGTGAAAGAGTCCGAGTTTTCCCAGTTCGCCTCGGCTCTGAACTAGCGAGGATCGCAGCAGTGAATTGCAACTGCGGAGAGTATTAAGCCGGAAGATCTGTCTCCCGCATGACAAACGCTAAGCCCTGGCTCGCTCCGGACGCGCAAGCCGGCAGTTATGCTTCAGGCATGCTCGGCCTGGAAGAGCGTAAATTGCTCTATCAACTGGCCCGGCATTTATACACCGGCGAAGGCGCGGTGGTAGAGCTCGGGGCGTTTTGCGGGGCGTCCACCTGTTGCCTCGCAGCCGGCTTGAGAGACAACCCGCGGGCCGCGAATCGTCGCGTCCATTCCTATGACTGTTTCATCGCCAATGAGCCATACCTGGTCGAGTTCATTCGCACTCAATTCGGTAAGTCTATCGAGATGGGACAATCCTTTGAGGCGATTTTTCGGCACGCCACGGCGGAGTTTGCCGGTCTGATAGAAGTTCATGCGGGTGATTTGCTCGAGCAAAGCTGGACGGCCGGGCAGCCGATCGAGATACTCTTTGTCGACGTGGCTAAAACGCTCGCGCTCAGCGGCAAAGTCCTGACCGAATTCTTTTCACATCTTATCCCGGGAAAATCGATCGTCATTCACCAGGATTTCTATCACCCTACTGCCTTCTATCTGCCGGTGGTGATGGACTTCCTTTTGGATCACTTCACTATCATCGAAACCGGCCGCGATTGGTCGGTGGTGTTCCGGCTTGAGTCAGCGATTCCGCAGAAAAAATTGCGCACTGCCAGCCTCTACGAATTCTCCTTCGTACAACAACAGTCTGCTATCCGGCGCATGATGGGACGCGTTGGCATGCCGGGGCGCGATTATCTGCGCATCTCGGAATGTGCAGCCATCGGAACCAAGTTCGGCGAGCGGCGGTTTCGAGCGGCGCTGGCTGCGGCGCTTCGACGCTCGAGAGTCGAGACTGATCAGGTGTGGTCCAACGGGCTCGCCTGGTGCAGCGACTTCAACGCATCCCGGATCCGCACCCGGCTTTACGGGTCTCCAACTCTCATGCCGCCTCCAACGGCGGCCGATAAGGCCTCCCTCGCCGTGTCGGCGATTTGTTCCGCGGTCGCCGCACGGTTCGCGCCGAGGTGAAACTCATTGGTCATGCTCGAAAGACGTTTTGTAATTTTCTCGCTGGCCAGATGTGGAAGCACCACGCTGATGCGTCTACTTAGGTGCCATCCGAAGATTCGCTGCCTCAGCGAGCCCTTTCATCCCGATCGTGAGTACCTGCAACGAGTCAAAGACTCGGCAACGCTAGAGATTGCGCTGCGAGAAATTTGGACTACGGCGAACGGCATCCGGCATGTGTGGAACGCTTCGGGATGGCCCTTTCCGGAAGGCTCGAACTTCAACGAGCAACTCTTGCTCAACCCCGGACATAAGGTTGTGCTCCTGAACCGAAGAAACGTTCTGCGCAGAATCATCTCGCAACACATTTCGGCTGAGACCAGGATATGGTCAGTCTTCGACCACACCGACAGACAGAAACTGCTTCAGTTCAGGTTCAATCCGATAGAGGAGGAGTGGGTCGAGTACCAATTGAGTTGTGAGAAAAGGAATATTGAGAATTGCCGCCGGCTTCTTCTGGGCAGCCATGCTGAGTTCCTGGAGCTATGGTACGAGGATCTATACAACCCCGCCGCGACGGGCCAGTCGCGCACCGAGAGGCTTGATGCGGTGATCGATTTTCTCGGTTACGACCCGATCACCGACGAAGGCTCCCTAACTCGCATAGCCGAACTTTTCGACGCAAGAAACACCAGGCTCAACTCGCCGGAAACATATCGGCTCGTTCCCGGAATCGAGGAGGTCGAGCGCAGATTTGGATCGGATGAGACGGGCTGGCTATTTCGCGAAAGCTGACGCGGCCTGCGTGTACTACCTGCACAGCCTAGAGGGACATCTCCAGGTCGCCGTCGCCCATCGTCACGAACCATTTCCGCAGGTCCGTAAAGACCTGCAATCGCGGATCGAACGTGTTCCGCGCTGCCCCGAAGTAGCCGCGAGTGCGCAAGGGCACCGGGAAGTACCCGTGACGGATCAGCGCACCTCGATAAGGAGGCGTCGCAACGGTGCACATGATCGCTTTGACGCCGTAGCGCAATAGTTCGTCCTCGGCGTTCCGCAGCAGCAGTGAGAAGATCGCGGCGGAACGATTCTCCACCAGGTAATCGACTAGATAGCCAATCGGCTGATCGTCATCGTTCCTGACCCGGAAAATCAAATAGCCAATTGTCGCCGGTCCTTTGACAGCCGCCAGCATCGTGTATCGGGCGTCGGGGCGCGCGGCAAACCGCCAGTTCAAATACCGCCGGTCGCGAACGGCCATCACCGGGTAATCGCGGCAGGCCCGCTCCCAGAGCCGATTGACGGCGTCATCGAAGGACTCGATCCGAACTACGCTGACTCCCGGAATGAGCGCTCGGCCGGCAAAGACGCGCCTCAGCGGGCCCGCGCCCGAGGCCAGGAGCTTCGCGGCACTCCGCAGGAAACCACTTTGAGTATACCTGGTCGCGAGGTATCGCCAATCGAACGGCTTGACCAGCGGCACCAGGCGCTTCGCAGCCGTCGGGAAGGGTTGAGAGGAATTCTGTTTCGGGCCGACCGCATCGTCCCGGTTGTCAACTATTCTCTGCGCGTTGACGCCACGCCAGCCGACTCCAAGCACATACTCAGACCGTAGCCGATTAGCCATTCGAAACGAAAAATGCCGATTACGATAGTCCGGATGCACTATCCAGTCGCACTCGACGGATACCCATTGCTGCGTGCCGCCGACCTGGAACAACTGCGGGAATGAGCAGATCATGCCTAGCACTTCGTGGTCGTTCTTCTTGAGCAGAAAAATATCAGGGTCATCTTCAGCGCCGTCGGGCTCCAGCTGGTAGGCCCTGAAACGGCTTCGTTGACGCTCCGCCATTTCGCCGAACTGGGTGGCCTCGATAAATGCCCGCACGTCGTTGCGGCTCGCCCGGCGGCTGAGCTCCGCCTCCCGGTTAAAGGGATTGTGGTCGTACTTCCAGTCCCACTGCCGGATGAGCCGCTCCGCGGAGCCGCCCGGATGGGTCGACCTCCACAGATCGAAGATGCCTTCGCGATCGGATTTGCGATAGCGCTGAACGCGGAACTCTGAGGTCATCGAGCTCGGTGACTCGCGAAGCTAGCCGTCTTCATTGCGCGATTCGAAGTAGTTCCTGACGTAGTCGTGCATCTCGTACTTGCTGGTGTTCCAACGCCAGACGCCGTTGCCATCGGGCGCGATATCCACGAACGGATCGAACGCGAATTTCCGGAAATCCTGATGGCGCTGCGCGTATCTGCGGTCCTTGAAGTCGCCGTGCCAGAGATGCAGCGCGCGATGCTCGATGTATCCGACCTTGCTACCGACGGCGGCGAAAAAGGGGATCGCCCATGCCCGGTAGTGTTCCACCTGGCGGCTGTTCATATGCAGAGCCATCTCGCAATATTCGAATTTCCCGATCGCGGCACAGATGACCGCGCGATCGCCGTGTCCAACGATACATGCATCGTACAGTCCGTGCTCTTCCAGCAAGCGCCGGCGAGCAGCCCACGCCAGCCCGAGCGTCATGAATCGAACTGCCGACGCGCCCGCGACCCGCAAGTCATCAGGCTCCGCCCGGCCGGTGGCGATTTTATATCCAATCGATTGGGCGACTGAATCGAACGAGGCATCGCTCGGAGAATCGAGCCGGGCCCCTCGTTTGAGGTTGCAACGATCGACGAAGAGCTGGACCATCGCGAAGTCCTTCAGCGCGTCACGCGTGCGCGCGGGCCAGTCGTCGGTGTCGAAAATAAGATCGCAATCGATCCATGCCACCTCGTCGCAATCCGGCGGGAGTGAGCGCACGGCCACGTTGAGCAGGCGCTCCTTGTGCCAGAGCACGTCGCGCCCGGCGAACTGCAGCAGCAGGTCCGCATCCAGGGCCTGCAACTCAAAACTACCGTCGAAGGAAAGTTCGATCGCAAGCAGCGGGACTCCGAGGTGTTTTCTGAAGGTCCGAAAATTCGCCAGGCGGCTGTTGTATCGCGCCGGATTGAAATAAGAGGTAATCGCCCACAGCATGTGAAGCCGTTTAACGCCCGGAAATCCGCTGCCGACACGCCGCGCGTGGCGATTCAGGTCGGAAGTTATCCCCCGCTAAGCAGCCAGTCTTCATTGCGGGATCTGAAATAATCTTTCACGTGCTCGTGCATCTCCGGCTTGCTCGTGTTCCATCGCCAGCAACCGCTGTTGCGATCCAGGATGATGTCCGTGAACGGATCGAACCCGAATCTCGTCAGTGCTTCCTGACGTAGCCGGTACTTCCGGTCCTTCAAATCCCCATGCCAAAGATGAAAGATACGACCGTCGATGAAACCGATTTTCCCGTCCACTTCCACGGAAAAAGGGGTGGCCCATTTTAGGTAGTGCTCAGCTTGGCGCTCATTAAAGCCCGTGAAGGTCACGTATTCGAGTTTCCGGCCCGCGAGAGCGGCGGCAACCATCGCCTTGTCGCCGCCGCCCAGAATCTTTGCGTCGTAGAAGCCGTGCTTCTCGAGCAGCGCTCTTCGAGCTACCCAACCGAGTCCATACGTCGAGCCTCTAACGAGGAACACCCCGGTGTCGTGCAGGTCATTCGATTTGAACTGACCGGTCGCGATCAAGTAACCGACCGTTCTGGGAGCCGGGGACTCGACCGTCGTCCACCTGGACGAATCGTGCTCGGCATCAGGCGCCAGGTTCAACCGCTCATCGAAGAGCTGCACCATCGAGAACCTCTTCAGCGCCGCGCAGGCTCGCTTCGGCCAATCGTCTCGCTGCAAGATGACGTCGCAATCAATCCACGCGACGTCGTCGCAATCGCCAGGGAGATTGCTAAGCGCGAGATTCAACAGCCGCTCCTTCTGCCACAGCACATCCCCGCCGACCAGTTGGACCAGTACGTCGGCGTCGCTGCTTTGGAGCTCGAAGCGTCCCGTGAAGGACAGCTCTACCGCAACCAACGGAACCTTCAGGTTGCTTCTGAAGGTGCGGTAATTTCTCAGCCGGCTCTTATATCCTGACGAATTAAAATAAGACGTAATCGCCCACAGCATCCGAGTTCCACCATCGGCCCCTTGAAGCTGCCGATAATATTCAACATCTCTATCTTGCCCGAGGATTAGCAGGCAAGCGGACTGCTGCCACAAATCTTCACGGCATGACGGCAGCCGCCGATTCGATTACTCTATCGCCTGATGCCTGAATTCCCTGTCTCGAGAGCTCCCGGCCCACCCCACGACCCCGGACCGTCAAATATGCGCAGAGCGGCCGCGATTGTTCGCGGCGTGCCTCGCGAGGCATGGGCCGTTGGCGCGATCACCATAGTCGGCGCCATTCTCCGAATGCTCTTTCTCGGCAAGCAGAGCCTCTGGAACGACGAAGGCTACAGTGCATACGTCGCATTGCTGCCGTGGCACAGCCTCGTTGAAGTGATGGAGCCGAACATGGGCCTCTACTACATCATGCTCCACTTCTGGGCGTGGTTTGGCGACAGCGAGTTCATGTTACGACTCCCGTCAGTAATTTGTTCGGTCGCTACTATTCCGGTCCTTTATAGTCTCGGCAAACGCCTATTCGACTGGCGACTGGGTATCATCGCGGCGTTACTGATGGCCGTGCATGCATTCGACATCCAGTACGCGCAAGAAGCTCGCAGCTATAGCCTTGTAGTACTCTTGATTACGATCTCTTCTGTCTACTTGCTCAAGGGTCTCGAGAGGCCAACTCTCGCAAACTGGATATTATACATTCTGGCCAGCATACTGGCGCTCTATGCACATTTGTTCGCGGGGTTGATTCTCGTAGCGCAGTGGGTATTCCTGTTGTTTTCGATGTATCGAACCTGGTCCTGGAGACAGCTCGGCGTCATCGGTCTAGCGCTCGTCATACTATCAGTACCCGCGGTGCTGCTGGTGTTTCGCGCGCACTCCGGTAGGCCGCAATGGATTCCTCAAACGTCATTTCGTGGAGTCATTCTCCTCTTTGACAATCTGGCCGGTTCCGAACCGATCTCGCCGAATATTGCCGGACACTGTCTCGCAGTACTTTATCTGATCGGCTTATTGGCGGGCGTTGTCGCCTTCGCAAGCGCATGGTTCAATCGCTCTCGCGACGCGATGGCTGGTTACGGGTTTTTGTTGAGTGGCGTGCTTGTTCCGTTGATCCTTGCGCTTGCTGTTTCCATCATAAAACCTCTAATCATCGCTCGGTACTTTCTGGTTTGCTTGCCCTTCCTCATACTCCTCACCGCAGCCGTGATCACTGAACTGCGCCCTCGCTTGCTGCTACTCGGTATGCTGGTTGTCTTCCTAAGTCTCGAATCGTCGCAATCCTATGAGTACTACGTACATTCCTCGAAGGAGGACTGGAGGGATGCTGTTCTATACCTACTCGCGAATGCACAACCTGGTGACGCGGCAATAGTAGTTAGTGGACAGCGAGTGTATCGGTATTACCGAGACCGACTCGATGGTAAGCAAGCATACCCGGTAGGATTGAGCCTCCGCTATCTCTCCGGGAGTCCTAAGCCTGAGACTGGCGTCGCCGCTCAGAGTCGGCACACTCTCGATCCCGAGTGGCTCGAGACTGTCCGCTGCGATTATTTGCGAGTGTGGCTGATTTTCCGTGCTCCGATTACGCTCAGGGAGGCACGCGAGGAGTCTAGAGTGTCCGCGGCGTTGAAGCCATTGTACGACCGGCGCAAGTCTATCAGGCAACCGTACTTCGCGGGCGTGCGGGTCATGCTTTTCAGCTCTTCGATGCCGACGCTATGCCCGGACGAATGAGTATCAGCTCGCGAGCCTTGGACGGATGCGTCGAGAGCGCTAGCGGCTTTCTATTGATAGTGCGGCCTTGAAGTTCGACCGCGACGATAGCGAAATCCCGAATTTTGCGGCACCGAGTGACTAGCATTGGAATCGCTGAAGCTGGTTGATCACGGACCTGCCCTTGAAATGGCTAAACATTGCTTCTGCATTCAGGTGATAGATTTTGTCGAGCGCGGCGTGCGGCAAGTTCAGCCCGTAGATTCGCCAGCGCCCTTGACTTGGATACGCCCAATACTCGAAATACTCGTCGTCGGTCTCGAGCCAGCGAAAGTAACTTCGGTACATCTCTTCGTCAGGAGTATGATCGCTTCCGAACAGGATCCGGTCCTGAAATTTGAGAAACAACTCCCGGGTATGGCGCGGCTGACGGCCCAACTCGGCCTGCCGGGCACCGAACTCGATTAGTACATTCGGAAATCGATCGAGGACCGAAGACACATAGTCCAAATCCTCGGCCTTCTCGGCCATGTGAAGCGCGATGAAGATGGTTTCCGGATGACGATTGAACACTCGTTCGCGCGCCGCGAGGATCGATTCCTTGCTCGGAAGACCGGCCCCATCGAAGCGCCATTCCGGAAACCTGGTCAATTCCTCGTAACGCTCATTAGCGCCGTCGACGGCGAAGAAAAATGCGTCAGGGTCGCCGACATGTACGCCTACGGGGATTCCGAGACTCCCACATTCCTCCCAAATCGGATCGAGGCGGACGTCGTCGATCGCGAGCAAATTTCCTGAACGCTCACGCACCTTCAGGCCGAGATCTTTGTGGATCTTGAGACCTCGCGCTCCCCGGGCGACCGAGTCGCGCAGTTGCCCCACCGCGGTCCGAGTGAAATCGCTCGCGTCGATATCGCTCCAGTCGATCTGCGTGAATACCGCAAATCTGCCCGGGTAGGGTTCTATCATCTCATTTACTATCGATTGTAGTTTCTCGCCCCACATCCCAGTGAGTATAACGAGCGTTTTCAGATTGCATTTGTCCATCAACTCGACCAGCCGCTGCGGAGACACGCGCTCTCCCAGTCCCATCGCATCGTTCACATGCTGGTGAATATCGACGATTGGATAGCGCGCCGCCGGTACTTCGGTCGCGTGCACCTTCAGCATCGACTTCGGCTTAAAGTCTCTCAGCAGCACCGCTTATGCGCACTCCAGCCGCTGGAAAAACTCGACGATTCTTTTGCCCGGATCGTAGCTCAGCGCGGCCTTCCGACCATTGAGCGCGATTTCCGCGAGGTCGTCAGCGCGCTCCGGTTTGGTCCAGTCGCTGACGATGTCGGGAATTTCCGCCGGGTCATCATAAACCAGGTAGTGAACTCGCTCGCGCAGCCGTAGCCCTGGAATCATCTCGACGGAATCGCACGCTCTGTCAGTCAGAATCGGCTTGCCCGATCTCCATGCGTCCCAATGCCTGCTGCTGCTCTCTCCCCATCCCTGCGGACAGACAATTATCTGGCAGCTACTCATCAATTCATTGTACTGAGTATTGGGAATCCGCTGGGTAACGCACGCGCCAAGTCCGACCTTAGAGGTCTCCAGCGCGACGGTTTCGCGATAGCCACGAGGCCCCGAGGGCGTGCCGACAAATCCCGCCGCATATTTGATGGGTGCCGCGTGAAAGCACTCTTCGCCCCAGATGATTTCGTACGAGAATATGTCCTCAGCCGGGAATGGCGCCAACTCGGCTCGGTCGTACGCGGGCGTTCGGAACAGGATCGGATCGCCAAGTCTCCAATATGGCGTGGCATAGGCGCGCCGGCACATGTCGGTGTGATTGACGACTATCTGCAAAGTTCCGGGGAACGCCGCCCGGTATGCCGAATACTTCTCCATCACCGGAAGAATACGCTCGGCCTTGAAATGCTCCCGGTTTTCCCAGTCGAGCCAGACCATGAGGATCATTGCGTCGAAGAATCGCCATGCGTCCTCGAACCGATGAAAAGTTGAGACGTGTATGCCACGCGACGTCAGTTCCTTCGCGCAGTAAACCCACGGCGCCAACCGAGCCTGAGAGCTGTCCGGGTACGCCTCGACTACAAATGCGATGTTCATGGCGCGCTCAATTCTCAGCGTCCCCGGCGCGTTCCAGGACCTGGGAATCGACCCTCTTGCGGCGCGGGACGATCTCCTCTCGTGCATCGGACAAGATGACGTGATCGAGTACTTGATCGCAGGTCCACAACTCGCCCGCCGTCTGCAGGCGACTCAGTAGCTCTAGATAGTTATCGATCCAGAACTTCGAATAGCAATCGTGGAGTCCGACCGCGACAAAGCTTCTCTCATTGACCAGCGCGAACAAGTGATTCTCCCATTGCTCATAGCTCTCGGCACCGGTGCTGAGCGAGTAATCGTCAAGATGCACGGGGATCTTGACGATTCCGTTCTCCACTTCTGGCCGATCGCGCTTCAATGAAGACGCGGACGACATCAGCCATTCGAAATTGTGGAAGCGGAGCGCATAGTCGCTGAGCTCCGGAGTGACTATTGACCGCGCGGGCCGGTAGCCCTTGACTTGTAGATTCACGCGACGCACTTGAGCCAATTGATTCACATCGTCGAGGCGGTGGTTATAAGTATGAAAGGCTATCGCGTGGCTATCGCTGGCGACGATCGCCGGGACTTTTCGCGCAAACAGTTCGCCGAGCACATTGTATGTGGCTCTGACGCCAACTGTTCGCTCCACTTCGAGCATCCGCACCAGCGCCGACTCACATTCCTCTCGAGCGACATCAGTGTCTACGCTCTCCTCGATGTCGTGGTATAGGCAAATCACCCGCGCCGGACTGTGCCTGGTTCGCGACGTGCCCTGCTCGAGTCTGGCTATTCTGTCGAGGTTCTCCGCAATGCCTACTCGCCAGTACTCAGCATCGCCCACGCGCTCGCGCGTCGCCTCGTAGCGATTCTCGACGGAGTCATAAATCTGGAGGAAGAGCGCGGGGTCGATCCGCTTGCGAGTCTTGCCCGCGATGAGCGCCCCGGTCGGCGAATACACAACCTCCAGTCCATAGTCGATCGCGAAATCCAGCACCGCGTTGAACAGGATCTCGTACCAATAGCGAAATCGTTTATCCAGATGCGACGCGCATTGTTTCTTGAGCCCGGGATGCTTGGCGATCTGCTGACACAAATCAGATTGCAGCGTGGTGACAAAAGCACTCGCGCCGTCGATGAAAAGGCCGGCCGCCGCGATGAGCCCGGGTTCCCCGAACTGCTGGCTATGCCAATTGACTATTGGATCGGTGAAGAGCTCGGAAGGAAATCCGTCGATTTGAGGCGAATATAGATTTAATTGCCAACATTCTCCCGTGCGAAGCCGCTCCGGCGGAACTCCGCGCCGTTCCAGCAGCAGGTAAGCATCAGGATAAGCCTTCCTCAGCGCGACAACTCGATGCGGAATGAATTCGCGACGCCGGTATCCCTTCGCGACGAACCGGGCAGCGTCATAACAGGTCTTCATTGCGTGGCTACTACGGTTCGCGAGCCTTTTGCGATGCTGCGTGGACGCGATGCAACGGCTGCCCGAACCAACGAGCGTGCGTGCGCGTGATCTCCTCTTTTTCCGCACCCACGATCCCGTGCTTCTCCAGGATTCGCTCCAGCCCCCGAATCGCCTCCTCGGGCGGCCGCAGGCTGAGGCGCTCGCCGTCGTGATCTCGATAGTTGTAAAGACTCTGCTCCACGATCGCGACCGTCGCGCCGTGCTCCAGCAGCACCCAGATCATATCGAAGTCATCGATACCCGGAAAATCTCCCAGCGTCTCGTCCGCTCCTCCGATCTCAAGCAGCTTGGACTTGCGAAACAGGAAGAAGTGCTGCAGGTAGCGGGCCTTGAGTTCCATCGTCCCGCGCGAGCGAAATCGCTCCAGGTTCGGACGCCAGCTCACGTCCGGAAAGAACGTTTTCCCATCCGCCGCGAAGACGCTATTTCCGCTGCTCACGATATCGGCGTCGTGCCGAAGGCAGGTTTCGATCGCGCGTTCGTCCAGCCAATCGTCTGACAGCAGCAATCCGATTCTTTCGGCGGACGCTGCTGCGAAGCCGGTGTTGAGTGCGAGTGCGAAGCCGAGCGTTCGCCGTTCAACCCGCCGCAAGTTGTCGAATTCAGATTCCAGCGCCGACAGCACGTCGCGATTCGAGCGCCGGGTCCGCGGCGAAATGACGACCAGCACTTCGCATCGCGTGCTCTGCGTGAGCGCTGAGCGCACGCACTGCTCCAGCCATTCGTCAACCTGGTTCAGCAGAGGGATGACAATCGTCGCCGCAAATCCGGAGTTCATCGGGAATCATCGCCCCCTTGGCGCGGCACGCAATCTAGACGCTCGCACGGGCAATTGCCAGTCCATCTTTGCTTCCATCGATTCGAGTACGCGGGGCTTGCCACGATGGTTGCGATTTTAGAGGATTCTCAGGCGGTGTGACCAACGAGCGCTCCGGTCACTGTTTAGTGCCGGGGCGCGGGGCCGGGTGCATCTCGCGAGAGTCCCGCTCGACAATTCAATGAGTATCGCAAAAAGCATCCAGCACGCGATGATGCGTAGCTCGAGGTTTCCGCCGATGCGATGGATCTACGCCGCCGCTTACGGCGCCGTGCTGATCTGGCTGATGGCGCGACTGCGGCGAATCCCTGTTATACGATCGCTGGAACTCAGAACGCCGCGCAAGGATCATTGTTTCGGAAGCAGCGATCTCGATCTGCGCGCCCAAACCGCGCCGCTGTCGGCCGAGGAATATTTTTCACTCGCCGATCGGCTTGCGGATGTACTGCGGCCGACGAGGCTGTGGCTCAAGATTCTCGATTTCTATATTTTCGCGCCCCGCGAGATGGAGTTGCAGCGAATCCTGGAATCGATGTCATTCGATCGCGAGCCACGGTGGATCCGGCTGCTGGGCCCCAAGGCATCCGCAAACGGAAATTCGCGGGAACCCGAAAATGCGGGACTCTGCCGCGCGATGTACGAATATGGATGTCTTTCGCAGGAACTCTTCGAGGGTCCCCTGGATATCCATTCCACGCGCCTCGTATATCGCCGCCTGGCCCGCATCGACGACGAATTCCGCTCTGGTCCGCGCGGACTCGCGCGCGCATATGAGCAGATTCGGGTGAATGCTCTCGGGACCGCTAAGGCGGTCGCGCCTGGGGGACCGATGCGCGCGGCGCAACTTTCCGATTTCGAGCGGATATTTGCACTGGCATTGGCGGAGTGTGATTCGATTAGCAGCAACGCGTGCGCGGCACAAGGCGAAGTCGAATCGAACTTCGACTTTGCTCCGGGCAACGCGATTCCGCCCGATACTCTCGAGGCCGCGGTGTCGTCGTGCTCGGCCGCGATCGTCGATTTGTGTGTGTCTCTTTCCGGCCTGGTCCAAAGCGCGGTCATTGGCGGAGTGCCGGCCGCCAGCTTCGAGTACCGCATCTATCTCATTCTTCGCGACGGTCTCACTCCGGAAGATCTCGCAAAAGTCTTTCGCACAATCCGCGCCGCCTACACTACGGCCGGGACTCATGCGCGTATCCCGACGCGGTATCTGCGTATTCGCTATCCGACCGTACTGACTACTCAAATGTGGCGCGCCAGCTCCCGCTGGTATCATGCGTTGCGGCCCGTCGAGGAATATTACTTCCTGAAACGGCATCGCGTTGTTTTATGGGGCGACGATTTGCGCGGTCAGCTAACCGCTCCCGCGGCGCCGGATTTGATCCGCAGTGCCGCGATCGCGGTTTCTGATTTGCGCAACCTGGCGTGGGGATGCGTCCACGACAACCGCCGCTCGCAATTGGCCGATCTCTTGTTGGGGCGAATCCCGGCGCTCTGGCTGCTTCTATTCGAATCGCGAATAGCCACTTCCTCCGCCGAGGCCCTCAGAGATTGTCGCTTCGGCGGCTTTCCGGAACTTGCTATTCTCGACGAATTGCGCGAGCGCCTGCGAGGATTGCATCCCGCCGAACTGCCCGATTCCAACGACCCGGTTTGGAAACCGGCCTTGCAGGCGCTCTCAGTTTGGCTCGACGCGCTCGGAGAGATGGCGCTCGCGAAATTGAAATCGACTGACAACTTTCACAACCCCCGCGACACTGCGGATGCGGGCCTGCGGAGCGGTTTGTGATTCGAGTCGGCTTCATCTGCGACATCTTCGAGCTTGGCGGACAGGAAGGCGGGTGCCTGGAAGTCTTGCGCAGGATCGATCGTAAGCGGTTCAAGCCCTACCTTTATACATTTCGGCCGGGGAGCCTGCTGTCAGAGGTCAAGCGGCTTGGTATCCCGGTGGTGGTCGGGCACAACAAGCCCGCCGCCGACCTGGAGTGGACCGATGAGGATCGCCTCGCGCGCAAGAAGTATTACGCCGCGCTGGTGAGGAAGCTGCGTGTGGACGCGATCGATGTTTGCCTGGTCTATGCGTGGCGGGAAGGGATTCGGGCGGCTCAGGATGCGGGCGTCAAGGCGATCGTCGAGCGCGTCGACGGCTTTGGTCTGATTTCCCGGATCCGCGACAAATCGGGTTGTCAGCGCATAATATGTCAGTCGAAGACGATTCGCGGTCTCCTGCTCGCGCAGCGTAGTCTGCTGCAATGCCGGCGCGAGCAGCTCGTGGTCATCCCCAACGGAATCGACTTGAACCGTTTCGATCCGTCCCGATACGACCGCATCCGATGCCGTGCGGCGCTGGGGCTCGCGCCGGATGACTTCGTGGTGGGCGCCGTCGCTCGCCTGGCGCCGCAGAAAAATCTCGTTCATCTCCTCCAGGCCGTACAACTGTTGATCGCGAAAACGCGCGGCGCGAGACCGATTGAAGCGATCATAGCGGGTCCTGACGGTGGCTCCAGGAGCGAACTCGAGGCGGAAGCCGCCCGCCTCGGGATCGCTGGGAGGGTTCGCTTCATCGGACGCCGCTCCGATGTTCCAGAAGTTCTGCGCGCACTCGACGCGTTCGCGATCACCTCGTGGCACGAAGGCACTCCGTTCGCGCTCCTGGAAGCGATGGCGATGGGCCTGCCGATCGTCGCCTCACAGGTGGGCTCGATTCCCGAGACCATCGACGGAAACGGATTTTTGGTGTGCGTGCTCGATCCCGGGGAAACCTGCGACGCCCTGGCCGACCTGCTTGGCAGTCCAGAGCTGGCCATGCGCCTGGGCGCACGCAGCCGCCGGCTCGCAATCCGCTACGACGTCGAGCGGATGGTGCGCGGCTACGAATCCGTGCTCCTCGATGCGCTCGCACAGAGTAAGACCAGTCGGCGGAGCGCCCGGACGCGGACAAACTTGCAGTATCGCTAGCAAATCAGCATGATGCCCCCGAGGTAGTTGTGTGGAGAATGCCGCCGCAGCCGTTCGTGAACAGGCCGAAGACGACGCGCGTTTCAATCTGTACGGCGTCGGACTCGAAGTGTCGAGTTCCTGTTCCATGCTCCTCGACAACCTGGCTCGCGATTTTGCTTACTTTGCCGAAACGCCGCCGGCGGTGACGGTAAAAGTCACCGCCAGTCTCTGCGCTCCACCCTGGGAAAAAGTCCCGCAGAAATTCGCCACCCGAGTGACGCCCAACGCCGCCATCTTCGACGAGGGCAGCGTTCGCTACAACGACTACCGCGGCGAAGCACTGGCTATTTACGATTTTGCGCGGGAAGAAGGCGAGGTCTGGTCGGAGAACGCCGACTTGCTCTACGAGATCACCTACCTGTTGTGCCTGTCGCGCGTCGGCGAAATTCACGATCGCAAGGGAATCCATCGCGTGCACGCGCTCGGGATCGCGCTGGCGGAAAAGGGAGCGCTCGTTCTGTTGCCCGAAGCGGGAGGAAAAAGCACGCTCTGCCTCGAGCTGCTGAAGCATCGCGAGCTGCGCCTGCTGTCCGACGACACGCCGCTGGTCTCGCACCGCAAGCTGTACGCGTTTCCCACCCGCATCGGAGTCCGCGACGGCGATGTTACCGGGATCGATCCGCGCTATCTGCGCACGATGCGGCGGCGAAATCGCGAGCCCAAGACGCTCGTCGACTTCGAGTGCTTTCGCGACAGGATTGCCAACGAGGCTACTCCCAACCTGGTGATAGTTGGGGCGCGATACAATGGCCGCGACTCATGGATCGAGCCGCTCTCTGCGTTCGGTGCGCTGCCTGCGCTCACCTCGAACCTCGTTTTTGGTCTCGGCCTGCCGCAAGTGGTCGAATATTTTCTGCGCAGCGGCGTATCTGAAATCCTCCGCAAGGCCTCGATCGTCGCATCGCGATCCGCGGCGGCCGCGCGCCTCCTCGCTCGCGCCAGGTGTTATCGGCTGGCGCTGGGGCGCGATATTCCAGGGGCCGCGGAGGCCGTCATGACAGTGTTGAGGTCCTGAGCGCGCTGCGGAACCATCGCGCGGATCGATTGAATCTGTCCTTGTGTAAATCCAGCTTTGTTCACGGCTAATCCAGCGAGGCTCGAATAATGGATACTGTAGTCGGCGAGATCATCGCCCGCCCGGATCTTCTGCGCAATCTGGTCTGGGCCGAATTGACCGCGCGCTACAAAACCACGACGCTGGGAATTCTGTGGTTTGTGCTGAACCCGCTGCTGATGATGGCGATCCTGATCGCCGTGTTCGGCCGGGTCATCCAGCTCAACATCCAGAATTACCCGGTCTTCGTTTTGTCGGCGCTGCTCCCGTGGACTTTCTCCCAAATGGCTATTACCACCGCTACCAACTCGCTCACTCGAGCCTCGGGTCTGGTCAAGCGCGTGCGCATCCCGCGCGAGTTCGTCCCACTGTCGGCGCTGATGGCGGGGCTGGTTCATTTCCTGATCTCGCTGCTGCTTCTCTTTGCAGTCATGGCGTTTTCCGGAGTTCGATTCACGTCCTACATCCTGGTTTTGCCCGCCGCGATTTTTCTTCAACTGATATTTCTGACTGGCGCGTGCCTGCTAACCTCGAGCCTCAATGTTTTCTATCGCGATATCGAGCATGTATTGGCGCCGGCGATGCAGGCCCTGTTCTACCTGACGCCGAGCATTTATCCACTGTCCTTTGTTCCGCGCCAATGGATGCGTTGGTATCTGCTGAATCCGATGGCGGGAATCATCGAACTATATCGAGACACGCTGGTGCTCGGGCATCTCCCTTCGCTTTCGGTGCTCGAGATGGCGACCTTCAGTTCCGTGGTAACGCTGGTCGCCGGATTAGTTATTTTCAAGCGGCTGGAACCTCACTTCGATGACTACATATAGGCTGTCGGATGCTCGGGAGGAGGATCCGGCGCCGCATCGCACCCGGATGCGAATAGCCTGTGTCTACGTGCGTGACTATCGTCCGGATTTTCTATTCTCGAACA
This sequence comes from Binataceae bacterium (SeqCode), assembly GCA_036521875.1. Lineage (GTDB taxonomy): Bacteria > Desulfobacterota > Binatia > Binatales > Binataceae > DATDGX01. The sequence continues at coordinate 33,322 of DATDGX010000264.1, forward strand.
TGGCGGGAATTCGTTGGTATCGGATGGCCGAAGCGTTGGCGCTCCGGGGCCACCAGGTCGACATAGTAGTGGACCGCAACCAGGAGCCTGCGCTCCTCGCTCCCCGCTTGCGAGAAGTCCCATTTCGTTTCGTGCGCTGGGAGGATTACGACGTCGTGAAGACGTTCTTTCATCGAGGCTTCGAGACCCTGGCTGCCGCGGGCGGCGACGATCATCCGTTCATCATCAGCAAGCTCGGCTCAGTGGTTGGTCGAGCGCAGACCGCAGGCGTCCACTTCTACGGATCGGTGCGCGATCGGCTCTTCAACACGCAGACCGAAATCGCGCGCCGCAGCAAAGTCGTCACGGTACTGACTAATCGAAGCGCGGCGCTCTGGTGGCGCGAGCATGGAAGCGAAAAGCGATTGTACCAGGTGCCAACTGGTGTCGATGCTGAGATCGCGCCCCTCGGAGTCAATCCATATCTGCGACTGGGCATCGAAGGTCCAGTCGCTTTGTTCGCTGGAAATCTCTACTCGAGAAGGCAGCAAGAAGAAATTAATTTAGCGTGGCAGAACCGGCTGAATCACCTCGGCCATTTGCTCAAGCGCCGGGGAATTTCCCTGGTGGCGATGGGTACGGGTCAAACAGATCATCTGGATCCCGCGGCGGTTACCCATGTCGGTATGATTGACGGGCGCGAGGTGTGGGACTGGCAGCGCTATGCGCGGGTCGGACTGGTGCTCGCACAGGCCGCGGTACAAGACAATGAAAGCAGCAAGATTTATTACTATTTGCGCACCGGCTTGCCGGTGGTATGCGAAGAGTCGGTGCCGAACAAGTGGCTAATCGAAGAAACCGGCTTCGGCGCGATCGTACCCTACAATCAGATCGAAGCGATGGCCGACGCGGCCGCCGATCTCGCTGCCCGCTCGAATTCCGACGCCAACGGCGTGGTCGAGTACATGGTCGAGAAACACTCCTGGGATGTTCGCGCCGCGCTTTATGACCCGGTCTTGCGCGCCGTTTCGCAGTACGGGGGCGTCTCGCAGTCTAATGGATCGCGAGCGCAGCGGCTCGAAGAATGAGCGACCAGTTCGCGGATCCGCCGCGCACGATCGTGCTGTTCAGCCCGGGCCTCGATGAGGAGGCGATCTGGGGAGAGAAAATAGCGGTCAGAAGCGAGGCGAAATACCTACGCAAGGAATTCCCCGGCGCCCAGGTATTTGAATACTGCCTGCGCGATCTGGATAAGATCGCAGCAATGAGAGTAGACCTGCTGATATCTTACTACACCGGTCCTGAGCCCCCGTGGAGAGTGGACGAAATAGCGAGCTTCGTCGCCGGCGTCACCATACTGAAAGTAGTGAATCATGCTGACCTTCTGGAAGAATTTGCGCGCATCCCGGTGGACGGCTTCATCACCAACAGCCGCGCGGCCGCAGGGGTCCTGGGACGGCATCGCCCGGCAGCGTTCGTCCCGCTCGCGGTCGAGGACGATTACGGCCCCGTCGAACCGGAGGATCGCTATCGTGCCGACGTGGTATTCCTTGGCAGCGGTGGGCGCGGGAACAAAGCGCCCGCGACCACGAAGCACTATCTCGACGCGGCGAAGAAGTTTGACTTCGCACTATGGGGCGCCGCCTGGGATCGCGACTACTGGAGCCGGCAATACGCGGACAATCCCGATGACAACCAGTGGCACCGTTTCTGGCGCGGAGCACTGCCGCTCGACGACATCGCCAAGCTCTACAGTTCCGCGAAGATCGTGCTCAACTATCATGAAGACACGCAACGCGAATGGGGTATGTGGAACAACCGCGTGTTCGAAGCGCTCGGCTGCGGAGCACTGATGATTTGCGATGAACCCGCCGGGTTTCGCGCGGAGTTCGGCGACGCCGTCGTGATCACGCGCGGCGGCGAGGAGACGGCAACATTGATCGCTCATTACCTTGCGCGTCCGGAAGAACGGCGGCGGTTAGGCGAGATCGGAAGGCGCATCGTGCGCGAGCGATACACCTACAGCCGATGGGCGAAGTCGGTTCGAGAGTTCTGCCAGCGCCTCGCCACGATCAAGCGCACTCGCGCGCGGTGATGGTCGAGAGGCCGGCCGCATATAGAACAATCAAATGAAGCGGGCCCCGTAACTTCAAAGTGAGAGCGGAATCAGCATCCTCGGGACTTGGCCAAGGCGCGCAGGCGAACGGGAGCGGCGCCGTCGTCGAAGTCGAATCGCTCTGCAAGTTCTATCGAGCGCGCGACGGGAAGCAGGCGCTGTTCGAGAATGTCCTGCGGCGGCTGCTCGGCATTCAACCGCGCCGCCAGGAGTTGTGCGCGCTGCGCAACATCACGTTTCAGGTCGCGCGCGGCGAATCGCTCGGAATTGTCGGCGCCAATGGTGCGGGCAAGAGCACGCTGCTGAAAATTCTTGCCGGCATCGCGGCGCCCACTTCAGGAACTGTCAATGTTCGCGCGCGAATCGCGGCCCAGCTCGCGCTCGGTTCCGGGTTTCATCCCTATCTGAGCGGACGCGAAAACATATTCCTTCAAGGCTCGATCCTCGGAATGACTAATCGGCAAGTGCAGGCTCGGCTTCCCGCGATTGTCGAGTTCGCCGGAATCGGCGAGGCCATCAACCGGCCACTGTGGACTTATTCCAGCGGCATGATGTCGCGGCTGGGCTTTTCGGTCGCGGCGCATGTCGAGTTCGATCTGCTGCTGCTCGACGAAGCGCTGAGCGCCGGCGACCTGGGATTCCGCGACCGCTGCACCCAGACGCTGCACAAGTTTCGCGCCTCGGGAGCGACCATGGTTATCGTTTCTCACGGCTCCGAGAATCTGCGCCAATTGTGCGATCGCGTGATGTGGATGGAGGGCGGCGAGATTCGCGCGATCGGTCCGGCCGCCGAGATCATCGAGCGATACGAGGCTCCCGTCGCGCGGCGCAGCAATCCCGCGGAGATGCGAGGCGCACAGCGCTTGTGATCCGGATCGCGTTCATATGCGACAGCTTCGAGCTCGGAGGCCAGGAACTCGGCTGCCTCGCCGTGATGCGCGGACTCGATCGCTCGAAGTTCGAGCCGCATCTCTACACCTTTCGGCCCGGCAGTCTCGTGAGCGAAGCGGCGGCGCTCGGCGTTCAGATCATGGTCGGCTACGACAAGCCCGCATCGGATGATAGCTGGACCGACAGCGATGAAGCCGCGCGCGAGGAATACGGCGGGCGCCTCGCCGCGAGACTGCGCGCCGACGCTATCGATGCCTGCTTGCTGTATGCGTGGCCGGACGGAATAGCCGCGGCGCAGCGCGCGAACGTGCGCGCGATCGTCGAGCGCGTCGACGGTGTCAGCCTCGCGACCCGGCTCAGCGACAAATCGGCGTGCCGGCGGATAATTTGCGAATCGAAGATGATTCGCGATGTCATTCTGGCGCAGCGGCAATTGCTGCGATGCCGGCGCGAGCAGCTGGTAGTGATCGAAAACGGAATTGACCTCGCCCGCTTCGATCCGTCGCGCTACGACCGCGAACGATGCCGCGTCGCGCTTGGATTGCAGCCGGATGACTTCGCGATCGGCACCGTGGCGCGTCTCGCGCCGGAAAAAAACCTGGAGCATTTTCTCGAGGCGGTCGCGCTGTTGATCGGAAAATATGGCAGATGGCAGCCGCGCAGAATTCGCGCCGTGATTGCGGGACCCGACGCGGGCTCGCGAGCGCACCTCGAGGCTGAGGCGGAGAGACTGGGCGTCGCGGACCGCATCCGCTTTCTCGGCTCGCGATCTGACGTTCCGGAAATACTCCGCGCGCTCGACGTGTTCGCGATCACCTCGCTGTACGAGGGAACGCCATTCGCCCTGCTCGAAGCGATGGCGATGGGATTACCGATCGTGGCGACGCACGTGGGAGCGATTGCGGAAGTGATCAACGGCAACGGCTACCTGGTGTGCGTACTCCATCCGGAAGAAACCGCGCGCGCGATGTACGAGCTGCTCGCGAGCCGCGAGCTGTCGAGCCGCCTCGGCAAGCGCAGCCGCAAGCTGGCAGCGCGTTACGATGTAAACCGGATGGTGCGCCGCTACGAGTCGGTGCTGCTCGACGCGCTGAGCAGCACGGCGCGCGACTGCGTGACGCAATCGTCGCAAGAGCCGGCATGAAGATCCTTTCCGCGATCGAGGCGCTGTGCCACGGCGGAGCGCAGACCGTGCTCGTCGACCTGGCGCTGTCGATGCCGGAGCACGAGCATCGCGTGATTCACTTCTCCAGCGCCAACGGCATCGCGACGGATCGCGCGATGCTCGACGATCTCCGGCGCGCGGGAATCGCATGCCTGGACGCGCATTGGAACTCGCTGCGCAACGCGGATCAGCGTGACAGTGTGCTCGACGGCTTTCGGCCCGACGTCGTGATCTGCCACTGGTGGGGCAACGATCCGTGGCTGCCCTGGATTGCCGAAGCGAGAGCGACCAGGGTGACAAACGCGCGCGATGCCTCCGACGCCGACACGCCTACGTTCATCTGCGTGCTTCATCACGCGAATATCGACGCTGCCGATGCGTACGATCATTATGTGCTGGTCTCGCGAAGCCAACTGGGCCAAGTGGCGCGTATTCCCACCGCGCGGGTCCACACGATCCCCAACGGCGTTGACCTCGCACGCTTTGCCCCGCGACGCGCTCGCGATGCCGCGCGCCCGATGGTGGTGGGCCGACTGAGCAATCTGCGCGAAGGCAAAATTCCCGCCGACTGGGTGGAGACTCTGGCGTCTTATCAAATTCCCGACACGCGCTTCGTCATCGCCGGTGACGGCGCCTTGCTCCCGACGCTGCGCGATCGCGCCCGCGAGCTGCGCCTCGAGCGCCAGTTTTCTTTTCCCGGCTATGTCCCTCGGCACGAGGTCCCGGCCCTGCTTGAGACGTTCGACGTGTTCTGCTACGTCACTTCCACCGCG
>DATDGX010000265.1:0-24917 GCA_036521875.1 Binataceae bacterium (SeqCode)
GCTCACCTTGATCCGATCGCCGTCGTGCAGGGTGACCGTCTCGATGCGATTTCCGTTGACGAAGGTGCCGTCCTGCACTGCAAGATTCTTGATCGTGTAGTCGGCGCCGTGCCGCTCGATGACCGCATGACGCGGCTGCACGCCCTGGTCGCCGAACAGGCCAATGGAATTTTCCTCGGCGCGCCCGAGCGTCGCGCGCGCTCCCTCGATTCGATATTGGCGGCCCTTGAGCCGTCCCTGCTCGACGTTTAGCCACGCGGCCTTGGTGAGCTCCTGAACCAGCCCGATGAAGAGCCCGATAGCCAATCCAATCGCGCTGAGCCCGAACAGCCGCGCGAGCGTTCCGCCGCCGGTGATCGCGTTGATCAAATCGAACGTGATGCCGCCGAAGAAGCCGCCGACCCATCCGCCCACCGCGCCCTTCAGGATGTTGGGAACCGCCCACGTCGCGATTCCGACTCCCGCGCCGAGCATAGCGCCCATCATCGTCCAGCTCGCGACGCGTCCGAGCACCAGGTAGAAGGTCGAGCCTTGCTGGCCTACACCCCATCCGCCGGCCCCGAGGATCCAGGTGAAGACTACGTTGGCGTAGTAATTTGCGGGCAGCGCGAGCACCAGGCAGATGGCCGCGCCCCGGAGGAAGCGGCGTTTCATCTCCTGTGTGACTTCCAGCCGCTGCCCCTCCGCGGCCAGGATAAATCCGCCGATCAGTCCCGACAGGATCGCCATGGCGGCGTATGACATCACGATTGCCGTCGGCGAGATCTGCTCGGTCAGGTTATGACCATGGCTGGTCAGCTCGACCGGGAGCCATCCGAGCGCGCCGCCGGCGAGGCCGGCCAGCGCCTTGAAGGTGAGTTCACGCCGGTTGATTGAGCCGTTCATGCGTCAAGGAACTCCGGGCGTCCGCCGCTGACGGTCGCGGTACGCCTGAAAGTATAATAGCCCGCTGGGGCGGGTCGTAAAACGTGTCGGCGCGCATGCTAAATACTGCGCCGGGCGGAAACGAGTTGCGGCGCCGGGCAAATTCAGAGCATCATGCGGCCTGAAATTTGAAGTTAGTGCGGCCGAAAACCGCAATCGAGAAATTTGATCATACAAGATAAAAATAATCATGCCCGAGCAATTGATCATGCCCGATAAAACTCTGGTCCCCGAACAGTTTGGCCCGCTGCAGGGCGTCAAGATCGTCTCGACCGGAACCTTGATCGCGCAACCGTTCGCCGCCGAGCTCGCGGCGGAGATGGGCGCGGAAGTGATCCAGGTCGAGCGGCCCGGGGTGGGCGACGTCGGCTGGCGAACGATCGGCGCGCGGCTCCCGACTCGCGACGGTACCCCGCCGGTCGCGACCACCTGGATCCAGGAGCGGCGCAACGTTTTCTGCATCTCGCTCGATCTCACCAGGTCCAAGGGGCGCGAGATTTTTCTCAAGCTGATCGAGCGCGCCGATATCTGGATGGAAAGCTCCAAGGTCGGGACGTATCCCGGATGGGGCCTCGACGACGCGACCGTATGGAAAGCGAATCCGAAGCTGGTAATTACGCACGTGTCGGGATACGGGCAGACCGGCGACCCCGGTTACGTCGCGCGTCCGTCCTACGACATCGTTGGACAGGCGTTCGCGGGAATCATGTACCAGACCGGCTTTCCCGAAACGCCGCCGACCCGCGCGGCCCCGTGGATCGGCGACTACCTGACGGCGCTGTTCGCGATGTGGTCGTCGCTAGCGGGGCTGACTTACGCGCGCGCGACCGGCAAGGGGCAGGCAATCGATCTCGCGCAGTACGAGGCGATTCACAAAACGCTTGGCGGCACCATGATCGAATACTTTCAGCAAAATACGGTGCGCGAACGCTCGGGAAATCGCGCGCAGGGGTTCCAGCCGCTCGACAGTTTCCAGGCCAAAGACGGCTGGATCGTGCTGGGCGCGCTTGGCGACGTTTACGGGCGGTTACTCACGGTAATCGGGCTCGATGCGGCGGATCCGAAGTGGGAGAGCGCGCGTGTCAACCTCCAATCGATCGAAGGAATTGAGTTCGACGCGATCCTGCGCGGGTGGCTCTCAGAGCGGACCATCGCCGAGATCGTAGAGGCGATGGCGCATGCCAAAGTGCCCTGTTCGTCAATCTTGTCAAGCAAGGAAATCGCGGCCGACCCGCAGTTCCGCGCTCGTGATATGCACGTCGAATGGGAAGACGTTCACGTCGGTCCGGTCAAGGGCATCGGCATCGCGCCGAAATTTTCGCTGACACCCGGCAAGATTTTTCGCGGCGCAGTCGGCCACGGCTTCGACAACGATCGCGTGTATGGCGATCTGCTGGGACTCAGCGCCGCCGAGATCGAATCGTTGAAGCGCGACAAGCTGATCTAGCTCTCGCGGCAAGTCGCCAACATTGCAAACTGACTTGGATGATCAGCCCGCGACCTTGCCCATAAACGTCTCGACGCTTTTGCCGAACGCCGACTCGTCCGCGTAACGGCCGAGATCCAGAATGAAGTAGTCAGCGCCGGCCTCGCGCTCGGCGGCGACTTTCAGGCGCGCCGCCGCGGTATCGTCGAGCCTCAGCCCGCGACGCACGATGACCTCCGGGGCCGGACGTCCCGCCGCGCGTGCCCGCGTTTTCAATTCCTCGACTTTTCCCTTGAGCTCCGCCGCCGGATGCATCGGATGCCACCCGTCGCCGAACTCGAGCACCCGCTTGATCGCGTGCTCGCCGGCGCCGCCCACCCAGATCGCCGGGCGTTTCGGCCGCGGCAGGAAGACGAACGACGGGAACTTCACCAGGTTGCCATTGAAGGCGGGCGCCACGTCGCTCGCGAACAGATGATGAATCACGCGCAGCGTCTCGGTCGCGAGCGCGCCGCGCTTTCGCGCATCGACGCCGAGCGCCGCGAACTCCGGCCGCATCCAGCCCACGCCGACGCCGAGAATCATCCGCTCTCCCGACAGTTCCTGGATCGTCGCGATCTGCTTCGCGGTGAGCACCGCCGGCCGGTACGGCAATACCAGCACCGACACGCCCAGCCGAATTCGCTCGGTCGCTCCCGCCAGGTACGCGAGCGTCGCGAGCACGTCGAGGTAGCGGCCGCCGGAGCCCTCGGTTTGATCCGGCGGGATGCATAGATGATCCGAAACGAACAGCGCGTCGAAGCCCGTGTCCTCGGCGATTCGCGCGCACGCGCGGATAGTCGCGCGGCTCGACTGTGGACCCATGTTGCGAATTGCGATGCCGAATTTCATGTGCTCCTCGTGTCGCTCATGGATTGCCGCGCGCAAAATCGAGACTGGCAAGCAGTAGTCGCGGGAGTCAAACTGGAAGAGGAGGAAGGGTGGCGAATGGGGCGTCCCTCGGCAAAACACCGCAAGGCTTACAACACCGACGCGATTCTGGACGTCGCGGTGCGTGTGTTTCGCGAGCGCGGCTACGACGGCAGCTCGCTCGAGCAGGTGGCGCGCGCGGCGGGAATTACCAAGGCGAGCATCTACTACCACGTCAAATCGAAGGAAGAGCTGCTGGCGCGCGGCGTGGGACGCGCGCTCGACGCGTTGTTCGCGGTGCTCGAGGAGCCGGGCGCGAAGGAGCAGGGCGCCGCGGCGCGGCTCAGATACATCGTGCGCCGCACCATCGAAATCACCGTCGCGCAATTGCCCGAAGTCGCTCTGCTGCTTCGGGTGCGCGGCAACACGCGAACCGAACGGCGCGTGCTCGATCGCCGCCGCGAGTTCGACCACGTCATCGCGGGGGTCTTCGCGAAAGCGCAGCGCGCGGGCGAGCTTCGTGCCGACGTCGATCCGCGCCTCGCGACCCGGCTGTTGTTCGGGATGCTGAACTCGATCACCGAATGGTACCGGCCGGGCGGCGGCGCGCTCGACGCGAGCCAGATTGCCGACGCGGTATTCAAAATCGCCTTCGCAGGGGCGGGGATAGGAGCCGGCCGGCGCGGCCGCAGACCGGCGCCTTGAGTTACCTACCGAATAGTTGGTAGATTTTATTTAGAGGGACCTTCGATGAATGAATTCGCAATTCCAAAAGACGGCCTCAAGCCGCCGCCGCTGGTCGCGCAGCCAAATATCTTCCCGATGGAGTGGCGCACCGAGACTCCCAGGCTCGCCGAAATCTACGAGCGCGCCAAGCTCGAAGGCTTCAACCCCGCGACCATCAACTGGAAAGAGCTCTCGCCGGAAGCGTGGAGCGACGACCAGAAGGTCGCGATGATGTACTGGTGGGCGTTGCTCTCGAACTTCGACGCCTCGGGGCCCGCGGTGTTTGCGCGCGCGATGATTCACGCCTTCGAGACCCACGAGGAAGACCCGGTCCGCAAATGCTTCTTCTCGATCACGCGCGACGAGGTCAATCACGAGGAATGCTGTCAGCGCGTCATCCAGCGCCTGGTCCCCAACGGGCCGCAGGGCTTCAAGCCCTCGAGCGAGCTCCAGGAAGTCGCGCTCAACAATATCGGATGGCTCTATCACAATGGCGGCCGCTACTGGACCGGCTTCAACCGCGCGGTCGATCACTACCCGCTCGCGGTTCTCTTCACCTCGTTCATGATGGGCGAGGTCGCCTCTTCGACGCTGTTCCACGGGATGGCGCACGCCACCTCGCATCCGGTGTTCCACGACGTGTTCACGCGCATCGGGCGCGACGAGTCGCGTCATCTGCAAATCTGCATCACGCTGCTCGACAAGGCATGGCCCGGTCTCGACGACGAGTCGCGCTCGTTCGTGACCAAGCAGCTCCGCGCCGGTTTCGTGTTTCTCTCCATGGTGCTCTGGGAGCCACCGGGACAGTTCTGGGACATTCCCGACTACTTCCTCGCCAATCATCGCGTGCTGCTTCGAATCGCGCGCGAGGCGGGCCTGGGCAACCTCACCTATGACCAGCAGGCCGACAATTGGCGGCTCGCGATCGCGCGTGTTAAGAAACTCGTGGAGCGTTGGAATATTGAGTTCCCCGCGATTCCGGAACTGGATATTGCCGGTGTGGACGTCGGCGACATCAGCGCCGAAGATATCATCCCGGTTTTTTAGCGCTGGTCTTCGAACGCGCGGATTTTCTCACGGGCTCGCCGGCGCGATCATCGCGACGCGCGGCGCGAGGAGGACAGCAGCATCATGACGGTCAACCTGTCGGTCGAAGGCGGCGTTGCCGAAATCGTTCTCAACCGGCCCGACAAACTGAACGCGGTCAACGAAGCGATGGCGAACGAAATCGCGGCGTGTATTGACCGCGCGGAGGTCGGCGGCGCGCGAGCGCTGTTGATTCGTGGCGAGGGCGCGGGCTTCTGCGCCGGCCGCGATCTCGCCGATGCGACTCCGGGCGATGAGGACGCGGAGGCGATTCTCGAGGGCATCTTCAACCCCATCATCAAGCGCATCGCGACTTTCCCGGCGCCGACTTTTGCCGCGGTGCACGGCGCGTGTCTCGGCGTGGGACTTGGTATCGCGCTCGCCTGCGACGTGGTTTATATCGCCGAGGACGCGAAGATCGGCTCGCCCTTCGCGCGCATCGGAGCCGTGCTCGACTCAGGCGGTCATTCGTTTTTCGTGTCGCGGCTGGGGACGCATCGCGCGCTCGAATTGATTTACACCGGGCGGCTGCTCTCGGGCACCGAAGCGGCCGCCGCAGGCCTCGTCAACCAGGCGATGCCGAAAGAGTCTGTCGTCGAGCACACCCGCAAGACCGCCGCGACAGTTGCGGCGGGACCAACCGCGGCGTTCCTGCTCTCGAAGCGGCTGGTGCGGCGAATCGACGAAGAGGCGCTCGGCCTGATGGCGGTGCTGCGATGCGAGGCGCAGGCGCAGGGAGCCGCCAGTCGTACCGCCGATTATAAGGAAGGAATCACCGCTTTTCAGCAGAAGCGCCAGGCGAAATTCGTCGGCCGGTAAACAAGCGCTGCCTTCCCGCACTCCAGTCGAGCGCGCGGCTCTGATAGCAGCGCTAGTGCGCTTTTGGCGCGTGAGCTTTCGTACGGGGTTGGATTTTTTTGCGCCTGGCGATCTTGCGGGCTGCCTCGCCGAGCGTTCCCGCGCGATGCCAGCGGCCGTAGTCCTCGACCGTGAGCCCGCGCGCCAGCTCGAGCGCGACCGAAATTCCCGCCAGCACCATCACCTGGCCCATCACGCTGATGCGCGGCGCCAGGCCCAGTCCGCCGCCCTCGCGGTTGACGGGAGCGTGGATGATCAGATCGGCGAGTGCCGCAAGTTCCGAGCGCCGGTTGCCGGTCACCGCGATGAGCTTCGCGCCGTGCTCCTTGATAACGCTTGCGGCCGAGCACAGCTCGCGCGTGTTGCCGCTGTTGGAAATCGCGATCACCACGTCGTGCGGATGCACCTGGCCAAGGCTGCCGTGCAGTACCTCGGTCGCGTGTAGAAATGTCGCCGGCGTTCCGATCGACGAAAACAGGCTCGCCGCGTAATGCGCGACGTGCTCGGGCTTGCCGACTCCGGTTACGTGGACGCGGCCGCCGCGCCACTCGGCGTCGCGGATCAGCTCGACGGCCGTGAAAATCGCGCGCTGGTCGACGATGCCCTTCAACCTTGCGAGTTCAATCAGCGAGGTGGCGAAGAATTGTTCGAGCTGAGCCCTCGAATCGTCCTGGTCCGAAGCGGACGTGGAGCGCGCCGCAGCCTGGCCATTGGGTGCGGGCGCGGGAATCGAGTCGCCGTACAGTTCGAGAATTTCCTCGCGCACTTCCAACCCCGGCGGAAAAGCGCCGAGCCTGGTTACGCACACCGCTCCCGCCGCGTTCGCGAGCCGCCCGATAGCTGGCCACGGCAGATTCCATCGGAGTCCCGCGAGCATCGCGCCCAGGAATGCGTCGCCCGCTCCCGTCGAGTCAAGTTGTTTCACGCGGAACGCGGGGACCCGATGCGCGGCGTCGCGCGCGGCGATCGCACAGCCCTTGTCGCCCTCGGTGATGATGACGGCGCGGCTCCCGTAGCGCGCGCGAATCGCTTCGGCGAGCTTGAGCGAATCGCGCACGCCGGCTCCAGCGAGTTCGCGCGCGGCGGACTTGGCGGGCTTGAGAATCGTCGCGAGTTTGAGCGCGCGCTCGAACTCGGCACGCGTCCCGAGCGCGGTGGTCGCGTCCGACGGCGGAATATCGACGTCGAGCACGGTGGGAATCGAATTTGCGCGCGCGAATTGCAGTATCGCGACTACGGTCCGGAGCGGGAGCTGCGAAATTTCGGCCGACACCAGATGAGCGTGCCGGATGAATTCGCCGTGGCGCTCGCGAACCTCCGCCGGTGTGAGCTCGGCAGTGGCGCCGCGCGCCATGTAAATCGCGCGCTCGCCGCGCGCGTCGACGAACACCGCCGCAAATGAGCTCGCGCTGCCGTCGAGCGTGAGATGGCTCCTGATGCCGAGGCGGTCCATTCCGGCGCGCAGAAACGCGCCGTTCTGATCGTCGCCCATCTTGCCGAAAATGCCGACGTCGAGTCCGAGCACGCGCGCCCATCCGAGATGATTGAGCACCAGCCCGCCGACCTGGCTGCGTTCGAACACGGTCGACTGGTGATGCTGATGAAGAACGATTTTTTCTTCCGCGCCGATAATTCGCGGCGTGCGGTAGAAGCGGTCGACGACCATGCTGCCGCATCCGACCACGTCGAGCTTCGCGCCTTCTATTTCCCGGGCTTCAGCCATTCTGATGCGCCACGCGCAGCCCGGCGCCGGGCGGCCGCGAATCGAGTTCGCTTACCCACCCCGGCTCGAGCGTCGCGGCCAGGCGCTCGCGAAGGGCGCGCCAGCGCGCGGCAAACTCGCGGCGCTCCTCGGCTGAGAGCTCGGGAGTTCCGGCGCCGACCGCGTCGCTCGAACATACGCCGAGCTCCTTGAGCGCCGCCTTCAGGCACGCGATGGTCGGCTTGTAATCTTTGCCGCGGCGCACAAAGGTGCTGGCGGCGCGGAAGTCGTCGACCGCCTTCGCGTAGCGCGACATCAGCTCGCGATCGCCGGCGCGGCACACCTGCCATCCGCGCTGCCACTCGCGGGGCATCGGATTGGCCGGCCCCGCGACGACGCCGTGGGGCAGGGTGCGCTGCGTCCAGTAACGGTTCCATCGATAACGCATCGCTTCCGCGAATCCGGCCGGGCGCGCGAACAGATCGAAAATCAGATGCGCGTTGCCGGCATAGATCGCGAACTCATGCGCGAGTTTGAAATTCGACGCCGCCCGCGTGTAGTTGCCGAGCACTGTCTTGCTCGCGGTAACCTTGATGCCGCGCACATAGTCGAGTCGGCTCATTTGTTTGACGTCGCGGGTATGCAGATGCGCCGCCTTGCCGGGCGCCGCTATCTCCGCGTTGTCGTAGAGGAACACCGGAATTTTGTGCCCGAGCTTTTCGAACACGGCGCCCATTTCGCGCTCGACGAACGCCGCGGGTTGCTCGGCGTCGGTTATCGAGAGCGGAGCCACCACCGCGGCGTCGGCATCGAGTTCGACCGCCACCGCGAGGTTCTCGATCGTCTCGGCGCGCGTCGGAGCGGTGACTCCCACCCACGCTTCGACCCGCTTGGTGAGTGTGCGATTCGCGATCCGGCATTCCTCGACCGCGATTCGTGCGACCGTCTGCCGGCGCAAATTGTCGATCCGATCCCATTCCCCGGTGGTGCCGACGGCGAAAATTATATCGGCGCCGCGGCCATCCTGGATTGCAAAGCGGACCAGCGCGCGCTGCTGATCCTCGAGCACGCGACCCTGAGCGTCCAGAATCGTGACGATTGGGATCGAGAGCCCCGGCCGCGGGAGGTAGTTGTCGAGCGAGGCCACGGCCACTGAGTCTAGCAAAACCGCCCCCCGCCTGTGCAGCGCTCCTGCCTGCTCGCGATCGCGAACGACGCGCACCTCGAAGGGCGGAGCGCCGGCATCGACTCGTCATCGCTGGTCGACGCGCTCGATACTCTGCGCCGGGTGTCGTTCATCCTTGTCAACCTGGTCGCCCTCGGCCCGCACGCCCCCGGCGCTCCGATCCGCCGCGCGTCCGAGGCAATTTTCGACGCGATCCGCGCGCGATTCGAATCGTGGCTCGATCACTTGAGGCGCGAGAGCGAAGAGGGCGCCTACAGTCTCGCGCCGCTTCGCGACATGGTCCGCGACGCGGCCGTGCCCGACCTCGAGGCGCCGATACGAGAACTGCGTGCGATCGCCGGACCACGCGCGGCCGTCGAGGTCTACGAGCGACTCGCGCTCCTGATGCGCATCCTCGAGGAGCAGCTGAGCCGGGTCTCTCTGCACTGATTCGATTCGGCGCGGCGCCGACGCGCGCAGGACGATCAGAGGATCGCCATTCCGATAGTAGTCCTGAACGTCCACGTGCGGCCGTCCATGCTCGAGAGGTTCACGAAGCGACCCTCGATGCGCAGCCGGTAAGTTCCGTTGAGGGTCGCGGCATCGAGTGGAGGATTTTTCGCCCACACCGCCCGCTTGCAAGCCGCGATCATCATCCGATCGATGGCCGCCTTGCCCGAGTGCTGCTCCAGAACCAGCTCGGTGAGTTTGCCACTCTGGTCGAGCGTCGCGGTGATTATCACCGGCGGCGGATCTTCGGGCAGCTTGAGCCGCGAGATCTGATCGTCGTGTTCCATCAACTGAAGCTGAATGAACAGATGGTCCATGATGTCGCGGCAGAACGTCGCGAATTGGGCGGCCTTGGCGTCGAGCAGGACTTCCTCGCCGGGCTCGCGTCCGGTTCCCACGTGATGGATCATGCCGGGCATTTCCTCGAACCTGCGGCTCGAGGTGTTTTCTGCTGAATTGGATGCCAGGGCTCGCGCGGCCGTCGGCGACGGTACGCTGGGCGCGATCGGCGTCGACGAGATCGTGGAGAGCTCGGTCACGATACGCGGCGACGCGCTATCCGGTAGCGGCACCCCGGGGTTCTCCGCCGGAGCGCATCCTGAGGCAGCGGCCGCCAATACCGCGGCGAGCGCGGCCGCGCGAAGTCTCGAAACTGCAAGTCTCATCTCGAACCGGCCGGGGCGTTGTCCAACTGAAGAATCTTCGGCTTGGCGTTATTGTAATCGGCAACGAAGGCGTCGAACAGTTCCTCGCCAACCTGGCGCTCCTCGATGCGTACCTTGTCGTTGTGCGCGTCGGCAATCGCGTCTCCGACCCGGGCGAGGAACTCGAGCGTGGGCGAGTAATCGAACTCACCGCTGATCAACGCGGCGAAGCGAATGTTGCCGTCCTCGAGGCGCCGCGAGGAGAGCGCCGCCTTCATGCCGCCGTTGCCCTCGGCCATCACGCGCAGGAACTCGCCGGCGAGGTACCTGAGCATCCCGTGAATTACCGGAGGCGCGACCAGGTTCGGCACCGCATTCATCCGGCTCTGGAAGGACGCCGAATCGCCGTCGCGTGTGTAGTCAGTCGTGAAGCCGAGATTGTCGAGCCCGAACTGCATTCCGAGGCTTTGCACGCGAACCCCGGCCAGGCTGCGCTGCACGCCCTTGTCGATCCGGTCGAGCGCAATTCCTTCGCCGGCCGGGCGAAATTTTTTGTCGAAGGGAACCAGCAGCCCATCGCGCACCATGAAAGTCGAGTGGAAGTGGCCGCGCTCGAACCCGGAGCACATCCAGTAGTTCCCGTGGGTGTCGTAGATAGCCGACTCAACGGTTACCGACGCGGCAAGCTTGTTGTAAAATGCGCTCAGATTCGGAAACGGCTTGAGCGAATCCTTGCGGGCCTCGGCGTCGAAATTATACAGCACGACCGGATCGCCGCCGCCCTCGAACTCGTCGATGATGTTGTCGATCTTGAAGTAGTGATCGAGCTTGGCGGCGAACGTCGGCATATCGCGTTTCAGGCGCGCGAGCGCGGACGCGTCGTGCTGATTGAATTTGCCGGGCACCTTGTCCCACGGCGGCTTCAAGTCGCCGTGCACCTCGCGCAGCGCTCCCGCGGCGGCATCGACCAGGCCGCCGACACCGTAGCTGTCAATCAGCAGCGAGCCGCCGAGGTTGCCGATCACGCTCGCGACGCCCGCGCCTGCCGCGCCACCGGCGGGCTTCAGCCCGAATGCGGCGGATAGCCACGCCGGCTCCTCCGGGTCCTGGTATTTTTTCAGCAACGAATATTGGTAGTCGTGGCCGTCAGGATGGCCCGCCACCGCTATTTCATGAGTTCCGTCGGGAAGCGCTTCCCATGGGATATCGGTTTGCGAATAGAGCTGGGCGGCGCGAATCAGCGTCGACTCTCGCGGCGGGAGTTGGTCCACGACCTCTTGCAGCGAGGGCGCGAGCACGGGATGGAACGTGATCCTGCGCTGAAACGCGAGCTGGTGATCCAGGATTGCAATCGCGCGCCTGGCGCGATCCGGTCCCGGCGGCGCGAGCATCACGATCGGAGCGAACATCGTCTCCGATTCGGGCGCGAAGCCGGGGCCTCGCGCGGTTTTCACGGCGGTTATCGACGCTGACGACGACGGCGCCTGTGCGCTCGCCGGGTCGCCATATGCGGGGGCGCTCACGCAGCAGAGCGCAAAAGCCGCGCTCAACCGCAATGCGATCCGAATCACCTTATGCGACCTCGAGGAGACGCACGCCGCCCTATTTGTTCCAGTGTCAGGTGGATGGTATTCTTTCATTAACGAGATGGCGCGGATCTAGAGATGAAACCTGGAATACATCCCGAATACCACCGCAGCGTAGTGATCTGCGGTTCATGCGGCACCACCTTCGAAACGCGGTCCACGGTTGGCGAGCTGCATGTCGAAGTGTGCTCGAAGTGCCATCCGTTTTACACCGGCCAGCAGCGGCTGGTCGATACCGCGGGTCGCATCGAGCGTTTCAACCGCAAGTACGGAATCAAAAAGTAGCATTCAACCTCCCGCCGCCCGAGGCGCGATTCGCGTCCGGGTGTGCGGGGGTATCGGTCTTCAGGAGCGGCTCAGGCCGTCCGATGCGGCCACGCCGCGATTCATCTAAACTTAACGCCGGAAAGGCAATGGACTAACCGGCGATGCTCGACAAAATCGCAGCAATGGAAGGACGATTCGCGGAGCTGGAACGCAAGCTCGGCGATCCGGCCGTGATCGGGAACAATCGCGAGTATGCGCGAATCGCCCGCGAACGCTCGCAGCTCGCCGACGTGATCGCGAGCGCGCGCGAGTATCGCCACGTACTCGGCGAGATCGCCGATCACAAATCGATCCTCGAGGGTGACGACGCCGAGCTTCGCGAGCTCGCCAAGTCCGAGCTGCCTACGCTCGTGCAGCGGCAGACCGCAATCGAAGAGAAGCTCAAGGAGCTGCTCACCCCGCGCGACCCCAACGATCTGCGCAACGTGGTGCTCGAAATTCGCGCCGGCACCGGCGGCGCCGAGGCATCGCTGTTTGCGGGTGAACTGTTCCGGATGTACACGCGCTACGCGGAGCGGCACGGCTGGAAGGTCGAGGCGCTCAGCATGAGCGACACCGGTCTCGGCGGAATCAAGGAAGTGATCGCGCTAATCGCCGGACGCGGCGCCTACTCGCGCCTCAAGTACGAAGGCGGAGTGCATCGCGTGCAGCGGGTGCCCGAGACCGAGGCACAGGGACGGATTCATACTTCCGCGGTGACGGTGGTCGTGATGCCGGAGGCGGACGAGGTCGAGGTCAACATCAACGAGGAGCGCGACCTGCGCATCGACGTGATGCGCGCGTCGGGGCCCGGCGGACAGAGCGTCAACACCACCGACTCGGCGGTGCGAATCGTGCATATCCCGACCGGGATGGTGATCGTGTGCCGTGACGAAAAATCGCAGCACAAGAACAAGGCGCGCGCGCTAAAAATTCTTCGCGCGCGATTGTTGGACAAGGCGCACGCCGAGCAGGACGCGAAAATCGCCCAGACGCGGCGCTCGATGGTCGGGACCGGCGACCGCTCCGAGCGCATCCGCACCTACAACTTCCCGCAGTCGCGGGTGACCGACCATCGCGTCAACCTGACGCTTCATCAGCTTGACCAGGTGCTCGACGGCGGCCTCGATCCGATCATCGATGCGCTGGCGGCGTACGATCAGGAACAGGCGCTTAGCGCCTGAAACCTTCGATGAGCGGGCCGGCCAACACCAACATCATGCTGGTAGTGGCATTGTTCGTTAATCCGAACTGCAAAGACGAGTTCGAGCAATTCGAGTCGCGCGCCGCCGAAATCATGAGCCGCTACGGCGGCCGCGTCGAACTTCGAATCGCCTGCTCGCCCGGCGATGACGCCAGCCGTCCCGACGAAGTTCACATCGTCGTTTTTCCAGGTACGGATTCGTTCGATCGCTACCGCCAGGACCCGGAGCTTCAGACTCTCGCGAGCCTTCGCGTCAAGGCGATTCGACAGACCATCGTATGGCCTGGGACTGAATTTCCGCCCTTTGGGATCGCCGGCTGACGATACTGCTTCGGCCGTCATCTGAATCTGATCGTATGTTGCGCGCGAATTAATTTTTCGCGTCCTTCCAGATCGGCGCTGATGCGATACAGACCGTCGGGGTATATACGGGTATATATTTGACCAAAATGTAGATTTCGATTTAAGTGAGAAACAGGCGGGCGATTCATCTTTCGGTGGTCGATGTCGATGTGATCCACCGGTCGTGAGCCCATATTTTTCAGTCAGGAGAAACAGAAAAATGTCAAATCACTTTACCGGCCTCAATCTCGGCCCGCCCCTCGGGGACCAAAGACTCGACCTCTGCGACCTCTACGCGTTCCAGGCGCCCGCGGACGCGGCGAGGACCGTGCTGATTCTCAACGCGAATCCGTTTGCCGCGGCGAACGAATTCCATCCCGACGCGATCTACCGCCTCAACATCGACAACGACGGAGATTGTTTGAACGACATCGCGATCAGTTACGTGTTTGCGCCGCTGCGCAACGGTAAGCAGACCGCAAACGTCTTTATGGCAAAAGGCGCGGAGGCTCGCTCGGTCGAAGCTGTCGGGACCAGGATCATCGCCGACGCCGAGGTCTCCTTCGGCGCCAAACCCAACATCGTCAAGTCCGGCGCCTATACGTTCTTCGCTGGCAATCGCAGCGACGCTTTCTTCTTCGACTACGACGGAATCAAGAACTTGTTCGATACCAAGGGCGGCAGAAACTTTACCGCACCTCACCTGGGCGGCAAGTCTCCATGGACCGGTCAGGATTCGAATACCAACAGCAATGTGTTCTCGACCGCGCTCGAGCTGCCGACAAGTGAACTTGGCGCCAAGCCCACGATCCGCATCTGGGGACGATGCAGCGTGCGCCGCGACGGCAAGCTCCTCCATGTCGATCGCGCGGGCCACCCGTCGGTCAGCAGCTTCTTCAACACTGACGAGACCAAAGAGGAATACAACGGCAGCGAGCCGGTTAACGATCGCAAGCGCTGGCTCGATCAGTTCGTCCACTTGATGGGGCATACCGGGAATTACACCCGGGAAGAAGCAATCGCCGCGATCGATGCCGACGGCCTCTTGCCCGACATGCTGAGCTTCAATCCTTCGAAGCCGGCGAAGTATCCCAACGGCCGCGTGTTTACCGACGATGTCATCGATCACCGCCTCGCCTTCCTCTCCAAGGGTGACATCCCGCCCGACGGCCTTAAGCCGCACACCGACGTTCTGAAGGAGTTTCCGTACCTCGGCACTCCGCATCCGAACCCGACCAAAGGCTAAGCGCATTCGGCCTCGTGTCGGCAGCCAACGCACGTCGGCAGCCGCCGACGCGGGGCCCGATACGAAATCATAGTCAGCGCCGAGGACTAGAGCTCAGAGCTTGGCGCGAACCTTTACTTGGACGCGGTCGCGGACTTGGACGCGAGCGCCGGCCGGGAAGCGTCGCGCGATAGCCACTCGACGATCGCCACCGATGCGAGCATCGCTGCGATAATGGCGAGACCGACCTCCATCATCAGTTGCGGACCCGCAAGCACCAGAGTGCGGCCCATCAGCCACGGCCCCACGATTCCTCCCGCCGCACCCGCGGCGGCGACGATCGAGGTCATGCGGCCCACTTGCGATCCGAAGCGAGCTGCGCCAACAGCGATCATGTTCGGGAACACGGGGCCGAAGCCAATTCCGATCAAAAGCGCCATCAGCGCGGCCAATGCGCCTTGCTGCGGAACCAGGATCAGGCCGATTAGCGCGAGCGCCGCGAGAATGGAAGCCATAATGGTCGCGCGATGCACCGGCATGCGATGACCGAGTCTTCCGCCGATTCCGCGGCCCAGCACCAGCCCGAGCCAATACAGCGAAACCATCCACGAGCCGACTGACGGAGAAAAACCGGCCTCGACCCGGAGATACGAGAACAGCCACGCGCCAATCCCGGTCTCGACGCCGACATAGAAAAACAGCACCGCGGCAATCGCCCAAATCACCGGCCGCGTGAGCAGCGAGCCGATTTCCTCGTGGTGAGCCGGCGCTCGGCGCGACTCCGGCACCGCCGCGATACTCAGTGAAATAGCCACCAGCGCCGCGGCGCTTCCTCCACCCGCAAACACCGACGAATAGGACACGCTGCTCTTAAGCGCGAAGCCCGCGATTATCGGCCCCAGCAGCGCACCCACGCCGAATGCGAGATGCAGATAGTTGAGCGCGGAGGTGAGGCGATGCGGATTGAGATTCGCCACCAGCGCGTTGCTCGCCACGTCGCACGCGCCGGCTCCGAGTCCGGTCAGAAAGGCGCCGCACAGCAGGAGCGGCAACCCGGTTGCGAAGGCGAGCGCGAACAGGCCGGCCGCGATCAGTGTCATCGCCGCCATGATCGTCGTGCGCGCGCTGCGGCGCTCGACCACCTCACCGCCCGCGATCAACGCCATGAAGTAGCCCGCCGCGGCTGCGCTGACGATCAAGCCCGCGCGATCGATCGATATGCTCAGCGATCGCGCGATGTCGGGAAGAAATGGTCCAAACCAGCCAACATTGATGCCCTCCACGAACAGGCATGAGTAGGCGAGCCAGGTCACTCGCTTCTCGGCGCTCACCGTCATCGCCAACTCTCGCACGTATTTGGAAATTTCATCGGCGTACTCGGAATTTCATCGCAAAGGTCCGCTCAAGCTACCAGCCGCGGGCACGCTTGTAGCAGAGAAATCCGAATCGCCGCCAGCGCCACTGCAGGACATTCGATAGTTCTTCCATTCCTTTTCGATAGCTCTGGCTAGCCTCCCGACGCCGGCTGCACCGCCATAGCGCCATTGCGCGCGTTAACGCGTCCGAATGCGTTGGCCGCGTAATCGTAAATTTTCCGAGTCTTAACTCGCGCCGGCTGTCCCAAGTTCGGCTGATGGTTCCTGATAGTGAACTTGCAGATTTACAAAGTTTTTCCGGCGGGGAGGAGTTCAGATGCAATCGAAATTGATTTCGCGCCTCGGGACAGTGGTTCGCTACGGTCTCGTCATGAGAGTGTCGGCGATAGCGGCAGGCGCTACGCTGCTGGCATTAGGCAGCGGCACGGCGAAGGCGGCCGACGCGGCGCCATTGGCAACGCCTCCTTATTCTTTGACTACGTTCGCCGTGAGTGAGAACGGCTACACCGATCCGGATTCGGTGACATTCAACGAGAGCAATATCTTTGTCGGCTACGGAAACGGCGGCAATCCCGACGGGTCGGGCGGTGCGATGAGCACCATCGTCGAGTACGACATGACCGGCAAAGTGGTGACGACGTTTACAGTCACCGGCCACAATGACGGCCTGCGTATCAATCCTGATGACGGCACGCTGTGCGCGCTGCAGAACGAGGACGCCAATGCGAATCTCGTGATAATCGACCTCCGGAGCAACAACCAGACCGTTCTACAATTTCCGACTCCGGCGCCGCATGGCGGAGGCTACGACGACCTGGTTTTCACCGAGGACGGGATTTTCGTCAGCGCCTCGAATCCGGCCAACAATCCGAACACCGGGCCGGCTATTGTCAGCATCAAGACCTCGCACAAGACGATCGAGGTGAAGCCGGTGTTCGCTGGAACCGCCTCAGCGACCAACGTTCTGACCGGCGCCAGCGAGACGCTGAATCTGCAGGACCCCGACTCGATGATTCTCGATCCGTTTGGCGAACTGATCCTTGACTCGCAGGGCGACGGCGAAGAGATCATCGTGCACCATGCCGGGCAGAGGTGCCAGAGCGCGTTCGTGGTGCCGCTGACCTATCCGACTGGCGGCGGCACGTTCGCGGGGATAATGGCCGACGACACCGCCTTCGCGACTTCCAACCAGGGGTTCATCATCTTTGCCGACAAGACCTTGCAGAAAGTTTTCAAGATCGCGGCGCCGTACTTCTTCATTGGAGCCGCGTACACGGCCTTCCAGGACGATAGTGGAACCCTCGGTTTCGTGGGCAGAACCGACTTCACCACCGGCGTGAGCACGCCAATCATCACCGGGCTCGGGAATCCGGGTGGGATGGCATTCGTTCCGGCGAATTTCGGAAGGCTGAGCGTGCCGGAAATTCCCGACTGCGATTGACGCGGGCGCGACACGGCGGAGACATCGGCGCCCGCGCAGAGTTCTATGATGATGATGGTGCAGCCTGCATGGCCGCTCCAGGCCAGGTCGACGGGAGCGACCACACCAGCGTCATCATTCTGATCATTCTGATCATTCTGATAGATAACTGATCATTCTGATAGATAAGAGCTTGCGACTCGCGTGCTTCGGACCTACGATAACCCCCACAGCCAAGAGCCTGGGCTAGGGAGATCGGCGATGCGAAGTCTGAGACTCCTCATCAGTTGCCCGCTGCTTGTCATTCTGCTCGCACCCTTTGACTGTCTCGCAGCCGACTCCAACGACAACCGTGATGCGGCTTCGTTCGCCGCACAATCCAACGGCGCGGAGCATCAGCGTCTCCCTGCGGGACAGGCTTCAGACTCGACTACTCTTGAAATCGCGCCGCAGCCGGGGGAGAAGCCGCCTGCTCCAACGAAGAACGAGACCTCGCATGAGCGAGCGTTTCGGCCGTCCGACGATGTCGCCGCGCTCAATCGTAACTTTCACCCGCATCCGCTCGGCGGACACCGGCCCTACCTGGGAGTCCAGCTCGAATATACCACGCAGTGTTTCCTGGGAATGGAGGAGCATGGATTCGAGGTGGTTAATGTGTGGCCAGACAGCCCAGCGTTTCGCGCTGGGCTGCGAAGTAGAACACGGAGCACGCCGCTTGGCGACCTGGGAGCGTTGGCGAGCGTGCTTGCGTTACCGGTCTCGTTCATCACGATGCCGATGCTGCGGCGCTCCGGCGCGCTGGGTACGCCTGGCGACTTGATCGTGGCGGTGGACGATCAACGCGTCCGCACCCGGGAGGAACTCTCGCAGGCGCTCGGCACCGTCAAGCTTGGTGACACAACCTATGTCACGGTAATCCGGCCGCTTCTCGGCGGAGGGCATCAAACGATGCGTTTCGCGCTGCACATCGACTGGGAGGGCGATCCTCCTTGGGCACTACAGGGCCCGCGTAACGCTCCTTCGCCCCTGACCGAGTGAAGCGACAGCTACCCATTCGACTACCAGCTTAGAAGACGATCAGGGCGCCAGCAGTCGCAATTGAATTACCAGCGTGGAACCGCGCCGAATGGCTCGAAATAGACGGGCTCGCCGGGTTGCATCGCGCACGGTCCGAAATGAGTAAGTCCTTTTTGCCTCTGATAGCGCTGTTCTGGCTCTTCTTCGCATTCACGCCGGCCATAGCCGCTGAGCCTACAGTTTCAATTCATGTCGGTGTCAATGACCCGGCCTTGTATTCTTCGCCCGCGCCGAGACAACTGACCCTGGAGCTTATGTTCTATCTGAAACAAGCGAGTCCTCAAGAAGAAAAGGATCTCGACGACTGGCTGACTGGAGAAGGGTTTCGCATAGTATCTTCCGAATATGACTCGATAGTAGTGGACGGAAGCGTCGAAGATGCTGAACAAGCGTTTCAAGTCACTATAATGATGACTCGAGATGGCAGGGACTACGGAAATCTGGAAGATCCGAAACTTCCCGCAAGGTTTGGCGATATTGTTTGGTCGATAACCGGCCTCAGCCCCGTTACCTCAGCCACGAGCGGCCCGCTCAGGAGAAAATCGGTCGCGACACCAGCGCCTTTGCCTACTCGATCAGGGCAGCCCCACTCATTCAACTCAGGAACCTTTGAGCGGTCCCACTGCTGAAAGGGCCTGGTGACGTCAGTAGCTATGAGCAAGACTTTCGGTTCCACATGGAATATCAGGAGTCTGATTTTCATTCGATTGGCAGTGGGTCTGATTTTCGTAACGCAAGGCGTCCTCAAGTACATCGACCCTAAGATGGGCGTTCTCCGCTTCGCCCGAATCGGATTTCCCTATCCTGATGTAACAGCGCATTTGGTCGGAGCCTTCGAGATTTCCTGCGGCCTTCTGGTCTTGATAGGCCTGTTCACGAGGCTGGCCGGCATTCCTCTTCTAGTTGTGATTTTGACCGCGATCGCGACGACCAAAGTCCCGGAATTGTTCCGCGCCGGCCAGGGCTTCTGGTTCATGGTGAGTGATGCGAGGACGGACTTTGCGATGACGATGAGCTTGCTCCTGCTTGTCAGCATAGGAGCGGGCTCATGGTCTCTCGATGCCTGGTTCGGGAAGAAAAACCGCGCGGCGAAAGCCAACTGAATGGTGACTCTCGCCGTATCAGCACGCCCGCGCCATGCATCCGTCGCGAGTTTACGACGGGCCGTGTGCGTGCCGGCGGTCAGAAGGTGCGGCAACGTCGCCATTGTGTTAAGAACTTGCGCTCGGAGGCTACGTCCACACATGCCACTTCTTGGATCAATGAATCACGTCTCGATCACGGTCAGCGACTTGACGGATGCGATGGGATTCTTCAAGCCGTTTCTGGAGTTCCTTGGCTACCGCATCTGGGACGAAATCCAGGACCCCAACGGGCAGCGCCTGCGGGTGACGGTTAACACTGGAAACGGAGCGGTGCTGAACATCTGGGCGGCAAAGCCTGAACTTGCCGGGCATCCGTTCGAGGTCTACGAAGTCGGGCTTCATCACATTGCGTTCAACACCGACACTCACGAGCAAGTCGACCAGGTATGCGAGCTGGTGAAGAAACTCGGCGCCCGGATACTCGACGGTCCGGGCGAGTTTCCCTACGACCCAGAAGGCTGGTACGCGGTTTACTTCCTGGGACCGGATAGGCTGAAGTTTGAAGTGGTCCATCAGCCATCCACTGTGAAGAGACACGGCGAGCTGATGCGCCTCGCCGAGCAAGCGATGAAGCACTGACCCTTAGAGCGGACTTGCTCGATACCGCCGGTTACAATAGGACGATTGACAATTGCGATTCACATGTAGTAATGGTTGTCCTCTAGAATCAATTCTCGGCTGGAACTGTGGTTCACCCGCTAGTCGGCATCGCGCCTCTTTCTATCAACGCTGGTGACGGGCTTTTTCTGGGTAGAACCGGTCATGGTTGCTCTGGGGATCTATGCAGGAACTCCGGCTGTTAGACGCACAATGGCGGGTCAGCTATTCAGCTCGGCGGCGAGATGAGTTCGTGCAGCGCTGCCATGCACGCGGCTTGGCCGTCACTCCTCAGCGGCTCGCGATCATCCGAGCGCTCCTGGCCTCGAAAACCCATCCCAGCGCCGAGGACATCTGCGCCACGGTACGCAAACAACTTTCCCACATATCGCTGGCGACCGTCCATCGCATCTTGGAGCAGTTCTGTAAGGCCGGCGAGGCTCGCAAGGTAACGCTGCTGTATGACAGCGCGCGTTACGATGGTCACGCGGAACCTCATCACCACGTGGTGTGTGTGCAGTGCAAACAGATCCGTGACATCGAGATGCCCGCGGTGGACAGACTTATTGAGGGTAGAACCAGCCTCGGGGAGTTCGCGCTACTCGGCTGCTCGCTAGAAATTAACGCCCTTTGCAGGCGGTGCCGGACCAAGCAGCCAGCCCCCGGGCGGACGCCTCGTGCAAGACGCATCGAAGGGAAGCAGCCGTCACGGGACAACTAAATGGGGCGGCTGAAGGCCGAAACGGATAAAGACTGTCTTTAAAAATTGAAGGACCGGCTGCTAAAAGAGTAAAGTATTAATGAAAGAATTCATATAAACGAGATGACCATTCGGGCCGAAAGGTAAATTAACATTCCAACCGGATCACCCGATGGGGGCAGGCCACCTGAAACCATCATCCGCCACATTAACCAACGCTTCTGACTAAGCTTTCAGGTGCTGGTGGACGCATGCCGATGGCCTGATGCGATAGGTGCCGAAAGCGCTATCGTCGGAACATCGTCGTAAATTGCAGACTGCGGAAGGAGAAAACATGTCAACTGAAAACAAGTCCCCGGTATCTGACGGCGCTCGCAGACCCACCGCGGCGGGGGCCCCGACGAATGCGGACTGGTGGCCGAATCAGCTGAACCTGAAGATCCTGCACCAGCACTCCCCCCTGTCCGATCCTATGGACAAGGCGTTCAACTACGCCAAGGAATTCGAGAGCCTCGACCTGGATGCCGTGATCAAGGACCTCCACACCTTGATGACGAGCTCGCAGGACTGGTGGCCGGCCGACTATGGCCACTATGGGCCGCTTTTCATTCGTATGGCGTGGCACAGCGCAGGTACGTACCGCATCGGCGACGGGCGCGGCGGGGCAGCCTCTGGCGCACAACGTTTTGCGCCCCTCAATAGCTGGCCGGACAATGCGAGCCTCGATAAGGCGCGCCGGTTGCTGTGGCCGACAAAGCAGAAGTATGGCCGGAAAATCTCCTGGGCCGACCTCATGATTCTCGCCGGTAACGTCGCATTGGAGTCGATGGGTTTCAAGACCTTCGGTTTCGGCGGCGGGCGCGAGGACGTCTGGGAGCCCGAAGAGGACATTTACTGGGGGCCTGAGCGCAAGTGGCTGGGGGACGAGCGCTACAGCGGAGATCGTCAGCTCGAGAATCCTTTCGGCGCTGTTCAGATGGGCCTGATTTACGTGAATCCGGAAGGGCCTAATGGAAAACCGGATCCGGTCGCTGCGGCACGGGATATACGAGAGACGTTCCGCCGCATGGCGATGAATGACGAGGAGACAGTTGCGCTCATTGCCGGCGGGCACACGTTCGGAAAGACCCACGGTGCTGCCGATCCGATCCGGTATGTCGGCCGCGAACCCGAGGGCGCCGGCATCGAGGAGCAAGGCTTGGGCTGGAAAAACACGTATGCCAGCGGCAAAGGCGCCCATGCGATCACCAGCGGGTTGGAGGGCGTGTGGACCACCAACCCAGTGAAGTGGGACAACAACTTCCTGGAAAACCTATTCGGCTATGAGTGGGAGCTCGTGAAGAGCCCAGCCGGCGCGAACCAGTGGGCTCCCAAGGACGCGTCTGCAGCGGGCACCGTTCCTGATGCTCACGATCCGTCGAAGAGGCACGCCCCGACAATGCTCACGACGGACCTCTCCCTGAGGATTGACCCGATCTATGCGCCGATCGCGAAGCGCTTCCTCGAGCATCCGCAGGAGTTCGCAGATGCGTTCGCCAAGGCTTGGTATAAGCTGACGCACCGCGACATGGGGCCTCTCTCGCGATACCTTGGCCCGCTCGTTCCTGCGGACCCCCAGCTGTGGCAAGACCCTGTTCCCGCAGTGGATCATGAATTAATCGGGGAGCGGGACATTGCTGTTCTGAAGGCTAAGATCCTCGAATCCGGACTGTCTATCTCCCAACTGGTCGCGACTGCCTGGGCGTCGGCGGCAACGTTCCGCGGCTCCGACAAGCGCGGTGGGGCGAACGGGGCGCGCATTCGGCTCGCGCCGCAAAAGGATTGGGAAGTGAACCAGCCGTCCGTACTGGCGAAGGCCCTGCAGACGCTGGAGGCGCTCCAAAAGGATTTTAACCGCTCGCAGTCCGGCGGGAAGAAGGTTTCGCTCGCTGACCTGATCGTTCTGGGCGGTTGCGCAGCCGTCGAGGAAGCTGCGAAAAGGGCCGGGCACGACGTGAAGATTCCCTTTTCTCCGGGGCGCACGGATGCTTCGCAGACGCAAACCGATGTGAACTCATTCGCCGTACTGGAGCCGGCCGCAGACGGGTTCCTCAACTACCTCCGGAGGGAACACCAAGGAGCGGCGGAGGAGCTGCTGTTGGATCGGGCGCAGTTGCTGACGCTGACTGCCCCCGAGATGACGGTTCTCGTCGGCGGCATGCGCGCCCTGAATGCTAACTTCGGGCAGTCCAAACACGGCGTCTTCACCAACCGACCCGAGACGCTGACCAATGATTTCTTCGTCAACCTGCTCGACATGAACACGACGTGGCAGGCGTCCTCTACATCCGAAGGCGTGTATGAGGGGCGCGACCGCGCGACGAACAAGCTCAAGTGGACCGGCACCCGTGTCGACCTTGTCTTCGGTTCGAACTCCCAGCTCCGAGCCATCGCGGAAGTCTATGCATGTGACGACTCGAAGAAGGCGTTTGTGAAGGACTTCGTGGCTGCGTGGACCAAGGTGATGAACCTTGATCGCTACGACCTTGCCTGATCTCGGCGGAGATGTCTTCAGGGGCTTCTAGAGCGCAGCCGCGACCGAGAATGGGGTGATCAGGACCGATCGAGGCTACGCGAATCCTCCGCCTGCCTGTGGAAACCCTGGAAGCTGGTGAAGACCAGGGACAAGAAATCAGGGCGGCGTTTCAAAAAAACTTGAAACGCCGCCCGGTCTACTTTCCTGGGACCCGATAGGCTGAAGTTTGAGGTGGTCCATCAGCCATCCACCGTGAAGAGACACGGCGAGCTGATGCGCCTCGTCGAGCAGGCGATGAAGCACTGACGGTTAGACCGGACCCACCGCCGGCGACAGGTCTGCGCTGTCCTTAGGGTCTTCGGGGCATTCTCTTCAGGATTAGGACACATTGTGCACTTCTTCGCCCGTTTCCCTCGATGGCGTGGGGGGCGGAATCAGTATTTCCTCCGAAACCAGTAAAAACTTCCCTGCGATGGCCACCCGGCGAAGCGAGCCGTCGTCAAACTATTCCGGCAAACATTCTCAGAACAGCTCAAAAACGGGTTGGCTCCTCGCTTGCTACTTGCTCTCGCACTATTTTTTATGCTGTCGCACGATTCTTTTTGAAGGAGAGGAAAAAATGGCCGTGTTCAGTCGTAAACCCGAAGCCGGAACCCACCCTCTTCAGCCGGACGTTCGTTTCGACGGAGGCCACGGCCTGATTCTGTTCGACGGTTGGGCGGAGCATCGGCTCTTTCACCGCGCGCTCGAGGCGATGCTGCGCCGGTATCTGGAGGACCCGGAATCCCGCTCGATAGCGCGCGAATGGCTTGCCGGGACCAACCGATCCAGTTCCTTCGGGTTTCTCCGATTGTGCAAATACCTGGGCCTCGAGGCGGACTACGTACGTCGTGGACTGACTCGATGGATGAACAAGGTCGACAACGGCCTGTTGGCCTCGACGAGCTCCAACATCTAGTTGGGGGCTTGCCTGGATAGTCGGCTCGCCGTCATTTGCCACTTCGCTGGTCTTCTGGACCTGGTACGATTGGTGGAGCCAGATTGCACGAGGTAACGCAGGAACACCCGAACGGCAGAAGAAAAATAAATTTTCGGGTATCAGGGAGGACGGGCGATAGGTGAAGCTGTTGCATCGCGATGACCGTCACCGTCGCATCCTTATCATTCATCGTCGGGTAATTGCTCCGGGCACGGCTGGCTGATGTCCTCGCCTGGCGGCCGCGGCACACCATTGCACGTCGAGTAGATACGGATCGAAGGAGTTGTAACAACCGTCGGAGGAGGTCCCGGCAGGTTCGGGGTTCCCCCGAGGCGTTGGGACTGGGGCATGCCAACAATGATGACTGTGCTTCCTTCGGGTGCAGGAGCCTGGACTGCGTCCGGACTGTTGGGGAACGCCGGGGTGGTTACGCCAACACTTGTGCCCTCGAAGTCAGGGTGCACAACAACTTGGGCGTGGCCGACTCCAATGAAC